>CAIZWI010000175.1 GCA_903936645.1 uncultured Verrucomicrobia subdivision 3 bacterium
AGTCCCGCTGCCGGGACAACCCTGGCCTGGCGGACTGAATCCCGTTGGGATTCGGCAATCCAGCAGCCGACGGCCCAAGCCAACCCGAATTCCACCGAAAACAGCCAGGAACCCTGTTTAATTGTGTAAGCTGTTCTTAGACAGATACATACACAAAATCAAAGCCCCGGCCGCCGTTCGCCTGCAGGCAGTGGCCTGGCCCCCGGCAACGCCCGCCTGGTTCCGCCCAATCAGCGAAATTGGCCGACTTTAATGAAATTTCACGCTATTTAACACTTTTCGCAAAAAACCGGTCAGCCCGGAACTTTTTCCCGCATCACCCGGCCGAACATCGTTTCCAAGTCGACGATGTACTGGGGAAAGTCATAGCGCTCGCTCACCAGTTTCAGCCCGTTCTCGCCCAGTTGCCGCGCCAGGGGTTTGTCCAAAAGCAGTTGCTTGAGGCGGGCGGCGAACTGGGGGCGATCCATCCATGGCACCAGGTAACCATTGTGCCCATCTTCGAGCCAGTCCTTGATGCCACCCGCATCAAACGCCACCACGGGCAGCGCATACCGCATCACTTCCAGGCCAATCGTCGCAATGGGTTCCGGCCAGAGCGAGCTCAAAGCCACCACGCTGCACTCCCGATAATACCCCTTCAGTTCCTCCTGCGGAATGAACCCCTTGAAATGCACGCGATCCGCCAGCCCCAGCTTGCGCGTCAATTCCTCACAATAAGCCCGGTGGTTGCCATCCCCCAGAATGACGCACTCAAATTGAACATCCAGCAGCGCCAGCGCCTCAATCAGCACATCCACGCCCTTGCCCCGAATAATCTGGCCCGCATACATGATCAGATTGCGCGGACCAAAATCGCTCCGCAAATTCGGGTCGCCCATGCGCGGCACCGGGGCATGGATCTCAATCCGCTTCGGATCGAAGCCATTCTGGATCAATTCATCCCGCATGTAAGTCGTCACCACCACCATCCGCCGGAATTGCTGGTTCAAGGCAATTTCCCGTTTCTTGTCCGTGTAACTGACCCATTTCAAGGGAAAGCCACCCCCGGAATTTTTCACCACCGAGGCCAGGCAGGGGAAAATGCAGTACAGTGAGGCGGGCCGGGTGCAAATGGCGCGGGTGAAGTAATTGTACTTGTAGCTGCGCATGCAATAGATGTCATGGTCATGGACCATGCGCACCAGCGGCACCCCGCTCGCCACCAGGGCGGCAATCACCTCCAGGTCGGCCATCTTGTGCACATACACCGCGTCCGGTTGAAACGTCGCCAGCGCCCCGCGCACCACCGCCGCGTTGTCGCCCGGCCCTAGGGCGAACCGGGCGGTAAACGTGGTCTGCCAGGCGGCCTCGTTTTTCCCGGTCCCCGGACCATGCAGGATGCCGATGGTATGACCGCGGGCCGCCAGTTCCGTGGCCGTGATGTGGGCGTTGGCTTCCGCCCCCGCGAGGGCGCCGAAGCGTTCATGGACATAGAGTAATTTCATAAATCAGTAATTGGGGGTAGATTGGCCAGGAGGCTTTCGAGTACCGGCCGGCAGGCCTGAAAGCCCTCGCTGAGGCGGGCAATCAGTGCGGTGCTGACCGCCGGGTCCCCCACCCCAGCGCAATCCTCGAGTTCCAAGGCCACCTCGCGTAAATGTTGCAAGCCAAAGATACTGCAACTGCCCGCGAGGGAATGGGCGGCGCGGGCAAAGGTTTCCCGCACCCCGCCGTTGGACAGTGTCGTTAATTCGGCGAGCGCCCCCGGGGTGTCATTTAAAAACGCACTGATCAACTCGCAGGCCGCTTCCGGCCCCAGTTCCCGGTGCAACTCACCCACACTGGCTTCGATGTTTGCTCGAATTTCCGCCGACACCGCGGGCGCGGCCGGTGGGCTGGGCGGCGTGTCCAGGACCAGCGCGCGGGTCAGCGCTTCGCGCAGCAATTCGAGCCGCACCGGCTTCCCAATATAATCATCCATGCCCGCCGCGAGGCATTTCTCCCGGTCCCCGCGCATGGCATTGGCCGTCATGGCGATAATACGCGTGGGCGGCCGGCCGGCGTAGGCGGGCTGTGCGGACAACTCGCGGATTTTCCGGGTGGCCGTGTAGCCATCCACCACGGGCATTTGGCAGTCCATCAAGATGACATCATAGGGAATGTTTTCCCAACCTTGAATGGTTTCCTGGCCATCGCACGCAAAATCCGGCTGGCAGCCCAGTTTTTGCAACATGAACATGGCCAGCCGGCGGTTCACGTCATTGTCCTCCGCGACCAGAATGCGCAACCGGGTCAGGGCGGAAGCCTCGGCGCTTTCGGTGGCACTGGATTTCGGAGCCGCACCCGGGCGCAGGGACTGGCCGGTCAGCACCATGGCCAGACAGTCAAAGAGTTGGGATTGTTTTAAGGGCTTGGTGAGTTGGGCCGCCACCCCGGGTGGCAGGGCCCCGGCCGGGGGCAAATGGGCCTGGGTCAATAGAATCACCCCTTCCAAACTGGCCAGTGAGCCTATGCACAAATCATTTTCCACCAGCGTCAGGTTGAATGGTTGCCCTTCCCGGCGGGCCGCTTCGGTCAATTCCACTGCCTGGTTCAGGCTGAACGCCTCCGCCGCGTCCATGTGCCAGCCGCGCAACATGTCCAGAATCGATTCCCGGCTGGCGGCATGGCGGTCCACCACCAGTACGCGTGTGGGCGGTAACTGGTCGATCGGCAGGGGCTCATCCACGGCCGCCGCGATTTCAAAGGGGAGCTCAAACCAAAAAGTGGCACCTTCGCCGGGCATGCTGTCCAGTCCGATCTGCCCGCCCATCAGCAGGACCAGCCGTTTGCAGATCGCCAGACCCAGACCGGTGCCGCCGTACCGGCGGCTCACGGTGGAGTCGGCTTGGGAAAACGGCTGGAACAAGAGGCCTTGCTGTTCGGGGGGGATGCCCGGGCCGGTGTCCGTAACCGCAAACCGGAGGGTGGCCTGGCGGGCGTTCTGGGCCCGGCACTGTACCCGCAAAACTACCTCGCCTTCGGCCGTAAATTTAATGCCGTTCACCAGCAAATTCACCAGGATCTGGCGCAACCGCCCATCGTCCCCGCGCAAGCTGTCCGGTACCCCGGGGCCAAACAGGGCGGCCAGTTCCAAGTCTTTGGCGTGCGCCCGCGGTGCCAGCAGGTCCAGCACCCCATCGACAATGGAACGCAACGCAAAATCCTCCTGCTCAATCACCAGTTTGCCCGATTCAATTTTGGAAAAATCTAAAATCCCGTTGATGATTTCCATCAAGGCCTCGCCACTGGTCCGCACCACCTCGACAAATTCCAGCTGGCGTGTTTCCAGCGGTGTGTCCCGCAGCAGGCTGGTCATGCCGATCACTGCGTTCATCGGCGTGCGCAGTTCATGGCTCATGGTGGCGAGAAACTCACCTTTCGCCTTGTCGGCCGTTTCCGCCGCGTCCCGGGCGCGAATTAGCTCCTCAGTCGCGCGGGCACGAATAATGGCGTTGCCAATCGGACCGGCCATGGCGCGCAGGGCGGCGATCTCGGTCTCGTTCCAGTAGCGCGGAAACTGGCAGTCGTCAAACCCAATAAACCCCCAGAATTTATTTTCAATATGGATGGGGATCGCCGCCAGGGAAACGACCCCCATGGCTTGCAGCAGCCCGCGTTCCCCGGGTTCAAAATCCTCCCGCAGACCATAAACGGGCAGGTGCGAGCGCATGGCCCGGGCCCAGCGTGGCTGGATGATTTCCACCGGCGAATTGGGCTCGCCTTGGGGCTGGGCCGGCACCACCGTACTGGTCCACTGATAGCGCAGAGTGGATAACAAGGGTCCCGCCAGCTCCCCGGGTTGGTTTTCATACACGTAAACCCGATCCGCATGCACCGCCAGCCCCAGCGCCTTGAGCGCCGCCTGCATCGAACGATCCAGATCCTGGTTCACCAGCAGCAACTGGCCGGCCTCGGCTATGGCCGCCAGCACATTTTTGCGCTTCTCCAGTTCCACCTCCGCGCGCCGGCGCAGCGTCACATCCTGCACAATGCAATGGAGCACCCAGATCTCCCCGGTATCCACCGGACCGGCGCAAATTTCCACATCCCGCCATTCGCCACTCGCCAGCCGGTGCCGCGTGGCGAAGAAGTCCGGCGAACCGGTGTTGATCGGGGTCATCAGTTGCAGGAATTGGTCGGCATCCGGGGCCAGCACACTCAGCATGAGACCCCTCAACTCACTCTCGGAGAACTGGTAATACTTGCAGGCGGAGGGATTGGCGTCCAGGACTCGGCCGGATGCCGGGTCAATCACCAGCATCACCGCCGGATTGCGCTCAAACATCTGGCGGTAACGGCGCTCGGAGGCCGCCACCTTGCGGGTGGTCGCGGAAGCCTTTTGAAATCCAATCGCAAAACTCAGCGACAACAGGCAGACCAGCCAGCTCACCAGCAGGGATGGCAGCCGGGCCTGCGCCATGGCAACATCCCACTCGGTCGCCTGCACCCCCAAGCCCAGCCAGCCCAGGGGCCGGCCCGTGTGGCGGTCATTGATCGCCACAAAGGCTGCCAAACCCCGCCCCCAGTGGCTCAGGTAGGGTCCGCAAACAAAGGGTTTCTCCCGTTCCAATCCGGTTAATATTCGGGGATCGTCCTCATAATAAATATCTCCCGGAGCGGTGCCCGGTTGGGAATCCGCAAAAAATGCCAGGCGACCAGTATCCGCCTTTAACAGGTAAACAAAGGGACAGTCCGGGCTGGCTTGACGCAAAGCTTTCAACTGGGCTTGCAAGATTTGGTATTCGGGTCGCGTCTTGTCTTCCGGTACCGCCCCCAGCACTGCCAGCCGGTCCGGATCGATCGCCAGCCCAACCACAATCGCC
Organism: uncultured Verrucomicrobia subdivision 3 bacterium; assembly: GCA_903936645.1. Taxonomy (GTDB): domain Bacteria; phylum Verrucomicrobiota; class Verrucomicrobiia; order Limisphaerales; family UBA11358; genus UBA11358. The sequence goes on from CAIZWI010000175.1 coordinate 4,848, forward strand.
CGGCTCAATAAATGATAACGGTATTCCGTCCGGCGGTTTTCGTCGGCCATCCGGCCCCCAAGAATCCCCAACGCCAGTACCGCCAGCCACGCCAGCATGACCCAGCGTGTGCTCATCGGCAGGATGTCACTGGCTCTTCCGGCCGCCGGGCCCGCCCCGAAATGGTGCTGCTGAAACCCCCCCGTGCCGACCGGTGCAAGGGCTCCGGATGCGCCTCCAGCCACTGGTTTCAGCCACTGGCTGCGCTGGCAAATGATGAACGCCCAAACCGCTCCCCAACTAAGCAATAATTGACTCGCCAGGAGAAACACCCGCACCCTGCCGGCGGTTTCACCCGCCTGAAATGGGCGTTCCGCGAGCAAATCCCAGTCTGCAGCGTCAAAGTCCGCCGTGCTGGCCAAAAACGCCGCCAGCCCCAGGATGGCCAGTCCCAGCCAGCGGTCGGTCGCTGACCGCCGCCAGTCGGCCCCCCGTAACGCTATCAGGCTCAAGCCCGCACCGGGCAATATCAAACAGCTCTGGATCACGAGCTGGGTTTTCCGCTCGCTCCCGGTGATCAGGCCGGTCGCAAGGAGCAGCAGCGCGGTATAAAGCAAACCCCGCAACCATGGCCACCGCCGCTGCCCCCGGTGAGTCTCCAGCGCAAATTCCACCAGCAAACATCCCGGGATGAGGCTAAGAAAACTATTCAGCAGCGCATGACTCGAACTCATGCCCAAACTGTCATTGAAAATCCGGCACCACTGGCCAATCGCTAGGGCAAAAACCGCCGCCTGCAGCCAGGCCGCCGCCCGCGGGTTCTTCCAACTCACACTGAAGCGGGTGAGGCAGGCAAACAGGAGCCAGGCCAAACCGCACAACAAATGTAAATAATCCAAATGTGCGGCAGTTCGATCGATTAAATATTGGGCCATTTTAGAATTCTCCCCGCTTAACCCAGGGCGTTTGTCCCCCCCGGATAGATTGCCAAGTACCCCCGCACCAAAAATCACCCTCCTTCCCGCCAACCTCCCAGAGCCAATGCCCCGGCGGTGCGGTCTCTTCCTCCGCCAACCCGTCACTCCGCCGTCCTACCTTTCGGTCACTCCCCCCCGTCCCAAACTCGCCTGCCGGGCGAGTTTCACGCGGACGGGTTGGATAGGTTCGGTTTGTTCCGCATGACCAGGCCGCGGGCGATAGCCCCCCGTTGCAGGGCCTCTTTTAAACCCTCCGTCCGGAATGGTTTGGACAGGTAATCGTCCATGCCAGCGTTGATGCAGTTTTCGCGCTCATCGCTCAGTGCATTGGCCGTCAGGGCAATAATATAAGTGCGGCGCGGCTTGGGATCCACGGGCTGGGCCTCCAGCAGGCGAATTTCCCGGGTGGCTTCAAAGCCATCCATAAAGGGCATCTGGCAGTCCATCAAAATCACATCGTAACCCCCGGTTTTCCAAGCTTCTAGCACGGCCAGTCCATCCGGGGCAAAATCGGCCTTGCAGCCGAGTTTTTCCAAAACCAGCATGGTCAGGCGGCGGTTGATTTCGTGATCCTCCGCCACCAGGATCCGCAGGTTTTGACCGGCAAAGGGCGGAGTGACCCGGGCGGTGGCGGGTTTGGCCGCCACCGTTTCCGCCTGATGCACCAGGGAAACGAGATAATTAAAGAGTTGGGATTGTTTGACCGGCTTGAAGAGGCACACATCCCCTTTCAAAGGTGACCATGGCTCGTTCATCAGGGAGCGATGCGCCAGGGTGACCACCCGGATCCCGCTGGTCAGGGGCTGAGCCGCCAGCTGGCGGTTTAATTCCGGCACCTCCATGTCCGGTAAATGATTGTCCGCCAGCACCACCACATTACTCACGCCCCGCTGCCGGGCCTGCAAGACAGCGGTCAACGTTTCCGCACCGCTGGTGCAGCGCACCCCGGCCACGCCCCAGGCGGCCAGCATGGCCTCGGCCGATTCGGCCGAGCTCGCATGATGGTCGGCCACCACCACAAAAATCGAACTGAAATCAAATTCGCTCCGCGCCGGTGCCGGCTGGGCCTGGCAGCCGAAAGCCAGCTCGAACCAGAATGTCGAGCCCCGGCCCACGGCGCTTTCCAGGCCGATACGGCCCCCCATCAACTCCACCAGTCGCTTGCAAATGGCCAGTCCCAGCCCCGTGCCTCCGTATTGCCGGCGGGTGGTGGAGTCGGCCTGGGTAAAGGGATTAAATAGTCTGACCTGCTGGTCCGGCGATATGCCGATGCCCGTGTCGGTAATTTCAAACTTTAGCCAGACACGGCCTCCCTCGTTCCGGGTGCACGCCACCCGCAAGATGACCTGCCCCGCCTCGGTGAATTTCACCGCATTTGTGACCAGATTGACCAGGATTTGGCGTAAGCGGCCATCGTCGCCGTTGACTACGAATGGCACTTCCGGGGTGATAATCGCGGCAAATTCCAAGCCTTTTCCCGCCGCCCGCGGAGCCAGCAACTCAATTACCCCATCCGTCAGCACGCGGAAATCAAAGTCATGCGGCTCCAGCTTGAGCTGGGCCGACTCAATTTTGGAGAAGTCCAGAATGTCATTGATGATCTCCAGCAGGGCCTCGCCGCTGTTGTTGACCGCCTCCACATATTCCCGCTGGCGGGGCTCCAGGCTGGTTTCGCGCAGGAGTCCGGACATGCCGATGATTGCATTCATCGGTGTGCGGATTTCATGGCTCATTACCGCGAGAAAATCGCTCTTGGCCTTGTTGGCCGCTTCGGCCGCATCCCGGGCGCGCACCAGCTCCGCCGCAGAGCGTTTGCTCTCGGTAATATCCGAGGCGATGCCCAGGGTGCCAGTCACGTGGCCCGCGTCATCGAAGAGGGCCGTGACCGAAAGGCGGACCGGAAAGCGGGTGCCGTCTTTGCGGATATACGTCCACTCGCGCTCATCCGGCCGGCCCAGCCGGGCCTTGGCAACAAAGGCTTCAAAACCCGGCAATACTTCCCGGCCCAATTCAGCGGTAAGTTCCTTCGCCCGCGCCGCCACTTCGTCCGGGTCGTGCAGGATGGCCGGGGTCAGTTTCCCCACCACTTCGGCGGCGGTGTAGCCCAGCATATTCTCCGCAGCGCGGTTGAAGGTTAAAATGACCCCTTCCGGGCTGGCCGCGATGATTGCGTAATTGGCCGAATTAAAAATGGCTTGTTGCAGGGTGTTGGTTTTGCGCAACTCCGCCTCCGCATTCTTGCGGTCCGTAATGTCGGTCTGGATGGCCATGAAATTGGCCACGTGTCCCTGATCGTCATAAATCGGCTGCACCTCAATCGCCAGCCAGTACTTGCGCCCCGTTTTGGCATAGTTGACCAGCTCCACACTATAACCTTCCCCGCGCTGGATCCGCTCGCGCATGTAGGCGACCGTTTCAAGGTTGGTTTCCGGCCCGCGCAATATATGACCGGGCTTTTTGCCGCGGACCTCTTCAAAAGAATAACCCGTGAGGCGGATAAAACCTTCATTGACCCATTCCGTCAAACCCTGCGCATCCGTCAGGATCACCGCATTATCCGTCCGGGCGGCGATCAGGGCCAGTTTGCGGGCCTCGGCCTCTTGGACGCGAAGTTTTTGATTGGCCTCCTCGGCTTTGCCGAGGGCCGCATTAAGGTCATCCGAAGTCTGCCGCAACAGGGAATTACTGATCAACTTGTCCTTGGCCGCGCGGGAGTACTTAAAATCGACCCGCAGGATTTGCTGCTCGATTTGGGCCGCCACCGCAGACAGGTTGGACAGTTCCCCCGGCGTCAACCCGGGGAGGGCCCCGGGCACCAGCAGGGATTTGAGTTTTTCCAGGGACACAGACTATTTTACTCTAAGGAGCACCAAGGCGCAGGTTTCGTTGTAGAAGTCGCAGCGGCCCACCAAATTCTTGCCGATTTCCCCGTAAGTAAAGAAGCCCAGACCGGGGGCATTCCAAATACGTTGCGCAGCGCGAATTTCATCTTCCACCATCGGTCCCAAGGCGGCGTGCCGGGCAATGCAGGAGAAAAATACCAGCAGGTCGGGCGCCGGCCCGCCCGCCTTGGCGAACGTTTCAAAATCTCGGCGCGCATGATCCACCGTTTCAAATCCCGGGGAACTGGAGAACCGCACCTGGGCATTTTGTGGCACCGCCCCGGCAAACACCAGGGCATGGCGTTCAAAGTCCACCCCCACCACGGCGCGCAGCACATGAGTGCCGTCATCCCGCATCACTTGCAGCGGATATTCCATGCCAATCCCGGGCAAATCCACGTCGCGAATATCGAGATATTTCTTGTAGATGTCCAGCGCTGGCTCGCCGTCAATCGAATAAACCACATTACCTTCCGAGGAGGTTACCGTCTTGGGCGCGCCCAAGCCCACCCAACCACTGGTCGCCAGACCTTCCACGGCGATGCGATCGGCGTCAAAGACACAAGCCACCGCGCCATCGCTCGTAGCCAGCCCATTGGTAAAGGCAAACGTTTCTTTGAATTTGGCATCATCTCCCGCCAGTCCGCCAAAGAGCGGCACTTGTTCCGAAAATTCTCCCAGCAACCCATGCACCGCTTCCTCGCCATCGCGCGTGATACCGCTGATCACCACCATGAATGCCGGATTTTTGAAGACCCCCTTGCCCCAACTTCCAATCGCCGCCCCCAGTGCCCGGGAATCCAGGCCCGCACCCTGTATCAATTTGACCTGAAACGCATCCGCCGGCAGTTCCAGCAGGGCGACCACGGCCGAATTTTCCAAAGCGCGACTTTGTTCCCCATCAGTGAAAATTTCCCCGCAAGAGCTGCAGGCGAAGAAAGGAAAGGCAAACTCGCCCAATGCCTGAGCGGTTGCTGAAATACCAAGATCCACGGAACAGAATAGAATCCCCAGCGTGGGGTTGAGGCCATTGGAGACGGCCGCGCGGATTTTAGCGACCAAGTCGGCTTGAGAATCAGCCTTGAAGGTGGTTTTCTTCATAATTAAGTTGAAATTACCAATTGCCCTTGAGGGAGTCTACCATTCTTGTGCACAAAAGACAAAATTTGTGGAGGGAACACAAATCTTGATTGGTCGTCGTTAAAGGTGGGGGCCGCACCATCCTGCGCACTAATGGGTGCCAACTTGGGAGGGTTTGCTGGAACGAATGGGCCTGGTAATAAATCACCATGCGTTACCCTGATACCGGGCGGGTTCGACGGAGTTTGGCAACCTCGGCGTGCGCGACCACCACGTCCGGATCGCGCTGCAGCGCCTCGAAGTAATGGCTGGCAAACCCCCGATTAGCCGGGTCATCGCTGGATTCCGAGGGAACCAGCAGGCGGTAGGCACCGCGGACCAACTCCTCCAGCGCGGTGGCCGGCGGCGGGTTTTTGGCGTCCAGCGCGGTGTCAATCGTCACGATGAGTTCGGAGAGGGGGTGCAGCCAGCCAAACCAGGGGTCCGCCGCGAGTAGTTGCAGAAATTGCTGGGGTGAGCCAATTCGCCCGATGGTTTGTTCATAACCAATCCGTTCGGAATCCACCAGGGCCTTATGCAAATGTAATAAATGATCGCGCAGCTGGCGCAGATGTTCCCGGACGGTTTGGGGATCTGATTTTATTGGGTTTGACATGCCTTTTAAGTTCCAGGACAGCGGAATTTCCACCCGGACGCTTCCTTGCCCGGGACCAAGCATAGCACCGATGGTGGCTGACTTCACCTGAATTTGTGAGGCTCCCACCCTTGAGCCTGGGTGGTTTCCATTGCCTGGCGCGACGCAAAGGCGAGCGGCTGGCGGGCTGTATTTAAATCTTCCCGAGTGTGCGGGGAAAATCAATTTCAAACCATACCCGGGTGCCCCGGCCGGGTTGGCTGGTCAGGTGGATACTGCCTTTCATCAATGCCACCAGGCGTTTGCAGAGGACCAACCCCAGCCCAGTGCCGCCGTATGGGCGGGTGGTACTTTCATCGGCCTGCATAAAGGCTGAAAAAAGTTTGGGCTGGATGACTGGATCTATCCCAATGCCCGTGTCCGAAACCGTGAACTGCAAGCGGGCGTTGGTTTCCGTTTGCGCCAGACACTGCACTTCCAGTCGCACACAGCCTTGCTTCGTGAATTTAATCCCGTTGCCCAGCAGGTTGATCAGGATCTGGCGCAAGCGCAGCGCATCGCCCACCAGGCCGCCGGGGAAAACTTCCGGCAGTTGTAGTTCAAGCACCAGCCCTTTGGCCCGTGCCTGGGGCTGGAGAAATTGTTGCACCTCCCGCACCAGGGCTCCAAGCTCAAAGGGACTTGGTTCCAAAACCAGTTCACTGGCTTCCATTTTTGACAAATCAAACAGCCCGTTGATGATGGCCAGCAAATGTTCACTGCTATCAATAATAGTCCGGGTCATTTCCCGGTGTTCTGGGCCCTGCTTGCTCTCGCTCATGAGGTAGGCCATGCCCATGATGGCGTTCATCGGGGTGCGAATTTCATGGCTCATGTTGGCCAGAAACTGGCTCTTGGCCTGGCTGGCCAGCTCGGCCTGGCGCGCCATATCACGGGCTGTCACCAGTGCTGTTTGGAGCTCCAGATTGGCCTGGCTTAATTCGGTGGTGCGGGCCGCCACCCGGGATTCCAATTCCGCCCGGGCGCCCTCTAGCAAGCGGGTATATTCCGCTGTGCGGCGGTCCTCCCGGTGCAAATGACGCAGGGCCAGCAGGGCGATGACCACGGCCAGGCTAACCCCGGCTCCCAGGAGGGCCAGATTGCGTTGCCGGTCGGCCGCGTAATCCACCGCCATCTGTTGGCTGATGGCGTCGATCTGGCGATCCTGACTGGCCAGGAAATGGGACCAGGCCTGATGATACGCCTCTAATTTGGGCAGGGTCTCCTGCATCATCATCGCGCGGGCGGCTTCCGGCTGCGATTGTTTCAGGAGCAGGTCCAGCGCATGCAGATAACTTTTTACGTAGGGCTGCCGGGCGGCGGCAATCCCAGCCAGTTCCTGCTGCTCACCTGGGGTCTCGGCTAGCTGGTTAAGCTGTTCAAGCAACCCGGTAATTTGCTGGGAATTCGCCTCGCGCTGCTGCAACTGCCGGCGAATCACGTCCTGGTTGGTCTGAAAAAACAGTTCCATCGTCAGCCGGCTGTTGAGGGAGGAGCGTTCCAGGGCCGTCATGGCCAGATGCGTCTTGTGCCACTGCAAATCCGTAATTTGGTGGAATTCACGGTTGACCCGGTTTGCCTCCAGCAGATTGAACCACCCCAAACCGCCAATGATGACAATGAGCAGCCCAAAAGTACCCACCACACCATTATGTAAGCCGCCGATTTTCACATCAAATCTTAGTGCTCCCGTCCGCCCAGCCTGGCCATTGTCTGTAACCAACCTGGTAAAGTCAAGGCAGGCACTTGTGGGTTGAACGTCACTCTACCAATCAGACAAACCAGGCCAATGGTCCTGCTAGTCATGCGTAAATTGGTCAATCATTTGCGCAAAATGGCGTTGCCGCCACCCTCCCCTTAAGTTACTAATATCTAATCAGCACAAATTCAAGCACTGCCGAGCGCCAACTTGGGTTTCTACCCCTTGGGGCGGCGAAAGCAAGGCTGTTTTCTTTCCGCTCCGGCGGATACCTGCCTTACTCCCCCTATAGCGGGATAGGCAAAAACGGTGCCGTGTAGTAACAATCAAAATTAAACCTACTTTCGTCAATGTTGCAGACCCCTTGACGTCCGTCCGGCCCGCCCGACGGACACTCCGCCCAATTTAAACAAGCAGCCAGTACCATTCCCACAAAATCATGAAAATCAACTACCTTGGAAGTATTATCCCCGCCTGCCTGGCCTTGCTGGCCGGCCCTTTCGTGGCCGGGGCCGCCAGCGGCACTTGGACCAACCAGTCCGGCGGCATTTATAGCGCCACCGGCAACTGGCAGGGTGGCACGGTCGCCGATGGTATTGGTGCGACGGCTGATTTTAGTACCCTGGATCCCAGTGCCCCCGCCACTGTTACCCTGGATGCCACGCACAACCTGGGCGCACTTTTATTTGGGGATTTGGCCGGCCTTAATGCCGACAACTGGACGCTCATTCCAAGCGGTGGCAGTGTGCTCAATCTGGTCGTTTCGGCCGGGACGCCAACCATTACCGTCAATAACAATGGGGGCAACGCGGTTACTGCCACGCTGAATGTGCCGCTGACGGGTGCGGCCGGTATGACCAAGACCGGTAACGGCACGCTGCTTTTGGGTGGGGCCAGCACTTACACGGGCCCAACGACCATTAGTGCCGGCACCCTGCAACTGCCAGCGGCCGGAGTGACCGTGGCCACCGTGCCGGCACCGGTTTTATATCTTTCCTTTGACAATGTCACCGGCACCACAGTGAACAACGAGGGCACGGGTGGTGCCGCCATGAATGGCACGTTGATTGGGACCGCCAGCATTTCTGGCGGCGGCCGGTTCGGGGGCAATGCCCTGAGTATTCCCGCCACCTTGAACGCGGGGTATGTGGTCGTTAGTAATGCGGTGGTGCCCTTTAGTGGCAACACCAATTGGACTGTAGGCCTCTGGATCAAAACTGCCACGCCCGGAGCCGTTTATTTGTATCAGGGCAATGGCGGTTGGAATAATACGGGCGGTGCCAACACCATTTTCCACCTGAACAACGGTGGCAATAATGGCGCCGGATCGGGTATGGGACTGGACAGTCGCGGCACTCTGGCGGGTGGTGTGAGCTATGGCCGTGGCTGGCAGGCGGGCAGCATCACCGTTTGCGATGGCAACTGGCATTATGTGGTGATGACGTGCGACGCCAACAACGTCAAAACCAGCTATGTGGATGGCAATGTGGATGCCTGGAGTGAAAATACCTGGGCCGGTGTGGCCGGTGGCGGCCAGGTCTGGATTGGTGGATGCGGAGAAACGGGCGATGGTTGTGCGGGGTTGAACGGCATGATTGATCAAGTATCCATTTACAACACCACCTTGAGCCAGACCCAAGTGCAGGCTTTGATGTCAGCGGGCACCCTGCCCTCGGCCAGCCCCCTTACCGTGGCGGCCAATGCGAAATTGGATTTGAATGGCTCGGTCCAAATCGTGGGCGGGCTGGGTGGTTCTGGCACAGTGGATACCACGCAGTCTGGCGGCACGGCCGCACTGGTGGTCAATAATAGCTCCGCCAACTCCAGCACCTTTGGCGGTGTGCTCGCCAACACGGCCGGTTCGCTCACGCTGGTCAATACCGGCACCAACAGTCTGACCTTGAACGGCACGGCCGCAAATACTTACACCGGTGCCACGGTGGTGGATGGCGGCTCCCTCATTGAAGATTTTGCCAACGCGACCGTTGCTAACAATTTGATCAACAGCAGTTCCCCCCTGGTGCTGGGCGGCGGCACCTTGCAGGTGAAACAAAAGAGTGCGACCACCACTGGCCAGGGTTTTGCCGCCACCATTGTGAACCCCGGCTTTTCCCGCGTGATAGGCACCCAGACTACGTCCGGTGCACTGACCATTGCGCTCGGTCCCCTGTTGCAGAATCCCGGTGGCACGGTGGATTTTCTAAGCCCGGTGGGCGGTGCGATCACCACCCCGACTGCCAATGTCAATGGCATCCTGGGCGGGTGGGCCACCACGGGGGACAATCTCGGAGCCAATAACACCGGCGATTGGGCGGCCAATGATGGCAGTGGCAACATTGTAACTTACACTGGTTACACGGCAGTCTCGGCCACAGCCAGCAGCACCCCGTCACTGACCGGGTCCGCCACCCAAAACTGGTTGAGCGGCTCACCCAGCAACGCCGGCAACTACATCAGTACATTGAGCGCCAGTGCCACCCTCAATTCCCTGGTCCAATGCGGTGATTTTAACGTGCCGAGTGGCGACACCCTCACCTTGGGCAGCGGCGGTCTGATGTTGCGCGGGGTATCCCGTTGGATGTTGAACAATAATGCAGGGAACGCCACCGGGACCGGCAAGTTGGTTTCGGGACTGCCGACGGGTGAATTGTATGTGCACGTTCCGGAGGCGGATGCGAACGCCAATAACTGGACCATTTGGCCCCAGATTACCGATGGCGTGGTGCCCACCACTTTGTATAAGGACGGCCCGGGCTTGCTGAAGCTGGGCAATAGTCATACTTACAACGCCGGCACCGTGGTTAACGGCGGCACGTTGCAACTCGGTAACGGCTCCGGCGGCGGTGCGACCGGCATTGTCCGCGGCGATGTCACCGTCAATCCTGGGGCCACCCTGATTCTGAGCCGGGTGGATTCCGTGGGTTACAATGCCGGTGTTTGTGTGAGCGCCATCAATGTGGTGGGCGGTACGCTGGCCAATACCTCGGGTGGTAATGAAGGTTACCTGATGGATATCAATCTCACCGGCGGTACGGTGACTTCCACCGGTGGCAATTATGTTTTTAGTGCCCAGGCGACACCGGTTTACGGCATCAATAGTCTGGCGAGTCCCATCACCTCCCTGTTCAGCGCACCGGTTCACTTTAACGGTCTGGGCTTTTTCAATGTGGCCCAGGGCACCACGCCCAGCGGGATTGATCTGAACGTTTCGGGCGTCATTAACAGCAGCACGGGGATCACCAAAAGTGGCGCGGGCGCGCTGCTGCTCAGCGGTGCCAACACGTTTGCCGGCGGTTTGAGCATTAATGCCGGCACGGTCATCATTGGCAACACCGCGGCCTTCGGCACTGGGGCGCTGACCTTGAACGGCGGCGCGGTGTCCAATAACACCGGCACCAGTTATACGGTACCGAACGGCGTTAACCTGCTCAGCACCGGGGTGATCGGCGTGAGCGCGGGCGACACCCTGACGATTTCCGGTGTGGTGACCAACTCTGGCGGCTTCACCAAGGTGGGTGCGGGTACCCTTAAATTGACGGGTGCCGATACTTATACCGGCAACACGCTCATCAACGGGGGCACCCTGGCCTTGACCGGCTCCCTCCCGGGCACGGCCAATCTCACCCTCGCCAGCGGCGCCACGTTCGATGTCTCTGGCGCCGGTGCGTATACCTTGGGCAGTGGGCAAAACTTGTTGGGCAGCGGCACTGTTAATGGCTCGGTGACCGCCGCCTCGGGTGCCAAAATTTACGGTGGCACCGCCACGGCTTACGGAACCAACGCGTTCAATAATAATCTCACGCTTTCCCCAGGTGCCCAGGCTTCGCTCGCCTTGGGCACGGTTCGTAACGGTTCCAACAGCCTGATCGCAATCTCGGGCAGTTTGACCGTCAATAATAACCTCATTCATCTCGCCGCACCCGGCACCTCCGCGGTGCTGGACACCACGGCGGATTATGTGCTCCTAACCGCTGCGGGGGGCATCTCCGGCAGCTTTGTGGGCTCGCCGGTTTGGGATGTGGCTCCGGTGAATGCGGCTAATTTTAAAATCGTTACAGGACCGAATGCCGTGACCCTGCATTACTCGAGCACCACGGCCCCGACCTCGGTGGGCGCGGCCACTCCGGCCACGGTCACCCGTAATCAGACGACCCTCCTGAGCGTGACCGTCACGCCCGGAACTTATCCCATCGCCTCCGTCCTGGTGGATGCCAGTTCGCTGGGCGGTTCGGCGGTCTTGTCACTGGTGCAGTCAAATGCCAGCAATATTTACACCAACAGTGTCACCGTTTCCGGTTCCACCACCATCGGTACCAAGTCATTGACGGCTGCGGCCACCGATACGACCGCGCTGGTGGGTGCAGCGACGATTAATGTGACCGTGGTTCCGGCAAATGAAGTGTGGGACGGACTCGCCGGTAGCTTGAACTGGTCCAGCAACCCTAACTGGGTCAGTGGCGCGGCTCCGGCCTTGGCGGGTGACAGCGTGACTTTTGCCGGTAACACCGCACTCAATCCCAACCTCGATTACAACTGTGGTGTGACGGGACTCACCTTTGACAGCACGGCGGGCAGCTTCGTCCTGGGTGCCTCTGTGGGCGACACCCTGACCTTGCTGGGGGGCGTGACCAATAACTCCACCAGCGCCGAGACCTTGAATCTCCCGATTACGTTGAGCGGTCCGCAAAGCTTGAACGCGGCCGCGGGGAATTTGATCCTTGGCCAGCCGGTCGCCAATGGTGGTGCCTTGCTGACCGCCACCGGCAGCAACAATATTGTGGTCAATGCGGGCATCAGCGGAGCCGGGGGCCTGGCCAAGTCGGGCAGTGGATCCTTGACCCTGGCTGGCAACAATCTGTATAGCGGTGCCACGACCATTAGTGCGGGAAGCGCCTCCATTTCTGGCACTTTAAACAATTCCTCATCCGTTACGGTGAACAACAGTTCCCTGAACATCGCCGGCCTGGTTACCAACACAGCGGTAGACACCGTGGGCGGCACCGCAGGCAGTGCCGTTCTGAACCTGAATGGCGGCACGCTGCTGGCCAGTGCCAACGCCGGCCAGCTCTATAATTCCAGTTTGCAAATTAGCACCACGGCGGGTGCGGCGGGTGATTTCCAAATGACCGGTGGTAACTTGTCGGTGTTTGACCAATTCGGCATCGGCCAGTCCGCTTACGGTGCCTTCACCCAGAGTGGGGGCGTGACGACCATTGGTGGCTTTATTGCCTTGGGTGGCACCGCTGGCGGTGCAGTGTTTAACCAAAGTGGCGGCGTGGTTAACCTGACGGGATCTTCCGCCACCATTGCCTACAGTGCCACCACCTCGGTGGCAGCCATGAACTTGAGCGGCACGGCGGTCTTCAATGCCAATCCGAATGGCGGGGCCTTCGGCGGTGGCGTATGGCCGGGCGAGGTCGGCACCGGCACCTTGAATGTTTCTGGCAACGCTTCCCTCGTAATTCCCAAGGACAGCGTCATTCTGGGCAAAGGCAATGCGGCGGGCAACGGCACCTTGAACCTGCTGGGCGGGGTGGTGACGGCCAATTCCGTAATTCGCGGCACGGGTGCGGGGACCTTGAATTTTGCGGGCGGCACGCTCAAGGCCAACCTGGCTAATCCGAGTTTTATTACCAACCTGACGGCTGCTTATGTCTTCAGTGGGGGTGCGGTGATTGATGATGGTGGCTTCCCCATCGGCATTCCACAGACCTTGCTGGCCCCGCCGGGTTATGGCGTGGTTTCCATCCCGGTGGTTTCCGGTGGTTCTAATTACCTCGACACCGCCTTGGTGACCATTATCGGTGGTGCCGGTACCGGTGCCCGGGCCCTGGCAATTGTTTCTGGTGGCGTGGTGACGGGCGTTATGATTACGTCTCCCGGCACTGGTTATGCCAGCAGTGACCTGTTGACCAATGTCGTGATTGGCGGCGGTGGCAGCGGCGCGGTGCTGGGCACAGCCGTGCTGGCGGCCAATACCAGCGGCGGTTTGGTGAAACTCGGCGCGGGTTCGCTTACGTTGGCGGCGGGCAATACCTACACCGGTCCCACGCGCGTTCTGGGTGGGACTTTGAATCTGAACCCTGGCACGCTGAATACGCCCGGCGATTTAATTGTCAGTAACGGCGCGGTGGCCTTGGACGCCTCCAGCGGAACTTCCTTTACACCGGCAAACCTGGTGCTCCCGACAAACTCGGTCCTGAACCTCGCTTATGGCACCCTGACGGGCAACCCGGCTGTGCCCGCGATTGCCGCCAGCGGTGCTCTGACTGCCGGTGGCACCAACACCATTGTGATCACTGGCTCCGGTTGGGTGACCGGCCAGTTCCCGTTGATCAGCTACACTGGCGCCACCCTGCCGAATCTCAACAACTTCAAACTGGGCGCACTGCCCGGCATCACAGCCGTGCTCGTGAATAATACGGCCAATCATTCCCTCGATCTGAACATTACACGCCTGGGTGCGGCCCTCACCTGGTACGGTTCGGTGAGCGGAACCTGGGACTTTGCCACGGGTAACTGGAACAATGGCAGCGGTCTGGTGAATTACAGTGATGGCTCCGGCGTGACGCTGGATGACACCCTCTACAATGACGGGGTGAGCCCGGTCCGCACGAACCTCAACCTGACCGTGACAGTGCAGCCATATACGCTCACCCAGAACAGCAGCCTGCCCTACAGCGAGACCGGCACGGGCGGCATCAGTGGCATTGGCTCGGTGACCATCAACGGCAGCGGCTCGCTGCTGCTGGGCACGAGCAACAGTTACTCCGGTGGGACCTTCGTAAATTCCGGCACGCTGGTTTTAGGTGCCGCCTCCGCCCTCGGCAACAGCCCGCTGACCATGACTGGCGGCGCTTTGGACAGCTCCGTCGCCGGTCTGGTCAATGCCGGCAATAATGCACAGGCGTGGAACGGGGACTTCACTTTTAACGGCAGCCAGAGTCTTAACGTCGGTTCCGGTGCCGTCACCGTGAATGCCAACCGGACCCTCACCATTAACTCGAACACCTTAACCGTGGGCGGTCCCATTTCCGGCGGGGCATTGAACCTTACCCTCGCGGGCAACGGCACCCTGGCACTGACCGGCACCAATTGGCTCACTGGTAATACCGTGGTAAACAGTGGCGCCCTGGCCATTACCGGGGCTGGCAATCTGGCCTCCGCCACGGATATTCTCATCGGCGACACCGCCGGCCAGTCCGGCGCTCTCTACCAATCCGGCACCTCACTGGTGGCGAATTCGGACACCGGCGGCGGCGCGTTTCAAATTGGCACTGCCGTCGGTGCGGCCGGCTACTACAAGCTGACTGGCGGTGTGGTCAATCTGGCCGGTGAAATCAATATTGGCGGCTTTTCCGGTGGGGCGGGCACCTTCGGCCAGCTCGACCTGCTCGGGGGCACCATCAATATTCCGAATCGTCCGGCCGGCACTTATTTCCTGGTGAACCGGAGTTTCACCGCCGGTGAAACCGCCGTGGTGAACATTCTGGGCGGCACCGTGCAGGTCGCCGGCGGCGGCACCCCCGCGACGACCGGGCTCAATGGCTTTGCGGTAAACTGGTCCAGCACTGGCTCCGGCCACACAGCGACCATCACCATTGGCGCGGGCGGCCAGATTTTGACCCCCAGCCTGACCACCAAATTGAACATGGGCACCAGTTACAACGGCCTGACCGGCAACAGCGCCAACGTGGCCAACCTGAACTTGAACGCAGGCGGTTTGCTGCAAACTCTCGGCTTCCTGAATGGTGTCGGTAACAATCCGAATGTGTCTATTAACTTTAACGGCGGCACCCTCAAAGCCGGCACCGCGGCCAACGCTGGCTTCCTCGCCAACCTGGGCGGCGCCTATGTCTATGGCGGCGGGGCCATCCTGGATGATAATGGCCAGACCATCACCGTTGCCCAGCCGCTGCTCGCTCCGACGGGCCTGGGCATCACCGGCATCGCGCTGGCGGATGGCGGTTCTGGTTACACCGTCCCGCCCCAGGTCGTGATCACGGATCCCACGGGCACAGGGGCCACGGCCTATGCGACCATTAACCCGGTTTCGGGTGCGGTCACAGGCATCGTTGTAACCAGCCCCGGCACCGGCTACTCCGCCAGCCCCTCAGTTTCCTTGAACAGTGGCAATTACCTCGTCCCGGCCACACTCGGCGCGGTTACCACCGTCAATAACAGCAGTGGCGGTCTCACCAAGCTGGGGGCCGGCACGCTCACCCTCACCGGGGCGGACACCTACGCCGGCAGCACTGTGGTGGGTGCGGGTGAACTCTATATTACAACCGCTTCGCAGGCCTCCGGGGCCGTCACCGTTAATGATGGTGCTGCATTCGGGATCAATTTGACCGCCAATGCGACCATGCCCCTCGCCAACCTGACCCTCGGCAGCACCAGCACGGGCACCAATACGCTGGACTTTGGTTTCGGCAGCCTGGGCAATACCACCCAACCCGTCTTCAGCGTGGGCACCCTGACTTTGAACGGCACCAACCAGATCCGGCTCAATGGCCGTTTCACGGTGGGCAAGATTCCGTTGATCAAATACACCGGATCGATCGCCGGTACGGGTCATTTCGCGAACACCCTGGTTGCCCCGCAAGGGGTTGTCGCAGTGCTCTCCAACAGCGTCGCC
>CAIZWI010000176.1 GCA_903936645.1 uncultured Verrucomicrobia subdivision 3 bacterium
CCGCTGTTTAATAATTTAGATTTCAGCGAAACCAAAAGCCGGTCATCCAAATAAGGATCGCGGTTTCTTCAAACCTTTGCTTGAGCCCCCGCCCAAACGGCCTCTTCGGATCAATTTCTGCCTCCCCTGCCCACCCTGCAATGGCAACCTGCGCATTTCCCCTGCGCATTTCCCCTTGACGAACCCGATGGGTTTCTTATAATTACCAATCTAGAACGGTAAAGTTTACTGGTTTGACCAGCGCGCGAAGTCGGATGATCAACATCTCCGACTTTTTTGTTCGCTGGATGCAAACCCAGCATTGAGCGTATGAATGCAGATTTTTTGGCAGTACTGGAATTTTGGGAACGTGAAAAGGGCATCAACCGTGATGTCCTGGTTGGTGCTGTCCAGGAGGCGTTGCTGTCCGCCGCGAAAAAAGCGGTCGGACCGGCCCGCGAACTGCGGGTGGAAATCGACCAAAAGAACGGTGATATCAAGGCGTTTGCCAAATTGATCGTTTCGGAAAAAGTGATTTCCAAGCACGACCAAATTTCGGTATTTGACGCCCGCCGCACGAAGGCGGAATCCCAGGTGGGCGATGAATTGGAACTGGAAGTCACCCCCACCGGCTTTGGCCGCATTGCGTCGCAATATGCGAAGCAGGCCTTGATGCAAAAGATCCGCGTGGCGGAAAAGCAGCTCATTTTCACCGAATTCAAAGACCGCGTGGGTGACATCATCAGCGGGACCGTGCGCCGGTTTGAACGTTCCGATGTGATTTTGGACCTGGGCAAATATGAAGCCATGCTGCCCAATCGCGAGCGCGTGCCCACGGAGGAATATCAGGTGGGTGAACGCATCCGCTGTTACGTCAAAGCCGTGGAACAGGGTCCGCATGGACCGGAAATTATTTTATCCCGCGCCGACCCCCGGTTTGTGGTAAAGCTGTTTCAATTGGAAGTGTCGGAAATCAACGACGGCACCATTGAAATCAAAGGGATTGCCCGGGAACCGGGTTTTCGCACCAAAATGGCGGTTTATTCCCGCGACAACAAGGTGGATCCAGTCGGTGCGTGCGTGGGCATGCGCGGTCAGCGGGTGAAAAACATCGTCCGTGAGCTGAATAATGAAAAGGTGGACGTGATCCCCTGGTCGGCGGATATCAAAACCTATGTGACCAAGGCGTTGGAACCAGCCAAGCTGAAAAGCATTGAGACGGACGAACGCGGTCGCCGGGTGAAAATTTTGGTAAGCGAAGATCAATTGTCCTTGGCGATTGGCAAACGCGGGCAAAACGCCCGCCTGACCGCCCGTTTGACCGGCTGGGAAGTGGACATTGATGCCGAGCATGTGGTGGCCAAAGGTTTCAATGAAAAAGTAGCCGAAGCCGTGGCTTCCATTGCTGCGATCCCTGGAGTGACGCGGGAGCAGGCCGATGCGCTGGTGCATGCCGGGTTGACGCGGATGGAAGATTTGTTGTCGGCGGAGGCTGGCGACATCGCCGATATTCCCCAAATCGGGGAAAATGCCGCGGCGATTCTGGCCTCAGCCCATGCTGAGGCGGAGCGTCGTGCCCTTAAAGCAGGTGGCGCACCGGCAACTCCATGATTTGGTTTATGACGCCCTTTAAAAAAGCGTTGTTGGTAGTGAGTTGAGCCATGAAGGCGTATCTCACATTTTGGTCAGAGCTGGTAAACGATTTTTATGCCCGTTCGGATTTACGATATATCAAAGAAGCTTGGCTTGGAAAACAAGGACATCCTTGTGAAAGCCAAGGCCTTGGGCATTGCTGCCGCCAAGGTCCCGTCTAGTTCCCTCGATAAAATCAGCGCCGAGTACCTGGAGGAGGAGCTGATTAAAGACCGTCCGGAGCTGGCCGCCCGGCTGGCCCCCAAACCGGCGGAGGCCCCCCGCCCGCCGGTGGTTGAGGAAAAAGTCCTCATCATCTCAGCACCACCCCCTCCTCCCCCCACTCCGCCGGCTCCCCCGGTAGTGGTAGCCGCCCCGGCGCAAGTCATCGTGCCCGTTGCCGTCCAAGCCCCGGCCGCTCCGGTAGAAACTCCGACTTTAATCACCAGCCAGCCGGCGGTGCCCACCGCCACGGAAGCTCCCGTTGCTCCATCGATATCGGCGGAGCCCAACCCCAAGGTGGAAGCCATCGTCAGCCCCAGGCCCGAGCCGGCTCCCGTGGTGTCCACTCCCCCAACCCCGCCCGCCCCCCCGGCCCCGCCGGCGCCTCCGGCACCCGTGGTTCACAAGGTGGGTGATTTGGTTGGTCGCATTACGTTACCCCCACGCCCCCAGCCGCGGATGGGTGACAAAGTGGGCTCAGTGAAGCTACCCCCACCCCGGCCGAATCCGCCGGGCCGGCCGAACCAGCCCAATCAGCAAAATTCTCCGCCGCGTAATGATTACCGGCCTGGACAGCGTTTTCAACCCGGCGGCCGCCCGGGAGTGGCCCCGGCCAACCAGCCGGCCCGGCCGTCCGGCCCGCCCGCCCAGCCCAAATTCTCCGCGCCAGCGGACAGCCAGGTCATCATCATCAAGCCACCGATCTCGGTGCGCGAGTTGGCGACCCAGTTGAACCAAAAACCCTTCAAAATCATTGGTGATTTGATGGGTCTGGGGGTGTTTGCCACGATCAACCAGGCGATTGACGAAAAAACCGCCCAGCAACTCTGCGCCAAATACGGTTTCCGCTTTGAAGTGGAAAAACGCGAGCGCGGCGGCGGCATGGTGCATGCCGTGGAGAAAAAGGTGGAACTGGACTTTGAGGACAAAGTCGAGGAACTCAAACCCCGCGCCCCCGTGGTGACCATCATGGGGCATGTCGATCACGGCAAAACTTCTTTGCTGGACGTCATCCGCAAGGCGAATGTGGCTGCCGGCGAAGCCGGTGGCATTACCCAGCACATTGGGGCTTACACCATTTCTGTGCCGCATCCGGAACGCAAAAGCGAGCTGGCCCAAATTACTTTTCTGGACACCCCCGGCCACGCGGCCTTTAGTTCCATGCGGGCCCGTGGCGCGAATGTCACCGACTTGGTCGTGTTGGTGGTGGCCGCCAACGACGGGGTTATGCCCCAAACCTTGGAAGCCTTGAGCCATGCCAAGGCGGCCAAAGTGCCGATTCTGGTGGCGGTGAATAAAATTGATCATCCCAACGCCAATCCGATGAAAGTCCGGCAGCAATTGCAGGACAAAGGGCTGGTGCCCGACGATTGGGGTGGCGACACCATTTTTGTCGACGTTTCCGCCCTCACGAAGGTCGGGGTGGACAAATTGCTGGAAATGATTTTGTTGCAATCCGAATTGCTGGAGCTCAAGGCGAATCCCCATCGCCGGGCCAAGGGCAATGTGATTGAGTCCGGGGTGGAACCCGGTGGTCCCACCGCCACGGTGCTGGTGCGCAAAGGCACCTTGAAAGTCAGCGATGTCATTTTGTGCGGGGAATATTACGGCCGCGTCCGCGCGCTCATCAACGAGGAGGACAAGCGGCTGAAAGAAGCCGGCCCCTCGGTGGCCGTCAAGGTGCTGGGATTAAACGGTGTCCCGGATGCCGGCCAGGAATTCAGCGTGGTGGAGGATGAAAAAGCCGCCCGCGAACTGGCGGAACAACGCTTCTTGGAAGCCAAGGCCCAGGGTCAGGAAGATAAAAAGGTCACGCTGGAAAACCTGTTTGCCACGCTCGCCGCCAACCAGAGCAAGGTGCTCAAAGTAGTGGTGAAGGCGGACACCCAGGGATCCGTGGAAGCCATTGTCGAGGCGCTCAACAAAATCGAGTCGGACAAGGTGTCGCTGGAAGTCATTCACAGCGATGTGGGAACGATTACGGAAAATGATGTGGCCCTGGCTTCGGCCTCAAGCTGTATCATTCTCGGTTTCCACACGCGGCTGGACAGCACGGCGGCGGAAAAAGCCAAACATGCGGGCGTGCAGATCAAGTTGTACGCGATTATTTACGAATTGATCGACCAGGTCAAAGAGGCGATGGCGGGCTTGCTGGATCCGCTGGTGCGGGAAGTGGTCATCGGCTCGGCCGAAATCCGCAAGGTATTTGAATTGTCCAAAGGCGTTCCGGTGGCTGGTTGTATGATCACCAGCGGGCGCATCGTCAAGGGCAAGGTGCGCGTGCGGCGGCGCAAGGATGTTATTTACGAAGGCATTACCCAGTCGTTGCGCCGCTTCCAGGACGAGGTCAATGAAGTCCGGGCGGGCATGGAGTGCGGTATTCGCATCGATGGCTACAGTGATTTCCAAGTGGGCGATGCCATTGAATGCTACACGCTGGAAAAAATCGCCGCCAAGTTATAATCTGCGGGGCCTTTGCCCGCAGGATGGTTTACCAGCCAACCCTTTAGCCATACAAGAACATGTCCGGTGTACGTCATGAGCGAGTGCGCGAATTGCTCAAGCGCGAAATTGGAGAGTCCATCCGCCGGGAATTTGCCACCGGCGACGTGGGCCTGATCACCGTCAACGACGTGGTGCCCGCCGGGGACCTGAAATCCGCCGTGGTGTATGTCAGCGTGCTGGGCAATCCCGACCAGCAAAAGCGCGGGCTGGTCAAACTCAATGAAGCGCGCATTCGCATTCAGGCGTTGGTGGCCCGGGCAGTGGTGCTCAAGCACACCCCCCTCTTAAAATTTGTGGCCGACGACACCATCGTGCGCGGCAACCGGGTCTTGCAAATCATCGAAGAGCTGGAAAAAACCACCCCTGCCGCCGAAAGTTCGGCGCCCCAGTGAAAAGCCATCCCAAAGTCATTGACCGGATCATCGAAACCATCCGGGAACACCAAACCTTCTGCATTGTTGGCCATGTGCGCCCGGATGGCGATTGCATTGGCTCCCAGCTGGGACTGGCGCTGGCCCTGCAAAACGAGGGCAAACAGGTGGTGGTGTGGAACGAGGACACCGTGCCGGCCAAATTGAAATTTCTCGATCCGACCGGAATCTTTGCGCGGCCCAAACGGGGGGAAACCTTTGACTGCGTGATCGCCACGGATTGCGCCAGCTTTGAACGCCTGGGCAAAACCGGCAACTGCATCGCCGATCGCAAGGTGTTCATCAACATTGACCACCACGAAAGCAACACCCGGTATGCGGATATCAATTGGGTATCCGCCCGGGAGGCGTCCACGGGCGAATTAATTTTCCGACTCCTCAAGATTGCCCGCTGGCCCATCAACAAACTGATGGCCGACAATTTGTTCACGGCCGTTTCCACCGACACGGGCTCTTTCCAGTATGCCAACACCCGCCCCGGGACATTTCACACGGGGGCGGAATTGGTGACGCGCGGGGCAAATCTTGCGAAAATTTGCGACGAAGTCTACCAGTCCTATCCGCTGTCCCGGGTGCGTTTGCTCAAGCTGGTGTATAGCAAATTCCGGCTGACCATGAATGACCGCATCGCCTGGTTCTGGCTGAAGAAGGCGGACTTTTCCCGAACCGGCGCGGTGTCGAATGATTCGGAGGGGCTGATTGACCACATCCGGGCCATCGAGCCCGTGGTGGTGGCCTGTGTCTTTGAGGAGTTGGAACCGGAACTCACCCGGATCAGCCTTCGCTCCAAGAGCGCCAAGGTCAACGTCAACGAGATTGCCGCCCAGTTCGGTGGCGGGGGCCATTCTGCCGCCGCCGGCGCGCGGGTGGCCGGCAAGTCACTATCGGTGCAGCGCCGGGTGCTGGCGGCCATCAAAAAAGCCCTCCAAGCCGCCGCCTAATTTTCATGCAAGAATTCAGCTCACTGGACGGCGCCCTCTTGGTGGACAAGCCCCCCGGCCCAACTTCCCACGATGTGGTGGACGCCATCCGCCGCCGGTTTGGCATCAAAAAAGTCGGGCATTGTGGCACCTTGGATCCCAATGCCACCGGTTTGCTCATCATTGTGCTGGGCCGGGGCACCAAGTTATCCGAACGGCTGATGGGCGATGACAAGGTCTACGAGGGCACCATGAAGTTTGGGGAAACGACCACCAGCCATGATTCCGATGGGGAAATCACCGCCACGCGACCGGTGCCCCCGTTAAGTCTGGAATTGCTAAATACCGAAGCCGCCCGCTTCATTGGCGACCAAATGCAAATGCCACCGATGGTCTCCGCCATCAAAAAGGACGGCGTGCCCTTGTATAAGCTGGCCCGCAAAGGCATTGAGGTCGAACGCGAGCCCCGGCTCGTGCATATTTATAATTATCGTTTTACCACTTGCACCCCGCCCCTCGCGGAATTCTGTGTGGCCTGCACCAAGGGCACTTATATTCGCAGTCTGGCCAGTGATCTGGGCGAAAAGCTGGGCTGTGGCGCGCATTTGACAACGTTGCGCCGCACGGCTTCGGGCCGGTTCGATGTGGTGGATGCGTTAAAGCTGGACGCCCTGTTAAAATTACCGCTGCCAGAATTGGAAAAACGGGTCATTCCCTATTTGCGACTGGCCGCCAGCGCATGACGCATGAAAATCATCAGCGCAGCGAAAGACCTGGCAGCGGCGGGACGGAAAGTCTGCCTGGCAATTGGCGTCTTTGACGGTGTCCACCTCGGCCACCAGCAAATTATCCGCCAAACCATCACCGATGCGCGGCAGCATGACGGTCTGGCGCTGGTGGTTACCTTCGACCGCCACCCCAGTGCCATTGTCGCCCCGGAGCGCCAACCGAGTCTGATTTATTCCCTGCCCCAAAAACTACGCACTCTGGCAGCCCTGGGGGCGGACGCCGTCCTCGTCCTGCCTTTTGATGAGGCATTCAGCCGCCAGACGGGTCAGGAGTTCATTCAATTATTAGCCAGGGAGTTGGGGAAAATACAAAGCATCTGCGTGGGCGCAAATTTTGTATTTGGCCACCAACGGAGCGGCAACGTCGAATCACTGAAAAAACTGGGCGAACATTTAAATTTTAACGTTCACGGACTCGCTTCCGTGGCCCTCGATGGCCTGATTATCAGCAGCACGCGCATCCGTGAGGCCATTCGGCAGGGAGACTTGGGCAAGGCCAGTCAAATGCTGGGCCGGCCATATGCAGTGTGCGGCCAAATCGTTCCCGGAGATCGTTTGGGCCGCCAGTGGGGATTTCCCACGGCCAATCTGGACGCCACAGCTTTAAACCTCCCACCCAACGGGGTTTATGCCGGACTTACTCAAGTAAATCAGCACAGTTACCGCGTGGCGCTGAACATCGGGCGCCGCCCCACCTTAAATTCGCCCGCCCCGGAGTTACGGGTGGAGGCCCACTTACTGGATTTTTCGGGTGATTTATATGGCCAGGAATTGGAAGTCGAGGTCTGGGAACGGCTTCGGGAGGAGAAAAAATTCTCGTCACCCGGACAATTAAAGGAGCAAATCGCCCGGGATGTCCAGTTGGTCCGGGCACAGGACCGACCCAAGACCCGCCAAACCGTTGAATAAAAGCGACTTGGGAAATGCCCAACCCTGGCAACCAGTGATTCCGCCGGACCGGTGGACGATGCGATTATACTTGAATTTACGCAAAAGCGGATTACACTTAAAAACGCGTAGGTCTTCTGGTGTTCGTAGTCCCCAAGATTCACCGCAAGTGAACACGATAGAACATTTGTAAAGGCAGCGCTTTCGCTAGGCAGAGTCGCCCGAATACCTCTGAACCATTGCGTTTATTTTTGGTCTCATAATTTATGTCGAACAGAAAATCTGCGGCGCCCAAGAGCGCGCCGGCCGGTGGCAAACGCAGCGGTGCCAAAAAAACTGAAGCCAAGCTTCCCGCCGCCCGCAAGCGTTTTGTGATTTCCAACAAGGCGGCAAAGCCGGGTGATGCCGCTCCCAAGGCAAAAAAAGCATCAGCCACCCCAGAGCCGGGGGAAACCCCCAAGGCCGCAGCCAAGACCCCCGCCACTGCCCATCCGACCGCCGCCCCGACCGTTTCCTCCGCCTCCTCGGTCGACATGACCGAAACGATTAAGACCCTGCTGCACCTCGCCCAGGAGCACGGCTACATCACTTATGACGACATTAATGATGTTTTGCCGGATAATTTAAGTCCCGACGACCTGGATGCCCTGCTTTCCAAACTCCGCGGGCTGGATGTGGAAATTGTCATGGATCAGGCCGAGGCGGAACGCGCCGAACGCACCAAGCATCCCGAACAAGCTCCGCAAGCGAACGAGGAAGAAGAAGATTCCCGCTTGGAAATCCTGGATGATCCGGTCCGGATGTACATGAATCAGATGGGCAAAGTGCCCTTGCTGACCCGCGAACAGGAAGTCGAGATTTGCAAACGGATTGAAGAGGCCGAAGTGGCGATGAAAACCATCGTTTACAGCCTCGGTTTTACCGCCAAGGAGCATATCGCCATCGCCGAAAAGCTTCTGTCCGAACCGCCCAAGGAACGTTTTGACCGGGTGATTGTGGATAAAAAGGTGGCCAATCGCGATGGTCATTTGCGGGACCTTCGCAAGCTGATTAAAAAGGTGCGCGCCTTTGATCAAAAGGTCGACGAAACCTATCTGGGCTGGCAAAAGGCCCAGCAAAAAACCCGGCGCGAGGAAATTGAGCGCGAACTCAAGAAGATGACGGTGAAGCTCCAGGACTTTTTCGGTAAATTCTTTTATAAGCAGAAAGTCGTCGAGGAAATGATTGTGGTGGCGGGCAACATCCATGAGAAGTTTCAGGCCAGCCTGCGGCACATTCAAGAACTGGAAGCGGCGGGCAGCAAACCCGGCAGCAAGGCCGCCAGCGAAGCGGAACACGCCAAAATTCATACGCTGGAACAGTTTGTCCGGATGCCTCGCGAAGATTTCTACAAGGCATTTATCGAATTGAAAGCCGCGGCCGATCGCGGTTTGAAGGCGAAAACCCACATGGCGGAGGCTAATTTGCGCCTGGTGGTTTCCGTCGCCAAAAAATATACCAACCGCGGCCAGTCCTTTTTGGATTTGATCCAGGAGGGCAACATCGGCTTGATGAAGGGCGTCGAAAAATTTGAGTACCGCCGGGGCTACAAATTCTCCACCTACGCCATTTGGTGGATTCGCCAGGCGATCACCCGCAGCATCGCCGACCAGGCCCGCACCATCCGCATTCCGGTGCACATGATTGAAATCATGAACAAACTCTGGCGCGCGCAAAAGCAACTGACCCAGGAAATGGGCCGCGAACCTTCGCCCGAGGAACTTGCGGACGAAATGCACATGCCGGTGGCCCGCATTCATGCCCTGCTCAAAATGGCTCAGCAACCCGTCTCCCTGCACGCCCCGGTGGGTGATGATGGCGACGTGAGCGTGGGCGATTTCATCGAGGACAAGTCAGCGGAAAACCCCTCCGACGTGACCAGTTACAGCCTGCTGCGGGAAAAATTAAGCGATGTGCTGACCACCCTCACCGAGCGGGAGCGCAAGATCTTGGAAATGCGGTTTGGGTTGCTGGATGGTTACGAACGCACGCTGGAAGAAATTGGCAAAATGTACAACGTGACGCGCGAGCGGATTCGCCAGATTGAAGCCAAAGCCCTGCGTAAATTGCGGCATCCCACCCGGGTGCGGCATTTGCAGGGTTTCCTGGAAACAGCCGAACCGGCGTAAAACTCGCCCTGGTTCGAATTCAAAGGTAGAAATCTATTACCAATCCCGGTGTTTCCAAGCGCCGGGATTTTTTGTTGGGCGCGAATGACGGGTTCTCTGAATAGCCGGGATGCCAGGCGTGTCCCAAGTACCCGTGTCCGTATGAACAACACCTTGCCAATATGAATGCAAAACGTCCGACGCCCGAACCTTGGATTGGAATGAAGATTGACGGCAGGACAGTGATCATAAAACATAGGAACAATTCCCGCCAGCCGGCACCTTATAAACCGTTGACCGGTCCGGGAGGCAACCGCCAAACCAGATAGTTTACAATGATATGACCGCCCGCCCGCCAAAGCATCGCGGCCGCCCGCCTTGGGCGGACTGGCTGTTGCGCGGCGGACTGGCCAGCCTGGTGCTGGGCGTGGCCTTGCCGGCCCTGGCCCTGGACCCGGCCAGGTCCATTTCTCAATATAATTGCCGCCACTGGACCCGCCAGAATGGCCTGCCGGCCGATAAGATTAACGACGTGGCCCAAAGTGCGGACGGATACGTCTGGCTGGCCTCGGAGAATGGCCTGATTCGTTTTGATGGGGTGGAGTTCACCAACCTGTCCATTGATTTGCCGACCGCCCGGGGACGAAATGTCCGCAAACTCTCCGCCACCACCTCTGGCGGTATTCGCTTTGCCATTCAAGATGGCGGGTTTGGCGGTTACGATGGCAAAGGTTTTGTCACCGTGGGTGGCCCCCAATGGGCGCACCCAGATCTTCAGGCCAGCACTATTTTCGAAGCCCGGGATGGCACCGTTTGGACCGGGATGAATCCAGGCATCAGCCACTGGGTGCCCGGCAACCCGGAAACCCCGCTCTTCGGCACCGATCTTACCGGTCAGGTTATGTCCATGTGCGAAGACGCCACTGGCCAAATCTGGGTGGGCACCGCCGAGCATGGCTTGCTTTATTGGGCTGCTGGCAATTTGCAAACCTTCCCCGCCCCGGAGCTTGAAAAAGTAAATATTTCCGCCCTGGCAGTGGGTGCCAATGGAGAAGTCTGGGTAGGCACAGAATTGGGCTTGCGATGCTATGCCCATGGCAAGCCACGCAACATTCCCCGCTTTAACGGGGATATCAAAGCCCTGCTGGTGGATCACCATGGCGCCCTTTGGGTGGGCACCGGCGGTCAGGGACTGGCCTGCTACAAAAATGGCCAGTTCACCTGGCTGCGGCAGGCGGATGGACTGGGCAGCGACTACCTTCTGGGCCTGGCCGAAGACGCCGAGGGCAGTCTGTGGATCGGCACCCGGGATGGCTTGACCCAATTGTCGGACACCAAATTCCCCATTGTCTCCAAACACGAAGGTATCGGGGATGGCTCTAGCCATATGGTGGCCGCCTCCCCAAACGGTGGTTTGTGGATTGGCACCGACCTGGGACTGTCCTATCTGGATGATCAGATCACCACCAATTACACCTGGGGCCCCCGGTCAGCGAACAGTTATATCAAGCTGATATTTGCCACCCGCAAAGGGGAGCTATACACCGAGGATGGTGAAAAGAATATTAAGGTTTTCGGCAGCGGCGACGAGCCGGGCCGGCCAGTCAGCGAAGTGTGGACCTCGGCCATCACCGAGGACGCCACCAGTCTGGTTTTGGCCGTGGGGGATGCCCTGGTCCGACTGACCAATGGCAAACCCACCTCGTACCAATACCCGCCCGGCCCGCAGCCGGAATTTTATTGGATTAATAACTTATACACTGCCCGGGATGGCGCGGTCTGGGTGGCCAGCAAAAATGGCGTCTTCCGGCTGGACCAGGGAACTGTCCGGCATTGGAGTGCCAGCAATGGCCTGTCCGGCGACAATGTCCAGTGGATCTGTGAAGACATCGATGGCAGCATCTGGGTCGGCCTGGCCTCCGGCATCGCCCGCATCAAGGAGGGCGAATTAAAAAACATCACCCCGGCGGATGGGTTGGCCGATAATTGGATTTACACCATCATACCCGATGATTACGGCAGCTTCTGGTTTAATTCCGGCCGCGGCATTTTTCGGGCCAGCCGCCAGAATCTAAATGCGGTTGCCGATGGCAAAACCGCCCGCGTCCAATGCGAATTGTTTGACGGTCTGGAATCGGTCAAAGCCACCGGCCGGACCGACCAGGAGAATTCGGGTTGTAAAACCCGGGATGGCCGCATCTGGTTTCCCTGCCCCTGGGGGGTCGTCATGATAGACCCGGCGCATATCCCCACCAATGACGTGCCGCCGCCGGTGCACATCAGCCGCATTGTGGTTAATGGCCAGGAATACAGTCCGGCCGCGGCGGTGGAGGTGCCCCCCGGCAAGGGCGAGATGGAAATTGATTTCACCGCCTTGACGTTCGTGGCTCCCAATAACGCCCAATTTAAGTGTCAGTTGGTGGGGTGGGACAATGACTGGCAGTCGACCGGGCATCGGCGCACAGTGCTCTACACCAATCTGAAGCCCGGCCATTATTCCTTTCGTGTGATCGCGGCCAATGCGGACGGGGTCTGGAACCAGTCCGGCACAACGCTGGCCATCCAACTGCGCCCATTTTTTTATCAGACGGCCTGGTTCGATTGGCTGTGCGCCGGGTTGACGTTTGCCGTGGTGGCAGCCATCTATCAATGGCGCGTCCGCCGGACGGAATTGAAACAACGCGCGGCACATCAGGCCCGCGCGGAATTAGAGGCGGAAGTGACCAAGCGCACCGCCGAACTGGCCCGTGCCAATGAATCCCTGCAGCGGGAAATCGCCGAGCGCGAACGCATGCAAAACGAAATTGAGCAGGCGCACGCGCGCCTGCTGGAAAATTCCCGGCTGGCGGGCATGGCGGAAGTGGCCACCAACGTGCTGCACAATGTCGGCAACGTGCTCAACAGTGTGAATGTCTCCGCCGCGCTGGTCACGGACCAGACCCGCAAGTCCAAGGTGGCCTATGTCGGCAAGGTGGCCGGACTGCTGGCGGAGCGCTCCACTGATCTGGGCGAATTCATGACCATGGATCCCCAAGGCCGGCAGTTACCCGGCTTTATAAACGATCTCGCCGGGCAACTGGCCAAAGAACAACAAAACACCCTCCAAGAGCTCGCGTCCCTCCAGCAACATATTGATCACATCAAGGACATTGTGTCCCGCCAGCAAAGCTATGCCAAAATCTCCGGCGTCGCCGAGGTCATCCCCGCCCGGAAGTTGGTGGAGGATGCCCTCTTGATGAATGCGGGCTCCATGCCCCGGCACGGTATCGAACTAATTCGCGAGTATGCCGAGGTGCCACCGGTCAATGTGGAAAAGCACAAGGTGTTGCAAATCCTCGTCAACCTCATCCGCAATGCCAAATATGCTTGTACCGAATCCCGGCGGTCGGACAAACAAATCCGGCTGCAGATCGCCGGTTCCGCAGCGGGAGTGAGCATCACGATCATGGATAATGGAGTTGGCATTGCTCCCGAGCATCTGAACCGGCTGTTCCATCATGGCTTTACCACCCGCCAGGGGGGGCATGGCTTTGGCCTGCATAGCAGTGCCCTCGCCGCCCGGGAATTGGGCGGCACCCTGACCTTTCAGAGCGCTGGTCCCGGTCTCGGGGCCGCCTTCACCCTTACCCTGCCCCCCTCCGCATCCCCGAACAAATCATGAAACTGCCCATCCTGGCCCCAAATCAACGCATCCTCGTGATCGACGATAATCAGGCCATCCACGAAGATTTTAAAAAAATCCTGCTCCCCGCCGATCCTGGGAGCCTGCGCCTGGCGGCGGCCGGGGCGAAACTCTTTGGCCAGCCGGTGACCCCCGCCGAATCCCCCGGGTTTTACCTGGACACCGCGGCCAGTGGCGAGGAGGGCCTCGCGCTCGTCGAGTCCGCTCGCGAACAGGGGCAGCCTTACGCCCTGGCGTTTGTAGATGTGCGCATGGCCCCCGGCTGGGACGGCATGGAAACCACCGCGCGCATTTGCGCGGCCGACCCGGACATTCAAATCGTGATTTGCACCGCCTATTCCGACTATTCCTGGGAGGAAATGATTGCCCGACTGGGCCAGAGTGACCGTCTCGTGATTCTCAAAAAGCCGTTCGACACCATCGAAGTACTGCAATTGGCCCATGCCCTCACCCAAAAATGGGACTGGGGCCAGGCCGCAGGGGCGCGCATGGACCAGCTGGCCGCCATGGTGGCCCAGCGCACCAGCGAACTCCAGGCGGCCAACAGCCAGCTAAAACTTGAAATGGCCGAACATGCGCGCACCGAATCCGAACTCCGCCAGGCCCAAAAAATGGAGGCTGTGGGCCAGCTGGCGGGCGGCATTGCGCATGACTTTAATAACCTGCTCACCGTAATCCGAGGATACACAAATTGTTTGGCCCAAGACCTGCCCCGCAGCGAAAAAGTGGCGGAGGCCCTCCGGGAAATTGATTCCGCCGCGGAACGGGCCGCCAGCCTGACCGCGCAAATGCTGATGTTCAGCCGAAAAAAACGGATGCAGGCCCAGCCAGTCAGCCTCCCGGACCTGATCACTCAGTTTGGCAGCATGCTGGGCCGCGTGCTGGGCGAGCAGATCATCATGGATATCTCGGGGGGGGACACCCCGCTTATGATTCAAGCCGACCCCGTGATGATCGAAATGGTGATTTTGAACCTGGCATTAAATGCCCGGGATGCCATGCCGCTGGGTGGCACCCTCCAAATCAGCGCGCGCTCTCGGGAAATCACCCATGGGGCTGCCCAGCGCCATTCCCAGTCCCGCCCTGGCCTGTTTGCCTGCCTGGTGGTGGCCGACACCGGTTGTGGCATCCCCCAGGAATTGCTGCCCCATCTTTTCGAGCCCTTCTTCACCACCAAGGAGCCGGGCAAAGGTACCGGCCTGGGCTTGGCCTCCGCCTATGGCATTATCAAACAACATGGTGGCTGGATCGAAGTCGAAAGCACCCCCGGCGAAGGCACACGATTCCATATTTTCCTGCCGGCGGAAATCAAGCAAGCCGGCCTTAGGGAGACCGCACCCGCTGCCCCGCCGGCCCGGGGCGGCAAGGAAATCATCCTGCTGGTGGAAGACGAAGCCCCGGTGCGGCAATTGGCAAAAAAATTGCTGGAACGCCAAGGGTACCGCGTTTTCGAGGCAGGCTCTGGCCGGGAAGGTCTGGCCGTGTGGGAGCAACATCAACACGAAATCGACCTGCTGCTCACCGATATGATCATGCCGGGCGGATGGACCGGCCGGGAATTGGCCGAGCGCATTCGCACCCAAAAGCCTGAAATCAAAATCATCTACTCCACCGGATACAGCCCTGAACTCTTCAGCCAGGACATGCTGCTCAAGGAAGGCTTGAATTTTCTAGCCAAACCCTACCTGCCCAACCACCTGATTGAAACTGTCCGCCGCTGCCTCGATAACCCGCCCCCTGCCTAGTGGTCATTTGCTGATTTGCTACCCGTATGTGCCGGTCGACCTTGGGTTTGCGTAGCCTCCCCCCAGTAGCGCCGGGGGTCCTCGCCGCCGGGTTGTGGCGGCGTTTCATCGCCACACCCTTCCAAAGCCAGAAACCCGCCCCCAAGCACGGTCAATCTCAATGGTACTTGAAGCCTTTTAAGCGGCAAATCCGGTCTCCTGCCGCTCTGACCGAGGCATGATTCCCTCCTGCCATGCCCTCACGAACCCCGTCCGCCCACCGGCACATGCAAGTCGTTATGGCGGTGAGCGCCCAGTGCTCAGGTCGGTTGGCAGGCCACCAACCGATCGCTCCCTCTGCCAACCGTCAAAGCGTCGCCCCCCTCGCCCCAGCGTTGACACCCGGCCAAAATTGGATAATACTACCAATACTGGCTGGCGTGTTCGTCTATCGGCTAGGACGTGGCCTTCTCAAGGCTGAAAGAGGGGTTCGATTCCCCTACGCGCTACCAAACCCACTTCCCCCGGATAGCATCAAAGACTTTACCGATCAAACTGTTTCTTAAGCGGTCCAATGCTAACGCCGGCTGCTCAATGGACACCCGTCGCCCATGCATGGACAAATCCCTTTTGAGTGACTGAGGCCCTTGTTTCAAGTGGTTTTGCCCGAGGGTAACAGCCATGACGGAGCGTTTCCTGAGGCCGGCATCAGCCTGAGGTTTTTAAACCTTGGCCCAATCCAGGCTTGTCGCACGTCCGCCCCGCCGGTAACGTCGCCCCAGGTCTCACCCATGAAAACCATTGGCCTGCTTGTTGTGCTTTGCCTGGCTACCCCCCTGGCTTGGGGCGAATTCCTCATCGCCCGCCAGGGCCAGACCGCCTGCGTGATCGTCCAATCCCCGGCGGCCACTGGAGTGGATCAGCACGCCGCCGCTGAACTCGCCTGGCATTTGCACCTCATCACCGGGGCGGACTTTGCCATCCAAACCAATGCACCCGCTGGGATCACTAACACCCTCATCGTCGGCCCGGGCCCTCTCGCCGCCCAGCGCTTTCCTGAAATTGATCTTACCCGTCTGGGCCCCGAGGAATTGGTCCTGCGCACCCACGGCTCCAGCGTGCTCCTCGCCGGCGGCGCTCCGCGCGGGACCTTATACGCGGTCAATCACTTCCTGTCGGACCAATGCGGGGTCCGCTGGTGGACACCCTGGGCCACGAACCTTCCGCACCAGGCCACCTTGCGCGTTCCGCACCTCAACGTGCGCCAGCAACCCGTCTTCGAATATCGCGAGCCTTTTTGGTTCGCCGGCTTTGACCCCCTCTGGAAATCGCGCAACAACGTGAATGGCGTGAACGCCGAACCCCGGCGGCTGCCCCCCGCGCTCGGCGGCGGCATCACTTATCAGGGCTTCGCCCACACCTTTTATCCCCTCGTGCCACCCGCAAAATATTTCGCGGCACATCCAGAATGGTACAGCCTCGTGAACGGCCACCGCACTGCGGAAAACGCGCAACTCTGCCTCTCCAACCCCCAATTGCGCGACTTTGTGACCAGTCAGGTGCGGGCCATGCTGCGGGCCGCCCCGGACACCAAAATTATCTCTGTATCTCAGAACGATTGCGCCGGAGCCTGCCAATGCCCGGCCTGCCAGGCCCTTGATCAGGCCGAAAACAGTCCGGCCGCCAGCGTCATTGCTTTTGTGAATGATATTGCGGCGCGCATCGCGGCCGAGTTTCCTGGCGTGGCAGTGGATACCTTTGCCTATCAATACACCCGCCACCCGCCCCGCACCCTGAAACCCCGGGCGAACGTGATCGTGCGGCTGTGCTCCATTGAATGCAACTTCCGCGCCCCG
The DNA here is from genome assembly GCA_903936645.1 of uncultured Verrucomicrobia subdivision 3 bacterium. Classification (GTDB taxonomy): domain Bacteria; phylum Verrucomicrobiota; class Verrucomicrobiia; order Limisphaerales; family UBA11358; genus UBA11358. The sequence continues at coordinate 16,775 of CAIZWI010000176.1, forward strand.
TGGGACGACCCCTCCAACGCCGCCTTTTTGAGCGATCTCAAAGGTTGGTCCAAATTATGCCACCGCCTCTACGTCTGGGATTATACGACCGACTTTGCAAATTATGTGCTGCCCCACCCCAACTGGTTCACCCTGGGACCGGATGCGCGACTCTTCGCCCAATACCATGTGCGCGGCGTTTTCTCTGAAGGTGCGTACCAGGGGTGGGGCGGGGAAATGGGCGAGTTGCGGGCCTGGGTCCTGGCGCAATTATTTTGGAATCCTCAAGCCGATGACCGGGCACTCATCCAGGAGTTCTTAACCGGCTATTACGGCCCGAACGCCGGGCCATTGATCCAGCGCTATCTTGAATTGGAGTATGCCGCCGCCCGGGGCTTTTACCTCGGCTGTTACACTCGCCCCCGCGCCCCGTATCGCACCTTCCAGGTCCTGTCGGCCGCCGAGCAATTGTGGCAGCAGGCCGAGCACGCCGTTACCGGGGATCCAGAATTATCCGCGCGGGTGCGCCAGGCGCATTTGCCCGTGCGGCTGGCCTGGCTGCGCGACTGGACCCGGCTCCGCGCGGAATGCCTTGCCCAAAAAGCTCTGTGGCCCTTGCCTAATTCCCGTTCGGCAGTCGCCCGCCAATTCGCGAGCGTCTGCGCCGGCGTGCCCGACCAGGAGTGGACCCGCGTCACGGTCCTTAACGAATCTGGCCTGACCGTGGACCAGTTTCTCGCGCCTTGCCTTGCCGACGACCAGCGAAACCCCTAGCTGTGACTCCGCCCGCCATCCGCAGTTCAATTACCCTCTGCTGCTTTTCCCCTCTCACTTACGGCCGCACCGATGGCGAGGCAACCGAAGTTTGGATATTGAAGGTGCTCCAATCTTATACCCTCGTTCCCCGGTGCCTCAATGCTTGGCCAGCACCCGTTGCACCGTTTGCGCCAGCGCCCGGAGGGCGAGAGGCTTTTCCAAAAGCTCGCTGATGCCCGCCTCCCGCAAGGTGACCGCCTCCAGTGCATAGGCATAACCGGTGCTGAGAATCACCGGCAAATCCGGCCGGATGTCGTGAAACTGCCGCGCCACCTCCAGTCCGCTAATTTCCGGCATGGTCAGATCAGTGATGAGCAGGTCGAATTCCGCGGGGTTTTCGCGGAACCGCCGCAGCGCCTCACTGGCCAGATTACAGGTGGTGACCTGATAATTAAGCCGCTGCAACAGGCCTTGGAACGGCTCGGTTAGCGCTGGCTCATCATCCAGGATCAGGATGCGCTGCCCCTGTCCGCGCGGAATATCCCGCAGCAGGCCCGCTGGCGGCAGGGGGTCGGTGACCTGGGCGGGAAAATAGATGTCAAAGGTGGTGCCCTGGCCGGGCTGGCTCGTAACCGTGATAATACCTTCGTGGGACTGCACGATGCCATGCACCACGGCCAGACCAAGACCGGTGCCTTTGCCCACCGGCTTGGTGGTGAAAAATGGCTCAAAAATACGGTCCAAGGTGCGGGCATCCATGCCGTGACCCGTGTCCGCCACCGTCAGCCGTGTGTAGCGGATGGGCCGGAGTTGCGGGTGCTCTTGGCGGGTGGCCTCGTCCGGTTCATCTGCCACCAAGTTTAGCCGGAGGCATCCAGACTGGCCATCCATGGCGTGGAGCGCATTGGTCGCCAAATTCATGGCCACCTGATAAATTTGGGTGGGATCGGCCAGCACGGGAGGCGCTTCACTATCGAGATTGGTTTCAATCTGGATGCTGGCCGGCAGTGAGGCGCGGAGAAATTTGCCCACCTCTTTGAGCACGGTATCCAAATGGATCACTTCGCGCTTTTGCTCACGCTGCCGGCTGAACGTCAAAATCTGCTGGACAAGGTCCTTGGCGCGATTGGCCGCCTTCAGAATTTCCTCAACGTATTCCCGGGCTTGGGGGTTGCCCGCGGACTCCTGCTGGAGCAGATAACCGTAACCAAACATGGCGCAAAGAATGTTATTAAAGTCATGGGCAATGCCGCCCGCCAGCGTGCCAATGGCCTCCATTTTTTGGGCCTGCCGGTATTGCCCTTCCAATTGCCGGCGTTTGGTAATGTCGTGAAAGGTCCATACCCGGCCATAGATTTTGCCATCCTGGCCGCGCACCAAGGCGGTGTGCCGGTCCAGGATGGTGCCGTTTTTCAACTCCACTTCGTCATGGGCCAGCTGATCCGGCAACAGCAACAGCTTGCGCGTCTGCCGGGCAAACTCCTCCGGATCGACCGTCTGGGCCTGCACAAACTCCAGTTGCCGCGTGTCATCCGCCTGGCTGGTAATTTCCGGCGGAATCCCCCATAAGTCCGCAATTTTTTGATTCTGCAATATTTTCCGGTTTTCTTTGTCCACCACCAAAATACCGTCCACCGAAGAATGCACCATCGCCTCCAGAAACGCCGTTTTCCAGAGTAATTCCTCCGTCTTGGTCTTCCGCTCGGTAATGTCCCGGATGAAGGCACAGTTAAATTCCTGGCCTTCAAAATTAATGTAATTCGCCGTGATCTCGACCGCCAGCGACCAGCCCTCTTTCGTGCGAAAGAGGGCTTCAAAAGTCAGGATTTTATGCTCCCGCAGTTCCTGCCAGTGGGCCACCCAGGCCTGGCCGGCGTGGGCTGGGTTGAGATCCTGGGCCCCCAGGGTAAGCATTTCCTCCAGCGTGTAACCCACCAACCGGCCAGCCGCAGCGTTCACCCGCACAAAACGGCCATCGGCGGCCAGCCAGAAAATCGCGTCCCCCGAATTTTCCATGGAAAACTGGCTCATCCGCAGGCTCTGCTCGGCCTGCTTGCTAACGGTGATGTCGCGCGCCACCACCACCGCCCCGGCAACGGCCCCGGCCGCGTCGCGAATGGGACTAAAACTGCAACTGCAAACCCAGGACTCCCCTGTGTCTTTGCGGCGGATGGTGTACTCCACATTGGTGGCTGTTTCACCCCGGAGCGCCCGCGGGACCGCCCATTGGTCAAAGGGCGCCGGCTCGCAGGTGGGCAGGAAAATATCCAAAATGGCGGGATAATCATTGATGTGGCGCGCACACTCGGCCTTGCTCCGGAATTTATGGAAGGTCGCAAAGGCCTCGTTAAAATCCAGAAACTGACCGTTCGCATCCGCTATGAACACCGCATCCGTCATGCTCGCCAGCGCCGCGTCCAATTTTGCCCGGCTTTCGCGCAACGCGGCCTCGGCCAGCTTCAAGTCATTGATATCCGTATATGTGCCAAACCATTTCAGCACCGCCCCTTGGGCGTGGCGCAGCGGCACCGCCCGAATCAACCACCAGCGATAGCTCCCATCCGCCCGGCGCAGCCGGCTTTCCATGACAAAATTGCTGCCATTCTGCCAGGCCCTGCGCCAGGCCTCCCGGGCCACGGGCTGGTCGTCCGGATGGAACGGCCGGATCCACCCGTCACCATAACTTTCCGCCAGCGTTAGCCCCGTGTAGGCCACCCACTGCTGGTTAAAATAAATATTCTGGCCGGCGGGATTGCAAATCCAAACGATTTGCGGCATGGATTCCGTCAGGGTGCGAAACGCCATTTCGCTGTCGCGCAAGGCCTGCTCGGCCGCTTTGCGCTCGGTAATCTCCACCACGGTGGTCACCACGTCAAAATTACCATCCGCGCGCGGCCGGCGAATATAGGAAAACGCAACCCATACCACCTGACCGTCTTTCTTGACGTAGCGCTTCTCGAGCGAGAAGGCACCCACCCGGCCTGGGCCCAGTTGGTTAACCAAGGCATCCTGGCGTGGCCGGTCGTCCGGATGCGTAATTTGCCGGTAAATCCCGGGCTGGTTGTCCTCCTCAGCGGTCAGCCCGCAAATCCGTAAATGAGCGGCATTGGCGATGCGTTGGTACTGACCGTCCGGCTGCTCAATGGCATAGGCCATGCCGATGGGCACGGCATCGAAAATCAGCTTGAACCGCGCCTGTTCCAGCAAGATTTTCTCCCGCACAGCCCGCCGCTCGGTGATATCTTCCACCACTGCCATCGTGCGCATCGGCTGACCGGCATCATCCCGCAAGACGGTCATGTTGATGCTCACCCAGACAACGGCCCCATCCCCGCGGACATAACGCTTTTCCATGTGGTAATCCGCCGCCTTGCCGCTGACCACCGCCTGAAAAGCCTGCCAGTCCCGCTCACGGTCGTCCGGGTGCGTGATGTCACGGACGTGCCGTTGCAACAACTCAGCTTCAGAGTAGCCGGTTATCTGGCACATTTTGGGATTTACCCGGAGCAACCGGCCCGTATGCGGATCGGCCTGGGCCATGCCCACTGCGGCGGTCTCAAACATCGCCCGGAATTGCTGCTCACTCGCGCGCAGCCTTTCCTCGGCGCGCTTGCGTTCAGTAATATTGGTATGCATTACCACCACTTGAGAGCCTTGATTGCCCAGGCGCGTGACACTCAGACTGAACCAGCGCCGTTCCCCGGGCGCATCGCAGCGGTACTCCATCGCAAAACTTTCCCGCCGCCCCGCGATGACCTCCTGAATGCCGGTTTTGGCGGCCTCCGCTTCCGCACATTGCCGGCGGGCGGCCCGTTCGCAAACCTCCAGGTAATTGACACCTAGGCTGGTGTTGACTGCCACTTCACCCTGGGCCGTCGGATTGAGTCGGACAAATTCCTGCCACCGGGCATTGACGGCCAGAATCTCCCCGGTTTCGCTTAAAACTGCAATGTGGGATGTCACCGAGTCCAGGACCGCCTGCTTGAATTCCTCCCCCCGCTTGCGTTCCGTGATCAATTCAAAAACCGCCACAAAATGCTCCGGGGTGGGACCATACACAGCCATGGCAAACCATTCCCGCAACGTCGTCACATATATCTCCGCCCGCTCCGGCCGCCCGGTGCCCGCCACCCTGGCGTAAAGGCCAAACAACTCAGCATCCACTTCCCGGAAGCCGGGCAGCACCTCGCTTACCCTCCGCCCCGCCACCCCTTGCAAACCCGTCTGCTCAGCGAAGGCCTGGTTGACTTCCAGAAAGATAAAATCCCGGGGCTCGCCCTGCTCATAAACGATCCGGCAATAGGCACAACCATTGAGCATGTTCCTGAACAGCGAGGAATGTCGTGCTTCGGCGGCCTGCCGTTCTTTCCGCTCGGCGACCTCCCGCCGGCTCCGGTCAATCGCGGGCAGCAACCGGCTAAGATTGCTCTTAAGAACAAAATCACTAATCCCCAATTTCAGCAGTTCCACCGCTTGCTCCTCACCAATTGCACCGGAAACAAGTATGATGGGGAGCTGGGGCTGGCCGGCTTGCACCGCCTGCAGGATGTCCGGAACCACCAATCCGGGCATTCGGTAGTCGCACAAAACCACGTCCCACTCCCCTTGCGCCAGCGCCCGGTTAAATTCCGCCAAATTAGTGGTCTGCTGCACCCTTGTGCCCGGCCGGTTTTGCTGGAACTGGCGTTCCAGCAATTCAAAATCAACCGGATCATCTTCCACCACCAAACATTTGAGATGATTACTCATGCATGGCTAAACTTTCAGCACGCCGACAAGATAGCATAACTTGCGCCTTGGGCATGAGGAATCATACGAAAATATTGCGAAAAACCATGCTTTTTTGGCATCGTCGCGACCGCCAGGAAATCTTTAACTAATCCTGGTTAATTACCTGACATCACCCCATGCCAAAATCATTTTCCAAAATGGACCCGCTAATTTGGTGCTCAATGAAGATCTTAATGGCGACGTCGGCCCGCCCTCAATCCCCGCCGACAAGCAGCAGCATTGCCATGAAAAATTTGCCCAAAATCCCGCCGCGACCCTCATCTCCAGCTGGTTGAATTAGCTTTATGGGGATGCCGAGTAAGGCAGGTCCGCCGGGCTGAGCGTGCGGAAGGCGGCATCCGGTCCCATGTCCAGGTGCAATTCTCCGCCTTGCACCAAAGCCTGATGACTCAGCCAGGTCCGGTGTTCCACCACCCCGTTCCAGCGGCGCTCCTGCACATAAACATTCCGCTCACTATGCCCGGTGGTGCTGATAACCAAGGTCCGCCCCGACGGCAAATGCACCGTGGTTTTGGCGAACAGCGGGCTGGTATAAATATAAGCCGGCGTTCCGGGGCAGAGCGGATACAGGCCGATCGCGCTCAGCACATACCAACTGGCCATGGAACCATTGTCCTCGTCGCCGGGAAATCCATCCGGCCGGGCGCTGAACAACTCCGCACACGCGCGCCGGGTCCAGTATTCGGTTTGCCAGGGCTGGCCCGCGGCAGCGAATAAATACAGCCCATCAAACCCCGGCTGGTTGCCCTGATCATACTGGCCAAATGGGGCGATCCCCATTTCCCGCATTTCATGAATAATCCCGCCATACCCGCCCGGATGATAAATCGGCGGCAGGCCCAGCATTTCATCCAATTTGGCCACAAATTTTTCCGGTCCGCCCGCCAGCCCGATGAGCCCCGCACTGTCGTGCGGCACAAAAAAACTGCATTGCCAGGGCCCGCCTTCCGCATAAGAACCACCCCAGCCAAACTGGTCAAAGGGTTCAATCCATTGTCCCGACGCGTTTTTCGGATGCATGAAGCCCACTCCGGGATCCCACAACTTGCGATAGTTTTGCGCCCGGGCCATCAGGGTCTGATAATCATCAGCCTGCTTCTGGTCCCGGGCAATTTGGGCCACGCACCAGTCATCATAGGCATAATCGAGTGTGGCAGAAACCGCGTACTGGCTCGCCCCATCCGGGATGTATCCCAGCTTGAGATAATCCGCCAGGCCCCGCCGCACCAAAACCCCGGGCGCCGGCGGTTCAAAAGCACTCTTGCGCAACGAGGCATACGCTTGCGCAACGTCAAAGCCACGCTGCCCCTTGGCAATGGCATCGGCAAAAATCGCCGCACTATGCTGCCCGATCATGCAATCACGATAGCCCGGACTGGGCCATTCCGGAATCGTGCCGCCTTCCGCCGAGGCATTCACCAAACCCTGCAATATCTCATTCAATTGCGCCGGATATAAAATCGTGATCAACGGAAACGTGGTGCGGAAAGCATCCCAAATGCCGATATCGCCATACAGCACCCCGGCATGAATCTTGCCATCGTAAGGACTGTAATGCACCGGCTTGCTCGCGGCATCCAGCTCATACAAGCGATGCGGAAACATTTGGGCATGGTACAGGCAGGAATAAAAGGTTTGTTGCTGCGCTTCCGGGGCTTCAATTTCGAGCCGGCCCAACTGCTCATTCCACGTTTTTTGCAGGCGCGCTTGCACCGCCGTAAAACCACCCTCGGTTTCCGTCTTGAGATTCTGTTCGGCCTGTTCCCAACTGATCAACGAGGTGCCGACTCTCAGTTCAACCGGCGCCTCGGGTGAAGTGGCAAACTCAAACCAGGCCGCCACATTGTCCCCCTGCCCTTCCGCCGCGCTGCGCGAATGGTGATTGACGAGCACGTCGCTTTGAATCACATCGCGGTCGAGCTGAATCACAAAATAGGAGCCGAAATTACCGGTCACGCCCCCACTATTGGCCCGGCTCACCCCCCGAATCGTGCGGCCTTGGCGGTGGACTTCCGAGTTGCCGCTGGCATTCAGGATCAAACGGCCCTTCTGGCCTTGATGATAAGTGAACCGAAACACCGCGCACCGTTCCGCGGCCGTCAGCTCCACGGTAATAACGCCTTTCTTGAGCTCCACTTTTTCATAATCCGGCCGCAAAACCGCCGTGGCCTGGTCGTATGCCGACAACCTGTCCCGGGGCTCCATTTGCAATTCGCCCGTCTGGGGCATCAGCACAAACTGGCCGTAGTCGCTAATCCAGGGACTGGGCTGGTGGGTGGCCCGAAAGCCGTCCACGGTGCCATTGGGTTGAAAAAACCACGAACCACTGGCGTTTTCCATCGACCAATCGATCATGCCCCACGGGGCGCCCACCAGCGGCAGGGTGTTGCCATGGGACAGGTCAGGTTGCGAAGCGGTGCCTTGCAAGATATGAACATAACCCACCCGGCCCGCCTCCGGGATGGCGGCGGCGGCCAGCCATTGCCACATCCATACCAGCCCGAGCATTGCCAGTGTTTTATTCATCCGGAACCTCTTCATAGTGGCCATGGTGCGTGGTGGGGATCGGTGGCAATAAATTCACGCCGCCGGCAGGACATCTTTCCGCCCCACCTTGTGGCCGATCAGGCCGTAGAAAGCCACGTAGCCGTAGGCGATCAAAGGCACAATATAAGAAATCCGCAGTCCGGCCAGATCCGCAATTTTCCCCTGCAATGGCGGCAGCAGCGCACCGCCCAAAATGGCCATCACCAGCAGGGAGGACACCTGGCTCTTGTAAACACCCGTGCCGTCCAGCGCCAGGGAGAAAATGTTCGACCAGCCGATCGAAGTGAAAAGTCCGATGCCGATAATACACCACATCGCGAGCGGACCGCCCTGGATCATCGCCAGCAACAGCAAGAGGACAATCGTTCCCGAAAAAATGAACAAGGTGCGGCCCGCCAGCGCGCGACCGAACTGAAACAGCAGCCAGCAGAGCGCCAGCAGTGGCAGGTATTTCGGCTCCGTGGGAATGCCCGCCAGCGGGTAAACGAAGTAACCCACCACCGGCAGGGCCACCAGCAACAGTTGCTTGTTGCGTGTTTTCATTTCACTCAGTTCTACCGAGCCCATGAACCGGCCGATGAGCATGCCCCCCCAGAACAGGGATACATATTTGCTCGCGTCCAGGGCCGAAAGCCCCGCCACACTTTTCTGCCCGAGGAAATTGATAATCGAACTGCCAATGGAGACTTCCCCGCCAACATACATAAAAATGGCCAGCACGCCGAGAATCACGTGCGGATGCTGCAACGCCCCCGCACCAGGTTCAATTTTACCCTCGCCGACCTGCGGCAGTTTGATAAAGAAGAAAACTACCGCCAGTAGCAAAAAAATCAGGGAAAAGGCCAGATAGGGAACCTTCACCGAGTCCGTCCCATGGGCGCCCGAGCGCGCAAAATACTGAAAGATCAAGTACCCGCCAATCAAGGGTCCAATGGTGGTGCCAAATGAATTAAACGCCTGGGCCAGATTGAGCCGGCTGGAGGCGGTGCGTTCCGGGCCCAAAATCGTGACGTAAGGATTGGCCGCGATTTGCAACATCGCAAACCCGAGGCCGACAATAAACAAGGCCACCAGAAACAATGGATAGGACACCAGGCTGGCCGCCGGCAGGAATAGTGCGGACCCGGCCGCCGCAATCAGCAGGCCGATGACCACGCCGTTTTTGTAGCCAATGCGCGCAATCGGGTCACCGGTCGTCACCGAAATGGCAAAATATATCAGCGAGCCCACGAAGTAAGCGCCGAAAAAAGCGAATTGCACCAGCATCGCTTGAAAATAATTCAGCGTGAATGCCTCCTTGAACCGCGGAATCAGGATGTCGTTGAAAACGGTCATGAAACCCCACATGAAGAACAGGACCGTCATGATCGCAAACGGCCCGCGATAGGACTGGCCGTTGTTGCCCGAGGTGGAATTCGCTGTGGGGGTGGAGGTGATGGTGGCCATGAATGATGAGGGTTGAGGTTTGAGACCGCGCTTTGGTTCAGCTCAGCAGGCGGGGATTCTGGTTAAAAGTTTTGAGGACGAGTTCGCCAAAAATGGTGTTGGCCCAGGCGAACCAGGGGCGGGTGAAATGATCCGGGTCGTCCTTATGGAAAGCCTCATGCATAAAACCTTTGCCCGCATGAGTTTTTTGCAAGGTCACCAAACACTGGCGGATTTCCGCATCCTTCGTGCTGGTCAGACCTTGCACGATCAACCCCAGCGGCCAGATCATGTCCATGCCCACATGCGGTCCGCCGGGACCATTGGCCGCCTGGCCCTGGCAGTAATAAGGATTGGCGGACGACAATACGAGCTGCCGGGTGTGTTGATAAATGTTGTCCCCGACCGGCACCGCGCCCAAATAAGGGAGGGAAAGGAGACTCGGAACATTCCCGTCATCAATGCAATAATAATTACCGTAGGCATCCACCTCGTAGGCATAGACCGCCCCCAGTTGGGCATGGTGCACCACGGCATGCTTCCGCAACGCGGATTCCACCTCGTCCGCCAGGGAACGGCACTCCCCGGCCAGCGCAGTGTCGTGCAGGATTTTTTCCAGCATGTCCGCCACCTGCCGCAGACTCACCACGGCAAAAAAGTTGGCCGGAATCAGATAGGGAAAAAGGGTGGCATCGTCACTGGGACGAAACATGGAACAAATCAAACCCACAGGTTTGCCGGGGTTGCCATAGCCACGGCCCGCCACGGTATCCGTTTGCGTTTCCGTCCGGCGTTGAAAATGATACGGGCCTTTGCCGGTCTTGCGTTGCTGTTCGCGAAACGTGCGCAGAATCGCGCGGATCGCCTCCCGCCAGGTGTGGTCAAATGGTGCCGTGTCCCCGGTGGCCTGCCAGTAACCATGGGCCAGGCGGATGGTATAGCACAGCGAATCCACCTCCCATTTGCGCTCGTGCACCCCGGGCTTCATGTCGGTCAGATCGCTGCGCCATTCGCTGACTTTGTTGGCATCCTTGTAGAAAGCATTCGCGTAAGGATCCTTGATCACGCAGCGGGTCTGGCGGTTGATCACCCCGGCAATCAATTGCTGCAACTGGGGATCCTCCGCCATCAGCGGCAAATAGGGCCAGACCTGCGCCGAACTGTCGCGCAGCCACATGGCATCAATGTCCCCGGTGATGACATAAGTGTCCGGCCGGCCATTCACCACGGAAAAATCGACCGTCGTATCCAGCGTATTGGGGAAGCAATTGCCAAACATCCACGCCAGCTCCGCGTTCCCGCTGCCCGCCTGCACCCGCGCAATCGTGCGCTCCACCGCCGGGCTCGTGAATTTACGCCGCTCTGGCGCCACCCGAACGGTGGGAAAGGTGGCGTCTGCCGGACGTGCCAGGGAGGGCGCCAGCGTCAGGCCGGCCGTGATCAAAGCCGAGTGTTGGATAAATTGACGGCGGTTCATGTGGCCAGGGGATGGGGGGTTAAATGGGCACCGGGCAAACGGGGTTTCCACGAACAGTCATCAGCGACCCGCAACTGCTGCCCGGCGGCGGCGGGACCCTGCCAGCGTGCCAACAGTGTGCGCCATGATAAGCCATCGCGGTAATTCATTGAGTGGAGTTAATATTGGACGACACATTCACGTTTGACGACATCGTTTTTAAAATGAATCCACAATAAGTGGTTGGTCGCGGAATATTCCAAGGTGGCCAAAGCCTCTCCGGCCAGCGTCACGCGTTGTGGCGCCCGGGGTGCCGCCAATAAGATCACGCCCGTCGTCCCCCCCACACCCATTACCGTAAAACGCACCCGATCCGGCGTGCTCTCACCCGGCAGGACCTGGCAGGCGGCGGCGAGCAGCGGCGCACCATCCGAGGATTTAGCCTCCAGATCGCGCAAAAACCAGCGCGAGCCGGGGCGGATGACCACCTCCTGCAGCACCGCCAGTTGGGCATCAAACAGATTCACAAACCGTCCCGTTAGGCGGCGTGGTTCGCCGGCAATCGATTCATCCAGTCCGGCGGCAATCACATATGGTCCGCGCCGTAGCAACAAATAATTACTTTCACGCCAGGACAAGCCCGCCGGCCGGGCGGCCAGCTTGGTCGCCGCCAAAACCTGGTCCGCGCCAGCCGCACTGGTCGTCAGCTCCGCCGGACGAGACCGCATCCAAATCAGACCCCCACGGCCCACCCGGTGGAATTGATCCGCCGTCACCGAGTTATCCAAACCCAACCGGGCAAACAGGTGCTCGCGGGGTGTGGCAAAATGATTGCCGTTGCTATTCCACCATTCCTGCACCTGCAAATAGGGATCGGCATCACGATCACACACCACCAGCACGCCGCCGGCCTTGACCCAGGCCGCCAGCGGGGCATGCACTTCGGGCGACAGGGGCTTTTGGCCGTCATAACTTAAGAGCAGCACGTGAAAGCCATCTAGATAATGCGCCACCGTCACATTTTCCAACTGCACCGGCGTGACCGGCAGGCCGTGTTTCAGGAGCGGCATGGCCAGTCCGTACACGTTCCCCAGCCAGGGGTCACTCGGGGTCGGCTGGCCGCGCTGAAACATCAGTGAGTCACTGACCAGCACCCCGATCCCGGCCGTGCCACCGTCCCAGGCCACTGGCGATTGCTGCAAATCGTTCAGCGCATGGAACACCGTTTGCAGTTCCGTCGCGTAGGCCGGCGGAATGGTCCGACCGTCGGGCGCACCCTGGGGATAGCGCCCGCCAAAAATCCGCTCCGGCCAGGGCGCAACTTCATATTTGGCAATGTCCGGCTGAAATAATGAGGCGGTCAGGGTGGATTCCCAGTTCGCCTGGTAATCCGTCCAATCATGGCGCGGATTGTCTTCAATCGGGTCATTCAGAAACCAGACCGAACGTCCCGTGGCCCGAACCATGTTTTGCATGGCCCCATACTCCAGAAACGCCGTCTCAAACGTGCGGGAACGCACCTCGCCGCGATAGCGATTGGGTTCCCGCGAAGTTCCCGTCCACACTTGGGCGATGTAACCGTCGCACCCCTTGAGCTGGGCCAGGCTGGACTCCGGGCTGACGATGCACCATTGCGCGTAATTCAACAGGCTGTGGGTGGGCACATAGCAATGCACCTGCCGGCCGGTTCTTAGATTATACGCCTGGATGTAATCAAAAACCTGCTGCAACGCCCGGCGATACAGAAAATATTTGAGTTTGGAGGCACGATAGCGGGCATCCACCGAACTGTCCGGGGCCTGCCAGGGTTCGTTATAATAACTCTGCCATTCGCGTTGGAAACCGGCCGAATAACCCGCCCGGTCCCAGAATTCTGGTTCCTCCAGGTGGATGGCTTCAGCACCCGCATCCAGCGCCCGTTGCACGCCCACACATAAAAATTTTCCGTAATTCGTGCCCGGGCACATGTAATAAACGTCGCCGCCATGGCCAATTTTATTACCATTCCGCTCAGTCTGGGCCTCGTCCTCATGGTTGATGCCATCGAAACGGCCATAGAGATAATCCTGATACTCCCCCCAAGCGACGCCGGTCATGACGTGAATGCGATAACCGTGATCCCGCCAGGTGCCAATGCGCGCCGGCAGACCGGGATCAATCCCGTAAACGATGGCGACCTCCGAACCCAGATTTCCCTGCGGACTCCAGGCCTGGCCGGTTTGAAAGCACGTACGCTCCCGTGCGCGCGTGGGGGGCGTGCCAGATTCCGCCCCCCCCGCGAGGCCAAGCCAGCCCACTACCACCACGCCAAAAAGTTGTTTAATCATAATTCCAAAAAATATTAATGTGGCGCGGATGGCTTGGCCGTCCGGAAATCCACCGACAACTCCGTCGCCGTCATTTCGGAAAAACTGGCCAGCGACTGGTTGCCGTCGGCGCAATAATCACGCACCCCCACCATGCCCGTCGCAAAGTGCGCGTCCACCAGATCTACCAGCGGTGCGCGCTGGCCCCCCAAAAAAACGCGCAAGTGCTCGCCCACAGCCTGCACCTTTAAATGGTACAGGCGATTAGCCACCACCGGCACCGGCACATTGGTGAGGCTGTGCCAGGCATGGTTGGCATAACCCAATTCCAACTGCCCCCGCTCCGCGCTCAGGCCGGCATAATAACCACAATAGTCGTCCGCACCGATGTCCGGTTTGCTCGCGCGAAAGACCAGCCCGGCATTGCCCACCGGGCCTACGCTAACCTCCCCCTCATAAATAAAATTAGTGAAAGCCGTGGCCATGGCCAGCGCCCGGGCACCTCCCGCCGAGCCGGGCACCGTGCTCAGCGTGTGATTGCGCACCACCCAGTTGCCGCCAAACACGGTCCACCGCTTACTCCAGGTGGGGTCAAAATGTTCCTTGAACAGTCCGGCGGTGGGCCGGGGTTCGCCCAAATAGGGAAACCAGCTAATCCGCAGGTGCTGCGACCCAAACGGCACCAGGGTGACCGTTACCAGTTCATTGGTCGAAGCCACCGGACTGCACGGTGGTTCAAAAGCATGCGTCCCCCGCCAGCCCATCGTCCAGTCGGGCAGCCAGCGGGCTTGAGCCGTCAGGCGAACGGATGGCTGGGCGGGATCAAACGGGTCAGCCGGCGTCGGCACTTGGGTAAATTTAAAAGCAGCGTCGGCCTGCGCCGGATCCAGCGCGAGCGCATAGGCCCACGGCGTGGTCGCATGGACTTCAAACTCATCAAAGCCCAGACCCAACGGATCGGGCGTGCGCACGGTCCATTGTTCCCCGATCTTGAGGGAATACACCAGTGGCCCGCGCCGGATGGCCACGGCCCGGCTGGGTCCCGTTTGGGTTTGCACCGACATGGGAAAATGCAGCGTCACCTCATCGCCCCCCTGCCATGTGCGCGCCAGCCGCCGAAAGGTTCCCGCCGCCCCGCTGGCTTGGGGCTGGCCATTGATGTCAATCGCCGCGTGCGCACACCAGCCCGGCATCCGCAACACCAACGGGAAAGCCGCCGAACCCGCCATGGCAATGTGCAACCGCACGGTTTCATCAAAGGGATAACTGGTCTCCTCGGCAATGCGCACCGGCTGGCCGCCCAGCCGGGTGCTCACGTCCATGGGCCCATAAGCGAGCAACGCCAGCCCCCCATCCGCCGTGGCCGCCCAAGCATTTTGCACATATTTCGGCCAGCCCATGTGCAGGTTGTACCGGCAGCAGGGAAAACCCGAGTCAGGACCGGGCACCGAACCACTGGCATAATCCTGGTTGAAACCATGCCCCCCGTTGCTGGCAATGACGTTGTTGGGCAGGGTGTAATATTGCAGGCCTTTGATATGATTGGCCAGGCCGGCGGGGAGGGCATTAAAAGCGATGGTTTCCAAGCGGTCCCCCAGCACCGGATCACCCGTCAGGCGCAAACTGGTTTCCAAACTCAACATGGCTTCCACCGTCGCGCACAGCTCCACGCCTTGCACACTGGCGTTGCCGGAAAGAAATTCCGTGCCGCTGTTGATCCCGCAGGCCAGCCCGTGCTCCCGCATCAGGTTGTCCCAGCCCAAACTCAAAGCATTCCGGTCTTCCGGCTGCCCGGAAAGCTGGTAATAGATGGCCGGCATTTTGAGCGCCTGCGCCACATTCACGTTGTGCTTGGGCTGAAAATCCGTGCCATAGAAATCGAACCGGTTGCGCTTGAATATATCCGTCCAATCGTAAGCTTGTTGCTGCAACAGGCCCGCGAGGCGCAACAGTTCGGGATCGCCATTCTGATTGTAAAGCCAGAGGACCACTTCCATCGCATCACCCGCCCGGGCCTTGCCCCAGTCCACCAGCGGTCGGGCCGGCAGTTCGGCCAGCATGTAATGAAAATATCGGTCGAGCAACGGCACCACGCGGGCATCCCCCGTGGCCTCGTAATAATCGCGCAACGCCGCGGTGGCCAGCATGCGCGGCCACCAGTCATTATTGGCCGCCGGCCCAATGCGTCCGTCCGCCGCCTGATGGGTGAGCAGCCACTCCATCCATTTTTGGGCCGTTTGCTTCAGTCCGGCGTCGTTCAACTCATACGCCAGCGGGATGAGCCCCTTATAATAATAAGGACCGCGCTCCCAACTCTCGCCAGTCCCGCCAAGCCAGCCGCTATTGGTGCCCAGGTCATCGGCATAAAGCTGCTCGGCGTGCCCCGTAAGGCCATCCCGTTGGAATTGCATCTGCGTGAGCAACCAACCGCGGGGAGCAATGCTACCCAGCGGCAGGGGAAAATAGGACGGCGCCCGCAACGGCGCCCGGTTGGTGACCACCCCCACGGGCGGCCAGCCGTCCGCCGGCCCTGCCCCAGCGCGAACGGCCGGGGCAAAGCTTGCCCCGGCCACTCCCATGGCGGTGAAAACGGCCTTGATCATCCCCGGCCACCCATCATTGTCCGATGACCTTGACCAGACCGAAGTCCAAATATTGCCCACCCGTGGTCTGGTGACAGTGAATGGCAATCACATTTTTACCCGGTTTGAGGGCGGCTTTGGCCTGGTCGGACAAGGGATAGACCTCATAATTACTGGTGAACCCGCCGGTCGTCAGGGCGGGCACCCCGTTAATGTAAACTTCCGCGTCTTCATCATGGTGCAACCATCCGTTAAGCGCGCTATAGTCACCTGCGGGCAACTCAATCACCCGGCGCAACCAAATATCGTCGGTCTGCCAGGTGGTGCCGATAATGGCCCCCGGCGTGCCAGCCGTGCCAAACCCACTCGGCCCCTGCTTCCAGGCCGCATCATCAAAGGCCGGCTGGGTCCAGCCATCGGCGGGCTGGGCAATCGTATAGTTCCAAATGGCGGGCTGCTTGTCCGCCGCCGGAACGACCACACTGACTTCCGGGGGCTTCGGCAGGGGAGCCCAGCCAACGGCCTTCACTTTGTCACCCGTGGCCCACTTGTTCCAAATGACCCGGTCCGTCAGCATTTTAATGAAAAATCCCCCCACCACCGGTCGCGCATGCATCCCGCCGCTGTTGATATTGTCCGTCTCGTACGAATCGGCGATGGGATCCCGCGCGGTGGTGTGGTTCAGATAATCATAAGCGGGCGAAATGATGCTTTCAAAATCCGCCTGATTGTCGGCCAAAGTGGCGCTCCAGATGGACCAGTCGGTCTTCGACAAATGGGTGCGGGAATCCAGCGGCAGGCCATAGCGCTGCATCACGCTTTTATAATGGGCAACCTCCGCTTGGGCCACCGTCGGGGGAAACACATTCAGACCCAGTATCCGATCCCATACCAAATTATATTTTTGACTCCACGTGCCCGGCTTGTCAAACGCCAGCCGGAAATGATTGCCTTCGGCCGCCACTGCCACCCAATGGGCGGCATCCACTTTGGCGAGTTTGGCGTAACGTTCCGCATTTTGGGTGTCGCCCCGCAGCTTGCAAAGATCCCCATATGCCGCCAAACCCAGAATGGCCTTGACCGACAGGTTGGCATTATGCGCCAGATGGCCCATGAAATCATCGGTGCAGAGTTGTTCCTCGGGATCGAGTCCGTAGTTCTCGAGATATTTGGCCCACTGGGTCAATTGCGGCCACCACGGAGTGACGAAATCGCCATTCCCTTCCGCTTGCGCCACGGCGTCACAGAGGATCAGCATGTTGCCACTCTCTTCCACCGGCATGCCTTCGCCACCATCGTCCGTGCCCCGGGCGTTGGGATAGGTGCCCAGATCATGCGGCGCGTTGGGAAATTTCCAGTGACTGGAGGCGGCATACGACAGAATGGGAACCAGCGTGGCCTTCGTCAGCGCCGGGCTCAAAAAGACCCAGACCGGGTCCATGGGAAAAAACACATCCACCGTGGCGATGTCCCCATTACTGGTGTTTTCCTTCGTGAAGAACAACGGCTGGCCGTTCTGATCCGCCGCCAGCCCGCAGGCCGCCAAACATTCCCGGTAAGCCAGGGCACAAATTTGCGCATAGCGTTCACCGCCCACCTTGGTCAGATCCGCCACCAACTCCTCGTCAAATGCCGCGCAGCGGGCCGCCAGCGCCGGATAATCGTGGCTGGCCGCCTGCAACAATTCCCCGGGTTTCATCCCGTTGCGGCTCCAGTAGGGCCGCAGATTGCGGCCAAAATATTTAATGGCGTAGATTTCATCATAGGCCACGATGACCTGGCGTTCCACCGGCGTGGCACTCACCCGGCCCAGATCAAACACAAAGGCCAGCACCGGCGTATGATCATTCACCGCGCGGGGTGTCGCCGCCTCATCCGTGGCGGGCAGGCCGCCCGTCTGCACAAACGCATCTTGCAAGACGGCATTCGCCCCAATCGCGGACTGGGATTGCTTCGTGACCGCCGCCGCATAGGCATAACCCCAGTTGATGCGATGATCATCCCCGGAGGAACCCAACACGGGCTGGGCCGCTGTGCCCACCCGCAGCGTGGTCAGTTTGCCGGCCCGCGCCCGCGCCCACTCCACGCGCTCCCCCGGTTCATTAACCACCAGTTCGGAACTGGTGCTGTCGTAAAGCGACACGGCATGGGTGGCGCCATCCACGGACTTCACATCCCAGGTCAGATAGCTCAAGGGCCGGGAAAAAATGTCCAGGTCATGCGGCAGGGCGGCCGTCATAAACGTCAGCGTGACATGGACCCCGGACCCCTCAAATTCGTAAATGCTCCGCGTGGGGAACACTTGCAAACCCAACTGCGTAAAGGCCGGCAATTCGACCGGATCCGCCCCCATCAGCCGGAAGACCTTGCCGTCGATGCGGATCAAACTGGCCAGGGCATGCTCGCGATGGGTCCAGTGCTGGGTGTTTTTGTCCGTCAAATGGTCGGCTTCAGACCAGATGCTCAAATAGGGGTCAAACGTGACCAGCGGCACCGCGGGCGGGCGGAGCGTCTCAGCGTGAACCGGGCCCGTCAAACCGGCCAGGGCCAGCGCCACGCATGACCAGGTTTTCAGCGGTTGTAACAGGCAATCTTCGATCAAATAGGGCGGATTCATTTTTTAAAAATCGGTCAGGTTAGTTTGGTAAACCGGGTTGGTCATTGTTCGACCGCATTAACATTTTGGGAGAACCAATTGCCCGTCTCCGTGTGCGGATTATTGTCGTTATTCCAGCGGGCGCGCCAATCCATGCGGGTGGGATTGATCACATCATTGCGCACCGGCGCGTCCACATGACCGTCGCAAAAGAGCAGGTCCGTGCGCTTGTTATGGCGGTTGCAGGGCATCTCATTGTGCTGGGCGCTGCTGGCGGTGGGATCCAGGTTGGCGTTGAAATTAACCGTTCCAGCCGGGGCATCCGAGCGGCAATCCCCAATCGCGATCATGTCCGAAGGATGAATCACCATGGTCGATTTCACCGTCCCTTTGGTATAGGGACCATCAACATCCCCGCCCAGCCCCAGTTGCGGACTGGCCCCCAGGTTCAAGCCCCAATCATTGTAACCCAGCGAAAAACGCGTGCCATTGTTATCGGTTTCACCGGAGGCAATGCCGTAGGCATCCGGTTTGCCATCCTCGCCCACCACCGCGCGCAGCGTGCTGTTCACATTGGTGTCCCAAAAACTTTGCGGCAGGGCGGCGGGGCAGCTAAACGCGTTCCGGTTGTTGCCCATGGTGCTCAGCAACCGGGGCTGCCAGACATACGTGTGATTGGCCGTCCGGTAATCGCCGGGAAATTGATTAAAATTGTCCGTATACATTACCAGGCCCAGGCCAATCTCCCGCAGGTTGCTGATGCAGGCGGTTTGCCGGGCCTTCTGCTTCGCCCGGGCCAGGGCGGGCAGCAACATGGCCGCCAGGATGGCAATAATGGCAATCACCACGAGCAGTTCGATCAGGGTAAAGGCTCGGCCGGATCCCCCCGTGCGCCGGCGGGCCGCCGGACCGGACATTGCTGGTGACACAGGCTTCATCATGGGTCGCAAAATTGGGTTTGAATGCATTTTAATCTAAACCAGTCAGCCGGTCGTGACGAGGCAAAACCCATTGGCTGGTTAATTCAAGGGACAATGTCAAGGTAAGCGCAAACGCGCCGCCGGTCATGTGGCATAAAGTGGCCACGCAAGGGGCCGGCCAGCGGGTGGCGTCCTGGCCCCCGGCTATTTCAGCACCGGCAAACCCCGGACCGGAACCAGAATCCCCACGTCCACCCCCTGCCCGCCCGTGGAATTATGGCCGTGCACCGCAATGGTATTGGTTCCCGCCCGCAAGGTCGCCCGCGCGGCTTCCGAGATTTCAAAGTCATCGTAATTGGTGATAAAACCGTTCAGTCGCAAGGCGGGCACCCCGTTGACATAGACCTCCACCTCCTCGTCGTGAAACACCCGCAGCTTCAGGCCGGTCAAATCTGCCGGTGCCAGCACAAATTCCCGGCGCAACCAAATGTCCGCCGTGTCCCACTTGGAGTTGAGCCCAATGCCCGGCGTGCCCGCGCTGCCAAACCCCCCGGTGCCATCCTGCCATCCCACCGCCACAAATTTAGGACTGGGCCAGTCATCGGCCGGTTTTTCGGTGGTGTACTTCCAACTCGCCCCGCCGGCCACACCATCCGGCAGGATGGTTTTCATGGGCATGGCCGAATAGTCCACCCGGTTCGCCGCCCTGAGCACCGCCGGATTAATTTTGGCCACCGCGCGATCGTACGTTTGCAAGCCATTGCATTCGGTTTCCACATCGGCCGTTTGGGTGTAAACCGCGGCACTCAAACCCCGCAGCGCATGCAACCGCCAGACATGCTTGAATAAATCCGTGTATTGGGCGGCCAGTTCCCGGGCATCTGGCAGCATGACATAACCCCAGCAGTGCGTGGACCAGGAATGATCCGGCACCACCAACCCCAAGCCGCCAAACTCCCCCAGCACCGACGCCCGGT
Source organism: uncultured Verrucomicrobia subdivision 3 bacterium (assembly GCA_903936645.1). Classification (GTDB taxonomy): domain Bacteria; phylum Verrucomicrobiota; class Verrucomicrobiia; order Limisphaerales; family UBA11358; genus UBA11358. Next base: position 37,110 of record CAIZWI010000176.1, read on the forward strand.
GGGGCTCGCCGGCCGGCGCGTCCGGACCGGGATAATTATGCATGTCGGTCAAATCCCCCGCATGCATGTCCGTCCAGCCACTGGCATCATCCACCAGGCGTGATGGATCCCGCTCCTTGAGCCACTGGGTCAGCGCCTCCGTGTCATACTGGCCCCAACCTTCGTTGAACAACACCCACATAATGATGGCCGGGTGATCTTCCAAATCATCCACCATGCGCAGCAACTCATTTTCAAAATCCCGCTGCCCCGCCACCGTGGAATTGTTGCCGCTGGGCATGTCCTGCCACACCAGCAACCCCAGTTTGTCACACCAGTAATACCATCGGTCCGGCTCCACCTTCACATGCTTGCGCGTCAGGTTGAACCCCGCGCTTTTTAAAAATTCAATGTCCGACCGCAACGCCGCATCCGTCGGCGCGGTGTAAATGCCGTCCGGCCAGAATCCCTGGTCCAGGGTGCCGGTCTGAAAGATAAACTGATCATTCAACGCCAGCCGCATGAACCCCTGGTCATCCTTGCGCAGCTCAATCTTGCGCATGCCGAAATAGCTGGTCACCACGTCCACCACCCGGCCGTCTTTCAGCAAGGTCACCTGCAAATCGTATAAGAAGGGATCCGCCGGCGTCCATAAATGGGCGTTGGTCAGTGCGAGTGCCAGCTCCGCATTGGCCAGCCCGCTAACGCGGCCCGCCTCCTGGCCCCCGCTGGCAGCCACCGCCCGCACCTGGAACGCGTCGGAAAAACTGTTCACCGCCACCCGCAGCCGCAAGGTGCCGGCAGCCACGTCCGGCACCAGCTTCAGCCGGTCAATGGCCACGTCCGGCACTGGCTCCAGCCACACGGTCCGCCAAATGCCGGAGGTGGACGTGTAAAAAATCCCCTCCGGTTTGCGCGATTGCTTGCCGCGCGGCTGGTCGCCTTCCGTGGGATCAATCACGCACACCGACAGCTGCTCCCCCCCCTGCCAGCCCAGCGCGTCGGTAATGTCAAACGTGAACGTGTCATACCCCCCCTGATGCCGCCCGATGGCCCGGCCATTCACCCACACCGAGCACGCCCAGTCCACCGCCCCAAAATGCAGGCGCACCCGCCGCCCCCGCCAGGCCGCCGGCACGGCAAATTCCCGGTGATACCACAACTTGCCATGCTCATCCACATTCGTCATCACCCCCGAAAGCGCCGATTCCACCGGAAACGGCACCAGTATCCGGCCCTGATATCGACCCGGTTGCCCCGCCGTGTCCGCCGTGATCGCATAATCCCAAAGCCCGTTCAGGTTCAACCAGTCCGGCCGGACCAATTGCGGCCGGGGATATTCCGGGAGCGCATTGGTGGGGCTCACGTCCGCCGCCCAGCGCGTCATCAATGGGGCCTTGCCCGGATGCCACTCCCCTGGGTCGGCCGCCCAACCAGCCGTGTGCCAAAGCAGCAGCAGGCCGACGATGATCCCCCAACATCGCCGGGCAGTGCGGTGGCCGGAAGGCGGTTTCATTTTTTCAAAAATTTGGCCACCGCCTCCGTGCGCGAACACACATGCAGCTTTTCGTAGATCCGGCGGATGTAATTCCGCACCGTGTGAATGCTGATGCCCAGCTGACCCGCAATTTGTTTGTAAGCCAGCCCCGCCGCCAGCCCGTCCAGCACCGCCCGCTCGCGCTCGGACAAGTCCGCGGACTCATCCCCGCGCACCGGCGCGGCCTTGAAGGATTGCACCACTTTGCGGGCAATGGGCGTGGACATGGGCGATCCCCCGGCACAGACCTCCTCAATCGCCTCCAGCAATTTTTTTGGGGACTGCCGTTTCAATAAAAAGCCGCTCGCCCCGGCCGTGAGCGCCCGGAAAATCTGATCCGTATCCTCAAACACCGTCAGCATCAGCACCAGGGCCGTGGGCATCAACCCGGTGAGCCGGCGGACACATTCAATGCCGTCCATTTCCCCCAAATTAATGTCCATCAAAATGACATCCGGTTTGTCCGCGGGCAAATGCCGGAGCGCCTCCTCCGCACTGGCATAGGCACTCACACACCGGATGTTGCCCGCCGCCGCCAGGTAACCGGCGATGTGCTCGCGCAAATCCGCCTCGTCGTCCACAATCGATACGGTAATAATTTTTTTCATACTTCACCTGGCGGTTTCGGATTCAGCCGCAGCTGCAGCGTAACCGTCGTCCCCGCGCCCGGCTGGCTCGTGACCCGGCAATGGCCGCCCAGCGCCGCCAGGCGCTGGCCCATGTTTTTCAGCCCGTTCCCGCCCCGCCCGCCGGGCAGGGCCGGCGCCACCGGAGCCGCCCCCGGCCGCGTAAAACCCCGCCCATTGTCCTGGATGCTCAATTCAAACTCCCGTCCCGCCACTTTCATTTCCACAATGACATGGGTCGCGGCCGAATGTTTGAGCACGTTATTCAAGGCTTCCTCAAAGGTTAAAAACAAATGATGCCGCAATTCCGAGGATAATGCAAAAGGTGGTATCTCGCTCGGCAGCCGCAATTCACACTCCAGACTGGTGTTCTGAAAATATTCCACCGCGTAATAACTCAGATAGCTGGCCAGGTTCTCCAGCGTGTCATTGTGCGGATTCACCACCCACACAATCTCATCCATGGTTTTGAGCAGATCCCGCGAGGTCCGCGCGATCGACTCAATCTTGTCCGCCAGGGGCCCCGCCGCCTGCGCATCCACCTGCGCATGTTCACTCAAAAAGGAAATCTTGGTCAGTTTCGAGCCCATCTCATCATGCAAATCCCGCGCGATGCGCAGGCGCTCCCGCTCCAATGATTGTTGCTGCTCCAGGCGCGCCAGCGTGAAGCGCAGTCGCCGGTGGGAAACCACCCGCACAATTCCCGCCACCAAACCCACCGCTGCCAGCGCGTAAAGGCACAGCGCCCAAGTCTGGTAATACAGCGGCGTGGGCACCACCAATGCCAGGCTCTCGCCCGCCTCCTGCCACCCGCCCCCGGCCGTCCGGGCCGCCACCCGCAGGCGATACTTCCCGGAGGGCACCCGGCCGTAACGCACGGACCGCGACCCGCCATCGCTCACCCAATCCAGGTCCGAACCCTCCAGTTTGTGCCGGAACTGAATGTCCTCCGGCGCCACATAACTGAGGGCCGTGAAATGAAACTCCAGCGAATTGATTTGCTCCGGGGGCACAAACCGCGCCGCGGCATCCGGGTCCGGGGACCACAAAGGCCCGTGCAACAACGCCACCGCTGGCTGGCCATTGGCCGCGACACTTTCCAGGTAAACCGGAAATTCCGCCGGCACAAATTCGGACTGGCGGGTGTTCACATTCAAGACCCCTTCCGCGGTGGCAAACCACAGCTCCCCGTCCGGTGCCAGCACCGCGCAGGCCCCGCCCAAAATATCCCCGGCCACCGCCCGTACCCGGGCATCGGCCATCAATTTCGCCGCCGGTGCCATTGCGGGATGCTCCCCTGCCTGGCGCAAATCATTATGGTTAATCCGGTAAATCCCCGCGCTCGTGGCCAGCCATAAATTGTTCGCCGGATCCTCCGCCACCCCGGCCACCACGTCGGCCGGCAAACCATTGTGGGTATTCCACACCACCATGCCCCCGGCGGTCAGGCCGGCCAGACCTCCCCCGGCAGTGCCCACCCACAACCGGTTCCCCTTCCCCTCCGCCAGCGCCAGCACCGGATAATGCCCCCCGGTCAAGGTCGTTGCGATGTTGGTGCACCCCCCCTTCTCCGCCCGCCAGAGTTGACCATCCTGCGTCCCCATCCAAACCCCGCCCGCCGCCGCCGGCAGCAGGGCCGTCACCGCTGTGCCCGGCCAACCCTGACGGGGCTCAAATCCCACCCCGCCCGGGCAGTCCAAACGCTGCACCCCGCCGCCCCGGGTGCTGGCCCACACCGCCCCCTGCCGGTCCGCACACACCGCCAGCACGGCATTGTCCGCCAGGCCGTTGGCCGTGGTCAGATGCATTTCCCGCCGGTCCAGCCAGCCATGCAGGCCATCCCCCAATGTGCCCGCCCAGACCGTGCCATCCGGCGCAGCGCACACCGACGTAATAAAACTCTGTCCCGTGAGCCCCGCCCCCACCCGGTCAAACCTCCCGGACGCGCTGGCATACAAACCCATCCGCGGCAGCCCCACATAAACCCGGCCATGGTCATCCTGGGCCAGGGCCGTGGGCCTCTCCGCCGGCAACCCCAGCCCCGCCTGCAATACTTGCATGGACTGCGGACGCAACTGCACCAGTCCCCCGCCAGAAGTCCCCAGCCACAAATTCCCCTCATGATCCTCACAAATCGCCCGGACATCATACGACCAGCGATTTTCCCCCAGAATCACCGGCTGAAAACTATTGCCCTCAAAACAAAACAAGCCCCGGCCGCTGGTGCCAATCCAGAGCCGCCCGTCCCGGCCCTCGCACAAACTCCAGATGCGGATGGAGGCCGATTCGGAACTGCGGAAATAATTAAAGCGCTTGCCCTCGGCCAGATTAATCAGATACGTGTCGCCAAATGCCCAGAAGTTCCCGCGCCGGTCCTCATACACCCCCAAATACTCCGGCCGGCGCCCCTGGCTGTCCGTTTGCAGTTCATACGGGGTGATATGGCCGTCCACATACCGGCACATCCCGGCCCGGGTCGTAATCCAGACCGTGCCCGAGCGTGCCACGTTCACCCCGGAAACAAACGCGTCGGTCAGGCCATCCCGCCGTGTGAACGCTTGAAACGCCGCCCCCGTCCAGCGGTTCAGTCCGGACTTGGTGCCCACCCAAAGGTTGCCATTCTGACTTGCCGCCAGACTGGTAACCCCCGCGTCCAGCAAGCCCTGGGCCCGGGAATAATTCAATATTTTACCGGCCGCCAAACGAAACAACCCGTCCTGCTGGCTCCCAATCCACAAGGTCCCATCACTCCCCTCACACAAGGCGGTTACCGGCACTGGATTGTTCGTGGCCGCCTCCCCCAGTTTCACCCCGGTGAATTTCACCCCGTCAAACCGCACCAGGCCCGCGCGGGTGCCCACCCAGAGGAACCCATCCCGCGTTTGCAGGATGGCCGTCACGGCTTCGGACGGCAGCCCGTCCACCGCATGCCAGAGGCGCAGCGTGGCCGCCGTCTCCGCCAGATCAAAACCGGACCCCCGGGCCGGATCCCACTGAATCCAGCCCAGCCAGCCTAAAAGCAGTAAGCTGAATATTCTTTGCTTCAACGTAAGACGCATCCTAACCCACCATGCCGCCGGGTAAAGCGCAGACTGCCGCCACCCCGACTCAAGGATCGGCGCGTCGGAAAAAGCGATTAGCAGCAGCGCTTGGTATCAAGGCGCTGCATTGTCCAGCATTGCTCACCACCAAATGGGTCGCGGAATACCAAGCCCAACCACGCGCCCAAGCCGGCCAGCGAATCGTCCGATGGGTGCCGGCGCCCCCCCAGGACAACACCGGGCCGGAGACCAGGTTGGTCCCCAAACTGTTCGCCGCCGCCACTTCAGAATCATGCGTTTGCCCACTCGCCGCCTTCGCATCCACATGCCTATTGACGGTCAGGCACCGCCGCCCACCGGGTCATCAGGGGCCCTTGTTTCCTCTGCCAGGCGCCGGCGGAACCCGCCCAGCCCAGACAGATGAGCCAAAGGCCGAAGCGCCGCCCCCGCCATCCCAGCCTTCGCCTCAGCCCGGCTCGTCCACCAACCCCCGCTGTTTGGGCCCGGCTGTCGTGGACCATCGGCACCCGTCCATGGGCGGAATTGGGCCTGATGGGTGGTTTTACTGCATTACCGGACCTTCGCAGGAACCCTCCCGGAACGCCTGTGGCCTGAAATGGCCACCCCCACTCCCCACCGTCCGCCAGCGCAAAATCCCTGGGTGGCACCTTGCCAAAATTGGTTAAAAACCCGCCAAATTCTCGATATACGTTTATTCCCGATGGCTAAGATAGGGCAATTGGGGCTTTGCGTTTGCCGCCCGTTCCAAAGTGGAGGAAATTTGTATAGATGCGGTAATAAAGTGGCGGATTGGTGCCGGACCGGCCG
>CAIZWI010000177.1 GCA_903936645.1 uncultured Verrucomicrobia subdivision 3 bacterium
CCAGCTCGTTATTTTTTCAAGCGGGACCTAATTATGTTATGAAGGCTGTGGCGGGCGGCGGTGGTGGTGGTGGTTATTTTTCTGAAGGTAATGCCGGGCAGGCAAACGGTTTGGGCATCGGTTATTCACTCAACGCGACCACGCTTGGCGAAACCAATCTCAATCTGATGGGTGGCCAGGGTGCTCCCGGAGAGGATGGCACGGGTGGCAGTGGCGGTGGCTACGGCGGTGGCTCGCCATCACCTGACGGTCAGTCCGGCGGCGGCGGTTCTTATGGCGAAGTGACCTTTAGTGGTTATCTTTACTCTCCAGGCAACTATGACGATCCAAACCATCTGTCTAATGGCGGTTGTGCCGGCTCTGACGGACTGGGCGTTGTCATCTTTGAAGCTCCTGCTTTACAGCCTATAGCGAGACTGTCCCAGGCGGTGCAGGCCCCTGGGTTCATTGGTGATGGTAGCGGGCTAACTAATTTCAATTTGGCAAATGGAGTGGGCAAGCTAGGCGACTACCAAATGAGTGGCAACGTACCGCTGCTCACCAATTCAGCCGTTCAGGCCACGGGAACCCTGAGTATTGGTGGCCAACTTGATAATGTTATCTCGGTCACTCTGGTCAACCCCGGCGCGGGCTATCCCACCGCCCCAGCCGTGACTGTGTCGGGTGGTTTAGGAATTGGTTCTGGAGCCGTAGTAACCGCCACTGTGAGCAACGGCGCGGTCACCGCGTTGACGCTGGTGAATGGCGGGGAAGGTTATGCCCTCCACGCGTACCTCAATATCGCCCCCCCGCCGCCGGTCAATGACAATAATTTTTTTGCCGGCACTAATTTTTTTGCCGGCCCGTTAGTAGCCACTAACCGCGCCAATATCTTCGCCGGTAATGGAAGCGGGTTGACCTCGGTGCCGGCTGCGAGTTTGACTGGTACCCTTCCAGCCTCCATTTTTGTGAGCACCACTGCCACCAATTTTGCCACGGTTGGCCCCCTTTCGCCGGCCATTTTTAATTTTTCCAGCCATGGTGGCCAGCTGATCATCACCACCACCGGCTCCGGTTCCACCCTTTCCGCCCCCATCGCCATCGGCATGACCGTGAAGCTGGACTCCACCCTCATCACGACTAATCGCGTGTGGATGAATCTCAACAACCACGGCGCCTTCGTCCCGCAGACCCTGGTGCTCCGCAACATCGCCTCCGGCTCCCACACCCTGACCCTGGCCGCTTGGAATGCGACCAGTACCGACGTGAATGATAACTTTAGCGTCTTCATCGAAGAGCTGCCCTACTAAAAGCAGCCCGCCCAGACACGAATCTAAATTATTAACGTTAACGTTGCTGGGATTGAGCCATTTAAGCTGTGATATCCCTTATCCCGTGGGCTACGCCCGCCTGGCCGTTTGGGTCATAATCCGTGATTTCGCCCCCCCCTTAACTTGAGCCGGTCCGTTTCAATACTTTCGAAAAACGGCCCATTTCATGATATTTAGCGCTATTTAATGATTTTTTGCTTTGCCCCGGGCAAAACCCTGGGCGTGGGGGAAATGGCTGCCGCCCCCAGCCCCCCGTTCACCCGCCAAGCTGAGGCGCAATCGGTTCCCGCCATCCTCAATTCCTCCCGTTTAGCGTCGCTTTCAGTCCCGGCATGGGCTAAATGAAGGCCTGACATGGAATGGCCTTCACTATTGCTCGCCGGGTTTGCGGTGCTGTTTATCGGCGTCGCCAAGGCCGGGTTTGGCGGCGGCTTGGGCATGCTGGTCACCCCCTTGTGTGTGCTGGCCTTTGGACCCAAGACTGCCATTGGCATCCTGCTGCCCCTGTTGTGCGCGGGCGATGCCTTTTCCCTCTACCACTATTGGCGGCGCTGGCGGGTGGAGAATTTAAAATACCTGCTGCCGGGCGTGGTGGTGGGAGTCGTGATCGGGGTGCAGTTGGTCGGCCAGTTTTCCCCCCGCCAGCTCAACCTGGCCATCGGGCTCATCGCCGTTTTATACGTGGTCTTTCAGGTGAGCAAAGAGCGCCTCTTCCGCACCGTGGGCGCGTTCGTTCCCAACCATCAGGTGGGCCTGCCCTGCGGCATTGGCATGGGCATCACGTCCACCTTCGCCCACGGGGCCGGGCCGGTGGCCGCCATGTTCCTGATCCCCCAGCGGCTGCCCAAGGAAATCTTTGTGGGGACCAGCGTGCTGCTCTTCACCTGGGTCAACTGGATCAAGCTCCCTTTCTTCTGCCTGGACCGGTCCATGGTCCACCTGCCGTTGCTGGCCACCCACGCCCTGATCACCCCGGCCACGCTGCTGACCAGCGCGAAGTTCTTCCCGCTGGTGCCCCTGGGGGTCTGGCTGGGCGTCTGGCTCAACCGCCGGGTTTCCGAGGCCCGGTTTTTTCAATTAATCTACGCCATCCTGTTGCTGACCGGGGTGCAGTTGATCTTTAATTTCGACCTGGCCGCACCCTTTCGGTGAATCCTGACCCTTGATTTATTCCGTCAATGCCCTACATTCCCTGTCTCGATTTATGCAATTGAACAATGACGAAATCCGCCGGTATTCGCGGCATCTGATTCTGCCCGAAGTGGGGTTGGCCGGGCAAAAACGCATCAAAGCCACCAGTGTGCTGTGCATCGGCGCCGGCGGCCTCGGTTCCCCCATCGCGATGTATCTCGCCGCGGCCGGCATTGGCAAGATCGGCATTGTGGATTTCGACACCGTTGACTATTCCAATCTGCAACGGCAGATCTTGCACACGGATGCCGATGTGGGCCGTTCCAAGGCGGAATCCGCCAAGGAAACGTTGGCCGGCATCAATCCCAACACTGAGGTGGTGATCCACAACACCCGCATCTCCTCGGAAAACGCCTTGGACCTGATCCGTCCCTACGACATCGTGGTGGACGGCACGGACAATTTTCCGACCCGTTACCTGACCAACGATGCCTGCGTGCTGCTCAAGAAGCCGAATGTGTACGGCTCGATTTTCCGCTTCGAAGGCCAGGCCAGTGTGTTCGCCCCGCATTTGGGTGGACCCTGCTATCGCTGCCTGTATCCCGAACCCCCGCCGCCGGGCATGGTCCCAAGCTGCGCCGAGGGCGGCGTGCTGGGCGTGCTCCCAGGCATTATCGGCTGCATCCAAACCACAGAAATCCTTAAAATTGCCTTGGGCAAAGGTAATTTGCTCAGTGGGCGGCTCTTGCTCTTCAACGCGCTGGACATGAAGTTCCGCGAGCTGAAATTGCGCCGCGATCCGCAGTGCCCGATCTGCGGCGATCATCCCACAATCAAGGAATTGATCGATTACGAAATGTTCTGCGGCATTGTCCCGGAACCGGAACCGACCGCGAATCCCGATGAGGTCACCGTGCAGGACATTAAGCACGCGCTGGATCATCCGGCCCTGGGCATCAAGGTCGTGGACGTCCGCGAAGCCGATGAATACGAAATCGCCAAGGTGGCAGGGGTGCCGTTGCTGCCGCTCAGCCAGTTGACCGAGCGGTTCACGGAACTCGATCCGAACCAGCAGTATTACCTGCATTGCAAAGCCGGCGTGCGCTCGCTGAAGGCCTTGAACTTCTTGCGTCAACAGGGCTTCAAATACGTCAAGAGCGTCAAAGGCGGCATCAGTGCCTGGTCCGAGGAAATTGACCGCAACGTCCCGCGGTATTAATGATTGATGAACGAAGATTTACAAAAGCGGATTCAAGCTGCGCTCGCCAACCCCCAAAACATGGGGGAACTGACGGGCGCGGATGCCATTGGCACCGTGGGCAACGCCGATTGCGGTGAGATGCTGCGGATGTGGGTAAAGTTCAAAGAGGAGAACGGCCGTCAGGTCATTGACCGGGCCACTTTCCAATCCTTCGGCTGCGAGACAGCCATTGCCGTCGCCAGTCTGGCCACGGAATTGATCCGGGGCAAAACTGCGGCCGAGGCCCTGGCGCTGAAAAGTGAGGAACTGGCGGGTGAACTTGGACCACTGCCGCCGATGAAAATTCACTGCGCACAACTGGTTGAGGGGGCCTTGCGGTCCGCTTTGAGCCCGGAGTCGGCAGCGCCCAAACCGGCCACGCCGGTGGTGGCCACCACGCTGCTGGATAGTTTTACCAAGCCGAAGGAAGGCGTAAAACTGACCTTTTTGGATTAACCGGGAACCACGGTTTCTCGCAAGAGTTTCAAAGCCGCCAGAGCTGCCTCACTCTCGGCGGCTTTTTTGCTCCGGCCCATGCCCCGGGCCAGCACCCTTCCGCCGTGCTGCACGTTGCATTCGAAAATCCGATCATGGTCGGGTCCCGTGGCCGACACCAGCACATATTCCGGCGCGGTGGCGGAACTGGCCTGCAACAGTTCCTGTAATTCGCCCTTGGGATTTTCGATGCCCGGCAAGGCGTCCAGGCCGCTAATGGCCGCTTCAAATTCGCGTAGAATAAAATCCCGGACGGTCACCAGCCCGGCATCCAGATAAATGGCGCCGAGCACCGCTTCAAAGGCATCCGCCAGGGTGGAGGAACGGTCGCGGCCGCCATTGGCATCCTCGCCCCGGCTCAGAATCAAATGCTGGCCCAGTCCCACAGCGCGGCCCAAACTAGCCAGGGTTTCCCCATTCACCAGCTTGGCGCGGCTCTTGGATAACTGACCTTCGTCAAAGGCGGGAAAATGCGCGTACAGTTTCTCGGTCAATACCAGTTGCAACACGGCGTCCCCCAGAAATTCCAGCCGCTGATTGTGGGGCGTGGGCTCACCGCTTTCATGGGCGAGCGAAGGATGGGTGAGGGCGAGGCGGAGCAGCGCCTCGTTTTGAAACGGGCAGCCCAGACGGGTCTGTAATTGGGCCAGATGCGACACGGCTAAGCGGCGGTCACCGGTTCGGCGGCAAGGGTGGCGGGGGCTTCAGTGCCAGGTGATTCCGGGCCGGCGACCGTTTCCGCCACCCCGACCAGGGCGGGTTCAGCCGCCGGTTCTGGCGCCGGCGCGGCGGGTTGTTCCAGGCCGTGCTCCAGCAGATGGGCAACGTCGTGCTGGACTTGCTGGAGCTGGTCCAGATGCAAATCGGGGTCGGTGATGGCAAAGACATCCCCGGTTTTGGGGTGCTCATAGATGTAGACCCGTTTGCCCTCGCGGGTGAATTGCTCTTTCACCTTGAGCAGGCGCTTGCGCTCCAACATCACGGCGAGAATGAATGCGGCCGGGGCGTAACGCGGATCATTCAACGCCACCAGCTTGCGTAACAGCGTATCGGCGGTGTCCTTTTGGATGGCCTCCACCGGCTGGGCAGGCGGGGCGTGATAAGTTCCCTGCCATTGGGAGATAAACCCAGCCCGGTTGCGCTGGTCGTCCACTTTTTGATCGCACGCTTCGCAAATATCCGAGCGGCGCAAGATGGCCGCTTCCTCAAAGAGCAACGTGTGATAGACCTGCTGGTCGGCAAACGGCTGGCCGCACACTTCGCAGGCGTGAGCCCGGGACTGAATATTCCATTCGTTCATCAATTTAGTTCCAGCTTAATTAGCACGGGTGCGGGGAAAGGTGCAATCTTCAATTGCGTGGCCAAAATAAATGGCGGGAGTGGCGGGGCTCGAACCCGTAACCTCTGCCGTGACAGGGCAGCGCTCTAACCAATTGAGCTACACCCCCGCTTTGGGGGACGCCCAAGCTAGAAAATCTTTCACCGAACGTCAAGGAATTGATTGGAAAATTATTGATTAGCAGCAGATTTATTTTAATAAAAAATTCGGGCAGCAGACGCCAAGGAGGTGGGGGTGGGGAACCCCGCTGAAGAAACGTGCTGCTACCCGAATACTTATATTGTTACGAATTTGAAACGGAATGTCAATAGAAACTTGTAATGTTTTGGGTTATAAAATTAAAAAACGGTCGTTAACGTGGCTTTCGGGAGGCCGAAAAAGGTTTAACCTGTTTTGGGGGTGAACAGTCTGGATTAGATGGTTTGGGGAGGACCGCTGGTCCCGATTTCTTACTGCTTCAGCACGACCAACGGTTCCCGTTGTACTTCTCGGCGGCTGTTTGTAACATTCATGGCAGTGAACCGCATTCGACTCCTATCCGAACAAGTGGCCAACCAAATCGCTGCTGGCGAGGTGGTCGAACGGCCTGCCAGTGTGGTGAAGGAGTTGGTGGAAAATGCCCTGGATGCGCGGGCCGAGCGGATCACCGTGGAAATTCAAGCGGGGGGACGCAGTTTGGTGCGCGTTACCGATGACGGCCTAGGGATGAGCCGCGACGATGCGCTGCTGTGTTTGGAGCGGCACGCCACCAGCAAAATCAAACTGGCCGAAGATCTTTCCGCGATTGCCACCATGGGGTTTCGTGGCGAAGCACTGCCCAGTATCGCAAGTGTCAGCCGCTTTTCGCTCACCACCCGGGAGCGGGAAAGTGATTCTCCCGAAGGCACTCAGGTGCTGGTTAATGGCGGTCGGATCGCAGAGGTAAAGGCGGCGGGCAGTGCCCCCGGCACCAGTGTGGAAGTCCGCCAGCTTTTTTTTAACCTGCCGGCCCGGCGGAAATTTTTACGAACCGAAGAGACTGAGGGCGCGCATATCCAGCATTACCTTACTCTGGCGGCGCTGGCTTATCCCGAGGTGGCTTTTACTTTTCAAAAAGATGGCCGCCTAGTCTGGCAACTGGCCGCCCACAAATCCGGCCCGGACATTGCCAGCCGGTTGGAAGCGTTGCGGGAACGCCTGCGCGCCTTGCTAGGTGAGGAAAAATTACTGGCCGTTAATTTTTTGGCCTCATTGGAATCATCCCCGAGCGTGCCAGAAACAGATGTTTTCGAAACGGCCCAACCCATGGAGGGCACCCCGGCCATCCTCGCCGAAACGGTTTCCGCCCCGGCCACCTTGCGAGTTTGGGGATTGATCGGCTCACCCGGCGTGTCCCGGGGCACTCGCGAAAGCCAGCACTTGTTCGTGAACCGCCGCCCGGTGGAAAATCGGGGCCTTAATTATGCCTTGCTGGAGGGTTATCATAATTCCCTGATGAAAGGCCGCTACCCGGTTTGCTGTCTCTTTTTGGAAATCGACCCAGCCGCTGTGGATGTGAACATACATCCCGCCAAGCGCGAGGTTAAATTTCATCGGGAATTCGAAATTCGACGGTTGGTCCAACAGGCCATTCGGGAAACCTTGCTGGCGTTTCACCGTGATGCGGAGCGTCCGGTGGGCAATCCGAGTCTAACCGTAACGACCGGGCTCGCCACCGCACCGACGGAGCAGCAATCCGCACTGCCCCATTTTCCCGAAAAACTTCGGCCAATTTCCGCGACTGAAACTACCCGGCCAGGGCAGCCGCCAGTCTTGCTCGTGGGTTTTGCCCCAGTGACGGCGGTGGTGCCGGGTTCACCGCCCAAGCCTGAGCAACCCGTGGCACCCTTGGTTTCAGCCACCCCAAATGACCCGGTTTTGGCCACTTCGCCGCCGACTTTGCGTCCGGCAGCCACGCTGGCTTCTGTGCCCTTGTTAAATGTGCCGCTCCGGCTGGTGGGAGTGGTTGGCCGCTTGTATGTGGTGCTGGAATCGGATCGCGGCCTGGTCTTGCTGGACCAGCATGCCGCACACGAGCGCATTTTGTTTGAGCAGATGATGAACCGCATTGAGACCAATATCGCTGCGCCCTCGCAAAAGTTGCTCCTGCCGGAAACCATCGAACTGCCACCGCGGGATGCCCAGTTTCTGCGAGAGCAACTGGGTGCGCTTACCCGCTTGGGGGTCGGTTTGAGCGAGTTTGGGGAGCGGACTTTTTTGCTGGATGCGCTGCCGCCGTTTGTGAAAGTTCCGGATGCCCGAAGATTTGTCTTTGACTTGGTGGATGAATTGCGTTCGGCGGGTCGGGAGGTGAATCTCGCCCGTTTGGGCGAGCATACTGTGGCGAAAACGGTCTGCCGGCACGCGGTCAAAGCCAATGATCCCCTGGGGGGGCCGGAACTGGAAAATCTGGTGGAGGACTTGCGCCGGTGTGCCATGCCATACACGTGTCCGCATGGACGGCCCACGCTGATTGAAATGAATTACCGGGAGTTGGAAAAGAAATTCGGACGCTCGCAATAAAATGGCATTTTAGGCGGTAAAAGCAAAGGGGTGCCTGTGTGGCAGACGGGCTGATTGGAGGAACTTCAAAATAGGGTCAACCGCCAATTAGCGGCACTTAAGGTTCTTCGTAAGGTGGTGCTTCTTCCGGCAGTTCCGCGAAGGGGGGAGCTTCAAAAATCGGTTCCTCATCGATAGGCTCGAAATCGGGCAAAGGCTGCGGGGGGCTGGACATTCGGGGAGCCAGGGCAGTGCGTTTGGTTTCCCGCAAGCCCTGACGGACTTGCAAGAGTTCCACCTTCTTTTCGTCCGGAGTTCCGGGCTGGCTGGCTTGCTGGGTGATCTCGGTAATCTGGCGGTCGAGTTGCTCGTTGCGGAGGCGCAGGATGGTGTCGGTGAGTTGCTGCTCCAGATTGGGGAGTTTGCGCTCTTCGATGACAGCCTGGGTGATAAGGTTTTGGGTGGGCGGGTCGAATTCACCCAGGAATGCTCCGAGGCTGGTCCAACTGCCATCGGCCTGGGCGCCGAGGCGGCGTTCCACGATGTGGCGGACCTGGGCATGCGGCAGCCAGGCGGGGTCCAGAAATTGCGCGGCAGCAGGGGCCAGCTCATCGTGGCGCAGGAGCAGTTTGAGCAGCCACAGTTCCTTCTCCGAGGGGGGGCCCATTTCCAGAGCCTCAAAATTTACCTCCTCGTGGTCCGCTTCGGTCCCTCCAACCTCGGGAGCGGACTCGGGTTGGGCCTGCGGCGGCCGGGTTTTGGTGAGTTCCCGGGCGATTTTTTTGAACTCAGCACGCACGGCTTCGGGACCCACCCCCAGGCGGAGGGCGGTTTTCTGGGCATACTTGTCCTCCAGCACGGCACTGCCGGTTTTGCGGACGGCTTCGGCCATGTCGCGCAAGATGGCGAGCCGGCCTTTGTCGCTGTTCACGTCGTGCTGACGGCAGAGGCGATTGAGGTAATAATCGAAAAAGTCTTCGGCTCCGGCGATGAGCGCGCGAAAGGCCTCGCCGCCGTGGGCCTTGATGAAACTATCGGGATCGTCCGGCGGAGGCACCGTGGCCACCCGTACGGCAAGACCGGAACCGAGCAAATGGTCCAGCGAGCGAACGGCGGCCTTTTGCCCGGCCTCATCGGAGTCGAAGCACATGATGGCCTCTTCGACGTAGCGCTTGAGGATGCGCGCGTGTTGCTCTGTGAAGGCGGTGCCGAGCGGGGCGACGACGTTCTCAACGCCAGCCATGAAGCAGGCGATTAAGTCCAGTTGGCCCTCACAAACCACGGCGGCCCCGGCATCCAGCAGGGCGCGCTTGGATTTGTGCAGTCCAAAGAAGAGTTTGCTCTTGGTGAAAATGGCAGTTTCGGGCGAATTGACGTACTTGGCGGTCTTTTCGTCGCCGGACAGGATGCGTCCGCTAAAGCCCACGACCCGTCCCTGTTCATCGCAAATGGGGAAGATCAGGCGGCCTCGGAAGCGGTCGTAATAATGGTCGGTGCCATCTTTGCGGACGACCAGGCCGGCTTTTTCCATGAGGTCCAAGGCATAGCCTTTGCTGCGGGCCCAATTTACGGTGTCGTCCCAGGCCTCGGGGGCGGCACCCAGGCGGAAAAGTTTTATCGCGTCATCGGGTACACCGCGCTTTTTGAGATAATCGCGGGCGGTCTGGCCGCCCGCCTCGTTGGCAAGGGAGTTCTGCCAGCGTTGCGTGATAGCCTCGTGAACTTGGAGGAGTTGATCCTTCAGATGCCGGGATTGCTCGGCGGCGGGATTCTGGTCGAACTCGAGGGGGATTTTCGCCCGTTCAGCGAGCCGGCGGAGGGCGTCCATGAAGCCGATGCTCTCGTATTCCTTGACGAAGGTAAAGACGTCGCCGCCCTTGCCACAGCCAAAGCAGCGGAAAATTTGTTTGTGGGGATTGACGTTGAAACTGGGGGTCTTTTCCTTATGGAAGGGGCAGAGGGCGGTAAAATTCATCCCGGCCTTTTTCAAAGGAATATAGCCGCCGATGATTTCGACAATGTCGCTGGCGGCGCGGATGCGTTCGCGAGTTTCAGGGGTGATCAGGCCGGACATGGGGCTAAACGGGCGCTAGTTGGCGTGCGCGGAAAGCCAATTACGAATCTCGCCGGCCGAGGGGTTGCCCGGTTCCATTTCCAGGACTTTTAAATATTGTTCCCGGGCGGCGTTGGTTTCGTGGAGTTTTTGGGCGTACAAGTTACCAAGTGCGAGGTGGGCGCGCACTTCATCCGGGTGCTGGTTCAATAATTTCTTCAGTTCATTCACGGCATCGGGCACATAGCCGCCGGCTTTGAGGGCGAGGGCAAAGTTATAACGGGCATCGACAGAATCCGGCTGGATGGCGAGCGCCATTTCATAAGCTTCCATGGCCTGCCGGTGATTACCCAGCCGATAGGACAGGACGCCGAAATTGTATTGGGCTTCGTACCAGCCCGGATCAAATTCCGCCGCGGAACGGTAAGCCTGCATGGCGTCCATCCACTGGCCCCCCTGCTCATACACACGGGCACGGGTGAAGGAGCCCGAAGCAGCCCGATGGTCGCCCTCATGCGGTCGCGCGGGAGCTTGGTAGCCATAGCGCGGAAAGGTGGGTGGTGCTTTTGACTCGTGCGCGGCCGGTTCGTTACCGGCGGAAGGCAGGGTGGCTCCGGCGGAGGCGCTGTCGTCGGTGAGTGCCTGGGGCGTCAAACCGGTGTTCTCATATTTTTTATCCAGCGGATCGGGCGTGAACCACTTGGCGGGTTTGATGCGGTCCCAGAAACCGGGTTGGGCCGTAGCCTCAGTCGGGGAGGTTTTCGGCGGGGCCTCCACTTGGGGATTCGCGGGATTCAGCGGTTTAACCGGCGCAGTCACCACCGGGTGCTGGGTCTGGACCACGGGTTGCGGATGCACGACCACCGGGGCGGGTGGGGCCGCCGGGGCAGGGGTGGGCACAGCGGGATGGCTCGCCACGACTCGCGGATTTGGCCGGGGCACGGGCTGGGGTTTGACGGTTGGGACCGGCCGGACCGACAGCGGGGCGGGGGGGGGACGGTGGGTTTCCACGACCACTGGAGGGGCAGTGATTTGGGCCGGTGCTGGATTGGGCGGAGTCGTTTGGACGGGCAGAGGTTCGGGCACCGGCCGGTTTACTTCCGGGTTCACAACCGCTTGGGGGGCAGGTGCCACGGTCATACCCTGCTCCAGGCTGGTGGCGAGGGCGTTGACCTCATCCCAATTCTCGGGCCGGGGCGTCAAGGCGAGGTAGGCGTGGTAATATGACAGCGCGGTGCGGGTGTCATGGAGGTATTGGTGCTCAGTGACGGCCAGGTTCAAAGCCGCCGAGGGGTAAGCGGGGTTGGCCTGCATCGCGGCGGCAAAAAACTGCACGGCCTCGCGGGGCCGATTGCGTTCGATGCGGGCGAGGCCCTGACCGTTGATGGCCTCGGCATTATTTTTATCCAAGGTGAGCACGGCGCCGAAGCTCCGTTCGGCAGCCACAATTTGGCCCAGCCGCAACTGGGTGGCCCCAAGTTTCAGCCAGCCTTCGGGGGAATTGTTCCGTCGCAAGGTATAGGCGGTGAACTCGGAAAGGGCCTGGTCGTTTTTGCCTTGCTCCAAGTAAAGCATGCCCAGATTCCAATGGGTTTCGACCAAGTCCCGGTTCAAGGTCAGTGCCCGGGAATAAGCACTGGCGGCATTGTCCGGTTGCTGGGCCTTTTGGTAGGCCACACCCAGGTAATTCCAGGCGCTGGCATTGTCCGGAAGCAGGTTGACGGCCGTATGCAATTCCGCCACGGCTCCGGTATAATCCCCTGAATCGAGGAGCTTTTTGCCGCTTAACAAGGCCCGGGGACCCGCGGGCGTGCATCCCACCAGGCACCCCGCGAGCAGCAAAAACATCCCAATCCAGGATGACATCCGATTTTTTTTGGCCAGCATCTCGATTGGTGGTAACATTGGCAGCCTAAAGTGTCAAGAAACGCACAACGACAAATGCATGGGAGCCGGTTTTGGGTGGCGATGGCCGCCTGCCTGGGGCTCGTCCTGCCGGGGGTTCAGGCTGCCGGCACCAACGCCACGGAATCCGCCGCCCCCGTCCCGCGCGTCTGCGAAGTCACCGGGGCGGGTGCCATTGTGGATTTTCAACCCGTAGGGACGGTGGTGGAACACATGGTGGGAACCGGTCTTACCAACTTCACCCGGCAGGTCTCGGAATGCGCGGCCTGGCGGAGCTTGATTAGCACGCAGGACATTGTGGGCATCAAGGTTTATTCCCAGGCCGGCATGCTGAGCGGCACACGGCCGGCCGTGGTGGCCGCGGTGGTGCATGGCTTGCTGGCCGCCGGGCTGGCACCGCACCAAATCCTCATCTGGGACCGGCACGCGGATGATTTGCGCGCGGCGGGGTATTTCCAACTGGGCGAACGTTTGGGGGTGCTTGTGGCGGGTTGCGATCAAACGGGCTATGACGAGCAAACCTTCTATGCCCCCGACTCGGCGGTACTGGGTAATCTGGTGTGGGGGGACTTGGAATTTGGCAAAAAAGGACCCGGAATTGGCCGCAAATCCTATGTGGCCAAGATAGTCAGCCATGGCATGACAAAAATCATCAGCGTGGCGCCGTTGCTGAATCTGGAGTCCTGCGGGGTGAGC
>CAIZWI010000178.1 GCA_903936645.1 uncultured Verrucomicrobia subdivision 3 bacterium
CCCCGGAATCCGCCGGGCCAGTTTGCCTGGGGTTTGCAAGTGACCGGGCAGAAACTCCAGGCGGTGGTGCGGCATTAGGTCAAATATTTGCCGGCTGGAGCACTTTCCGGAGGTGGACCCGGGATCGCGGGGGAACTCTCACGTTTGTCGTAGGAAAGTTGATGTTTTATGGGATTTAGCCCGAAGGAATATCCATTTGCAGCCTGCGCCCCGGGTAAATTTCTCCGCATAAATTCTTTCATTTGACCGGGAGTTTTTTTAGCCTTTTGGGGATTATACAAACTTAAGCAAATAAAACTTATGGCTGCTGATACCTCTGTTGTAAAACCTGTCGAAGCTCCGCCGCTGAAACCGCTGGCACTCGTTTCCAAACTCGCGCCCACGCCCACAGCCGCGCCCAAATATGGGGCGACGGTCAAAAATGCCGCTGGTGCCGAGGTCGTCCTCGCCGATCCGCGGGCCACCCGCGCCCTGGTGGCGCTGATGGACGTGCATGCGGTGGTGGGCGGTGCCGCCTGCCATTGGGGCGGTCCGGCCGCGTTTGCCGAAATTAATGCCGCCATCCATGGCATCATGTTCGCCACCACGGGCCGCGAATGGCATGAAGCGTATAATTATATAAATGACGCCGGCCATGCCGAAAACGGGGTTTATGCGCTCCGGGCGCTCTACGGTTTTGACGGCATGACCTTCGACACCCTGAAGGGCTTCCGCAGCATTGCGAGCAAGCTGACCGGGCACGGGGAATCCCACCTCAATCCCGAGGGGGTGCTGATGAGCAATGGTCCGCTCGGCTCCTCCCTGCCGCAGGCGCAGGGACTGGCCATTGGGGATAAAGTCGCCGGGCGCGATCGCGTGACGATTTGCGTGGTGAGCGACGGCGCGAGCATGGAAGGCGAGGCGCGCGAATCGTTTGCCGCCATTCCCGGCCTGGCCGCCAAGGACCGCTTGAATCCCTTTCTCCTGGTGATTTCGGATAACGACACCAAGCTGTCCGGACGGATCACCAAAGATTCGTTTAGCATGCAGCCCTCCTTCGCCGCGATGGGCGCACTGGGCTGGAATGTGATCCAGGTGCCGCATGGGAATAATCTGGCCGAAGTGTATCTCGCCATGGAAGCGGGACTTGCGGCGGCAAAGGCCAATCCCCACCAACCCGTGTGCCTCCTGTGCAAGACCGTCAAGGGCTACGGCATCAAAGCCACGGAGGAAAATTCCGCCGGTGGCCACGGTTTCCCGCTGGCCAATGGCGAAAAAATCGTGGACTGGATGACTGAGTTGTTCAAGGGCGACGTGGTGCCGGCCGACCTGGCGGCCTGGGCGCAGACGTTGCGCAGCGACTGGGAAAAGAAAGAAGCGGATAAACAGGCCAAGGCGGCGGCGGCTCCGGCCAATCCCGCGCCGGCCGTGAAGAAGGACAAAGTGCAAACCGGTCTGGCGAAAGCGGCCGTTCGCGCCGCGCAAGAGGGCCTGCCGGTTTATTCGGTTTCGGCGGACGTGCAGGGATCCACGGGCATCAGCCTGTTTCAAAAGAGTTTCCCGGACCGCTTCATTGAAGTGGGCATCGCCGAGTCCAACATGATCAGCGCCGCCGCGGGCTTGTCCAAGGCCGGATTTATTCCGATCGTGGACACGTTTGGCCAGTTCGGCGTGACCAAGGGCAATCTGCCGCTGACCATGGCGGCCCTTTCCCAAGCGCCGGTCATTGCCATGTTTTCCCACGTGGGCTTTCAAGATGCCGCTGATGGGGCCTCCCACCAGGCCACCACTTATTTCGCGGCGACCAGCGCGATTCCCCACACCGTGGTGATCGCGCCGAGTTGCTCGGATGAGGCGGAATCGTTGATGCACCAGGCCATTCACCAATTCGCCGCCGACCGCGCGGCGGGCCATGATGGCGACAGCTACCTGTTCTTTGTGGGCCGGGAAAATTATCCGCTGACCTGGATTCCGGGCGCGCAATATCCCTGGGGCAAGGCCCAGGTCCTGTCCACGGGCACGGATGTGGTCCTCATCGGCTGCGGCGTGCTGGTGAACAAGGTTATCGAGGCGGGCAAGTTGCTGGCCGCCCAGGGCGTGCAGGCCACGGTGATCAGCAATCCCTTTGTAAATCGCGTGGACTTGGACACCATCGGCGCGGCGGTCAAGGCTTGCGGCGGACGGGTGGTGACGATTGAAGATCATCAAGTCATCGGCGGCATGGGGGCGCAGGTGTCCCACGCCCTCTCCAATGCGGGCATTGCGCACACCCTCAAGAGCCTCGGCATCAATAATGAATTTGGCCAGTCGGCGTACCTGGCCGAGGAGCTTTATGTGAAGCACGGCCTGACCGCACCCAAAGTGGCCGAGGCGGCGCTGGCCTTGCTGGGGCGCTAAGTCCGGCAGGAGCGCTGGCGATGACAGGCGCAGTTTTGCGTGGGGCAACTGGAAGGCTCCACCCAGAGCTGCGCTTTTTCGTGTCCGCCCCATGCCGGCGGCGGTCGGGCTTGCCGGGCATGGGGCTCGCGGCGGCGCGTTAAATCTTGGCACTTGCGCCCGGGCGGCATTCCCTTAAAAATCTCACGCGACTAATTATCCCATGACTCATCGTCTGCCCATTTACGACATCGAATCCGAGCTGGTGGCGCGGCTGCGCACCGACCGGCGGTTGATTTTATCGGCGCCCACGGGCTCCGGGAAGTCCACGCAGGTACCGCAGATTCTATGGAAGCAAGGCTTCTTGGAACACGGGCAGGTGGTGATCCTCCAACCCCGGCGGCTGGCGGCACGCTTACTGGCAACCCGCGTGGCCGAGGAGTTAGGCGTGCAGCTGGGCCAGGAGGTGGGTTACCAGATCCGTTTTGAAAATGTGACCTCGGCGCGGACGAAAATCCGCTTTGTCACGGAGGGGATTTTGTTGCGGCAGATGCAGGCGGATCCCCAATTGCGCGGGGTCAGCGCGCTCATTTTTGATGAGTTTCACGAACGGCATTTGTACGGCGATATTACCCTGGCGCGGGCCCTGGACTTGCAGGAACAGCACCGCCCCGATTTGAACCTGGTGGTGATGTCCGCCACGCTGGATGCCGGCAGCTTAACGCAATATTTGTCGGAACGACGACATCCCGGCGGGACCGCTCCCGCCGCAGTAAAGACAGGCTGCTCGGTGCTGGTTTCCGAGGGCAGGACCTTTCCGGTCGCGATGGAGTACGCCGAGAAACCCGCGTATGCCGACCAGCGGCCGGTATGGGAACAGGCGGCGGATGCCTTTAGTCATTACGTTCACCACGGCGGGGAAGGGGATGTGCTGGTGTTCATGCCGGGCGGTTTTGAAATTTCCCAGACGATTGAGGCCATCCGGCACACGTCCGAGGCCAAGGGTTTTATTTTGCTGCCGTTGCACGGCGAATTGACGCCCAAGGATCAGGATGCCGCCGTGGCCCGGTACGAACGGCGCAAGGTCGTGGTGGCCACCAATGTGGCCGAAACGTCATTGACCATTGATGGGGTGCGACTGGTGATTGATAGTGGGCTGGCCCGCATGGCCAAATATGATGCCAATCGCGGCCTGAACACGTTGTTGATCGAAAAGATTTCCCAGTCCAGCGCCGACCAGCGGGCGGGGCGGGCCGGGCGGACAGCTCCCGGCACCTGCATGCGCTTGTGGTCACGCGAGGAGCATGGGCATCGCGCGCCCCGGGAATTGCCGGAGATCAAACGCCTCGATTTATCCGAGGTGGTGCTTAATTTGAAGGCGGCCGGGGTGGAGGATCTGCGGCAATTTCGCTGGCTGGATGCGCCGGAGGCGAATTCACTGGCCCATGCCGAGGAACTATTATTGGATCTGGGGGCCATCCACAAAACCCAGCCCGAGCTGACGCCGTCGCCGACCGCCATCACGCCCATTGGCCGCAAGATGCTGGCGTTTCCCTTGCATCCCCGTTACGCCCGGATGATGCTGGCGGCGCAGGCCTATGGCTGTGTTTACCAGGCGGCGCTGGTGGCCGCGCTCACGCAGGGGCGGGACCTGCTGATTCGCAATGTGGACCGCGATACGAACAGCCTGCGGGAGGACATGCTCGGGGAAAAGGCGACGTCGGATTTTTGGATTTTGATGCGCGCCTGGACGTATGCGGTCAAAAACAACTATCAACTGGACGCCTGCCGCCGCCTGGGCATCCACGCCGTCACCGCCCGGCAAGTGGGTCCGTTATTGGAGCAATTTCTGGGCATCGCCCAGCGCGAGGGGTTGGACACGGTGCCACGGGAAGTCAAAGATGAAGCCTTGCAGAAGTGCATTTTGATCGGATTCAGCGACCGCGTGGCGCGCCGGCTGGACCAGGGCACACTGCGTTGTGAGCTGGTTCATAATCGCCGGGGCAGCCTGGCGCGCGAGAGTGTGGTGCAGAAAAGTCCGTTGCTGGTCGCCTCGGAAGTCCGGGAAATCGAGGGCCGCGAGATTACCACCATTCTGTCGCTGGCGACGGCGATTGAAACGGAGTGGCTGGCCGAGTTGTTCCCCGAGGATATTCAGTCGGATTTGCACGTTCAGTTTGATGTCACGTCCAAGCGGGTGCAGGCGGCGGAACTCCTGCGGTTTCGCGGCCTCGCGCTGTCGGCCCGGCGGGTGGAACCACCGCCGGCCGACCAGGCGGCGCGCATCCTGGCCGAGGAAGTGGTGGCGGGACGCCTGCCATTGCCCGGGTGGGATCATCACGTGGAGCAATGGCTGATGCGGCTGCGCCTGCTCTGCACGCATTGTCCGGAACTGCAACTGCCGGACATCACCGAAGAGGACCGCCGGCATATTATTGAGCAACTCTGTCTGGGCGCGGTGGGCTACAAGGATATCAAGGACCGGGAGGTGAAGCCGGTGGTCATGTCCTGGCTCTCCCACGCCCAGCGGGAATTATTGGACAAGCATGCCCCGGAACGGCTGGCATTGGCCAACGGTCGCACGCCCAAGGTAACCTACGAAACGGGCAATCCGCCCTACATTGCCCTGCGCATTCAAGAGCTATACGATGTCAACCAGACCCCCAAAATCGGCATGGGCCGGATTCCGGTGGTGGTGCATATATTGACCCCGGGGATGAAGCCCATTCAGATCACCCAGGACCTTTCGGGATTTTGGCGGGACCAATATCCCCGCATTAAATCCGAATTGCAGCGGAAGTATCCGCGCCACGTCTGGCGGTAATCCGGGCCCGGGCACCGTTCCGCCCGGCCCGGGGTTGCAATCGGGGGCATGCCAAAAAGACGCCAGATTGTCACGGGAGCGACGTTAAATTGTCACAGGGTTGGGGCTATATGGAGCATTGCCGTAACCTTTGCCATTCGGTTGGAAGGCGGCTTTTAATCTGAAATAATTGTGAAACATTTGATTTATTGCACGGTGGTCACCGGCCTGGGAGTTATCGCTTTATCGGCTCACGCCCAATCCTTCACCCCCGGGGAGCTGGCGGTATTGCGGGCCGGGAATGGCGACATCAATTTGCGCCTCAAGCAGGCGCCGGTGTTTGTCGACAAGTTTGAGCCAACGCATTTTAACGACTCCCCGGTGCTCACCGTGGCGATGCCCACCAACGGCCCCAAGGCCTTGTTTTTTAATGGCCATGCGGCCACCGAGGGCAATTTGACGCGGTCAGCTGATCATCGCTTGCTGGCCTTTGCCGGTTATGCCGGGGTGGATTTGTTACAGGTCCCCGGAGTTCCCTCCCAATTGAATGTGCCGCGTGGCTTCGGCACATTGGGGGCGGCGGCGACCAGCTTTAACTTGGTTTATTGCAGTTCCAACAGCTGGTACGAAGGGGCGAATCCCCGGGGCGTGGTCACCGATGGGGCGGGCAGTTATTGGGGATGTGGGGATCTGCATGGCACGACCTATTACCGCGCCCAGCCAAATCCACAACCCTTTGAATTTAAGACCTTGCTGAACACCCGGGCCATCGAAATTATCAATCAAACCCTGTACGCCAGCCTGAACACCGCCGATGGCCTGGATACTGAAGATGTGGGGGGAATTTACAGTTATGTGAGTGGCAGCACGGCGGTGCCCTTGCCCAAGGACGCGGGTTGCTCGATGGCGTTGGTGGTGCCCGCGGCCAAGGGGTACAAAAAAACCGCTGGCTTTGACCTGGATGCCACCGGAACCACGGCGTATGTGGCGGACACGGTGGCGGGCATTCAAAAATATGTGCGGACCGGGAGTGATTGGAAACTGGCTTACAACTTCAAAATTCCCCAAGTCATTCCCGCCGAGATAAATAATGCCGAGGGCTGTTTTGGGGTGGTCGTGGATTTCAGCGGGGCCAAACCAGTGATCTATGCCACCACGACGGAAGGCTGGGGTGGGGCGAATTCCAACCGGGTGGTCCGGATTGTGGACACCGGCGCGGATGCGGGCGTGACGACCATTGCGCAAGCCGGGAGTACCAACATCGTTTTTCGCGGCATTTCCTTCACGCCTGAAGTCGAGCCCGCCGCCGGGGCAAAATAGTCACTTGATGGGGTCAAACTGGAGGGGCGGATTGACCACTGTATCAGCCGGGAGATCTGCGGCGGAGCCAAA
>CAIZWI010000179.1 GCA_903936645.1 uncultured Verrucomicrobia subdivision 3 bacterium
CAATACGCGGGCGCGACATCAACATCCGGTGACCCCCATCCCCTGACACTCAATTTCCCTTGTCATTCCCTGACCCCCATCCTCTGTCACTTGGCCAGTGAGGACTGATGACCTGACCCCCGAAAAGTGGACTGGCTAAAGAGTGAGTCTTGCGGCAAAAGAAAGGCAAGACATGAAAGGCAAACGATACAGTGCGGAACAGATCGTGAAGATACTGCGGGAAGCTGAGACGGCGGAATCGGCGCGGGCAGTGATCCGGCGTTATGATATAACGGAGCAGACCTTTTACCGGTGGAAAAAGGTATATGCGGGGATGGGGGTGCCGGACATCAAGCGGCTGAAGGCGATGCAGGCGGAGAACCTGCAGCTGAAGCGGTTGGTGGCCGATCAGGCATTGAAGATCTCGCTGTTGGAGGAGGTGAACTCAAAAAAGTGGTAAGCCCTGGGGCCCGGCGGCGGGCGGCGCAGTATTTGATTGCTGGGAAGAAGTGTTCAGTCAACGCCGCATGCCAGGTCTTAAGGCTGGCCAAGTCGACATATTATCGGCGCCGTCTAGGCCTGGCAGGGGCGACGCGACTGGAGGGGCGGATTGAGGCCTTGAGCCGGCAATATCCGCGTTATGGCTATCGGTTTATCACGCAACTGCTGCGGCAGGAGGGCTGGCGGGTCAATCGGAAGCGTGTGCAACGGGTGCGACGCCAGGTGGGGCTGCAAGTGGTGCGGAAGCTGCATAAAACCAAGCGGCTACGGGCTGGGCAGGCCGAGCGGAAGCGGGCGAACCGACCGAACGCAGTGTGTTCTTATGATTTTATTCATGATCAATTGGCGAATGGCGTCAAATTGAAGCTGTTGACGGTCTTGGATGAATTCACGCGGGAATGTGTGGGGATTCTGGTGGCGCGGTCGATCACGGCGGCTGGGGTGATTGGTTTTTTGGAGGTGCTGGTGCTCCAACGCGGGCCGCCGACGAATGTGCGGAGCGACAACGGTCCTGAATTTGTGGCGGCGGCGTTAAAGGAATGGGCGGGTGAGGCGGGGATGGTGATGAATCCTATTGAACCTGGCAGCCCATGGGAGAACGGGCATGTGGAAAGTTTCCACGGAAAATTCCGGGACGGCTGTTTGAACCGGGAAGTATTTGGTAATTTGCTGGAAGCCCAAGTCATGGTAGAAGAGTGGCGACGGCAATATAACGAAGAACGTCCGCACAGTTCGCTGGGGTATCAGACGCCCCGGGAATATGGGCGGCAGTTCAACGCAAAGCTCCGGGTCGCGAGGCTCCCCTCCGCTTTGCGTTGAACCAAATGAAACTGGCAAAGACTAACTTTGAACCCAGTCCACTGGCAGGGGTCTGGTCATATTGATAAAGGAGGATCAATATTGAAGTGAGTCAGGCGTCGCTCCGCGACGCAGGGGATTCTCTGGCGACGGGTTCCGTGGGCTGAAGCCACACGGCTACCATCGGGATGTCGCTCCGCGACGGGGGAATTTGAGTTGGTAGGCGGCAGGTAATCGGGTGGGAGGATTGGGCGGGAAATGATCAGTCACGGTGGGAGACGGGACGTTGGCCCTCACCCCGGCCCTCTCCCCCACGGATCCGCCGCCGCAGTAGCTATGGCGGACGGGGAGGGGGGATTTTCCAACGACTCACCAGAAAGCATGGATTCCAGAGGCCGGACACCGGGCCTCTGCCTTCTCATTCTATCTGGTTAGGCTGCGGCTCGTCTCTTACCATAAATATCAAGTGCAATGCATAACTGTGGCGAAAGCTTCGGCTTCGGCGTCTGCTTGCGCACCGTCGGAATGCCGTAATCTCGCCCTTCTTTCAAGCACCGCTCAATCCGACGCCACTCGTCAGTGTCGCTCATCGCTGGCGCTCGAAACTTGATGCCCATAAAAATCATGTCATGGCCACACTGCGGACACTTGTAAATCACAAACAGTCGCGGCGAGCCGCGAAGATACTCGTGAGGCTTCTTGAAAACCTTGCGGCAACTGAAACAAGCGTGCTGGCTTAAAGTGGGCATGGTAGCAGCCTAACGAAAAAAGCTGAGCCACCGCCGACTCGCGGCGTGAACCGTCCCGCTG
>CAIZWI010000180.1 GCA_903936645.1 uncultured Verrucomicrobia subdivision 3 bacterium
GCGTCGCCAGTGAGCCCATGAATGGAGGCATAGGCGGCAAACGCCATCGCCGTGTAAATCAGATAACTGGCAAAGGAAAAGACCATGGCCACCTTGTAACCAATCCGGTCAATAAACAAACTGAAGAGAATGATGCTCACCCCGAACGGCCAGATGCCCGCGCCTTGCAATTCCCCCACCGAAACCTTGTCCAACCCAAAGTCCGTGGCGAACTGCCCGCCGCACAGAATCATCCGGCTGATAAACGCATAGGAGGTGGTAATGAGCGCAATAAAGCAGCCCCAAAACAGGATTTTATTCGGATTGTTACTCATAATTAAATGTGCATGACTTATTTTGGGAACCCCGCGAACCCTACTCAAGGGCGGATTCCCTGGAAAGCAACGTAAACTAGGTGCAAGCCCGGCGTCGGCCACCCTCGCACTATGGTTTTGTGGTGCGACTGACGGCTATTCTCCCTCTCACCGAGGGAGCGGGCCGGGGTGAGGGGGAAGCGTTGATTGTCTTTCCCTCGCGCCACGCTGGCATGGTTCCCTTCGTCAATCTTACATCCAGCCCGTCCGGTTGGTCCGGCGAATATACTGCGCCGCCTCCGGCACATTGATGACCTTCATGTTGGGCCCATCCCATTCAAGGGTTTTGCCGGTGCGCAAGGCCACACAGCCCAGCAACATGATTTCCGCCAGCCGGCCGCCAATGTCAAACCGTGAATAACAGTCTTCCGGCTTGCCCGCCTTGATCGCCGCGATCCATTCCTGATGGTGCATCCGGTCCGCATCGCCTTTGTGCACGTTGCGCGGAATCGTCTGGGGAATGGCCTGCACCGCCGGATGCTTCTTGTAATGGCTGAATTTGCTGTCGCCATTCAGCTTCACATAAAATTCCGTGCCGTAGTCGTCCGGGGAAAAGAGCGTGCCCCCATCGCCAATCAGCAAGCAGCCGCTCCCCGGCACCTCGCCGCGAAACGCCGCCAAATCCGCGGTGAGCGCCACCGGGGGCTTATTCGAACCATCATGCCCGCCGCGCGTGCCTTCCTTGGGCTGACCGCCGTCGTACCACCACAGCGTGCAAGCATCAAAGGTTCGGGTGTCATGCCGGTGAAACCACGACGGGTGCGCCGCCGCCCGGGAAAATTTCCGCTTGGGAAATTCAAACCGGATTTTCGAGCTCAACGGATACGTCTCCGCCTTCACGCCCGAACAGGTCGCTTCAATTTCCGAGGGATACCCCAGGTGCAAACCCCGGAAGGTGAGATTGACCGTATGGCAGGCCATGTCGCCGAGCGCGCCCGTGCCAAAGTCCAGCCAGCCACGCCATTTGAAGGGATCATACACGTCCCGTTTGTAAGGCCGCACCGGCGCCGGTCCCAGCCACAAATTCCAGTCCAAACCTTCCGGGATCGGATCCTCGCCCTCGGGCCGGTCAATTCCCTGCGGCCAGATGGGCCGGTTGGTCCAGATATGGGCTTCCTTGACCTGGCCAATGATTCCCGCCTGAATGGCCTCCACCCCCCGGCGCAGTCCATCCTGCGAACTGCCTTGATTGCCCATCTGCGTGACCAGGCCTCTTTCCACCGCCATCGTCCGCAATTGCCGGGCTTCCCAAACCGTCTGGCACAACGGCTTTTGACAGTACACGTGCTTGCCCATGTCCATCGCCGCCGCCGCGGCAATCGCATGAAAATGATCCGGCGTCGCCACGTCCACAGCGTCAATGGACTTGCCCACCTCGTCCAGCATGTGCCGGAAATTCTGGTAATATTTCGCTTCCGGATACTTCTCCAGCTGCCCGGCGCAGTTGTTCCGGTTGACATCGCACAAGGCAAAAATGTTTTCGGTGTTGCAGCAATCCGTGTCGCTGGCCCCCTTGCCCCCGGCGCCAATCACGGCAATGTTCAATTTGCTGTTCAGATTTTGACCGCGCACCAGGGCCGGAAAACCCAAAGTAACCGCCCCGGCGGCCAGGGCGGTGGTTTGGAGAAACTGTCGGCGGGATTGGCCCGTCGAGGCAGACTTAAGGGTCGGTTTCATCGCTGTTTAAGGCAGTTCAGTCAGTTGTTAATTTTTTGGGCCAGCCCCATGCTTGCCCGAAACTCACGGCGTTGTCACGCCAACTTTTTCAAAGTCACCAACATTTTTTTCAAAGTCGCCCGCCCACCCGGGGCCGGGACCGCATCTCGTTTCCCTCTCTAGTGGCCGGCGGGCCGCCAAAGGTTACTGACAATTAAGGCGCCACCGCGCCCCGCCCGCGCACATACCCAATGCACTGGGCGGCATCCGTGACGTTGTTCTGCCAGTTATACTCAAACTCAATCGAGGCGTTTCCCTTGAATTGCTGGCGCTTGAGCTCGTCCAAAATGCCGCCGATATTGGAAATCCCCGTCCCATACGGCACATCATGCGCCTGCGGCGATTTCTCATTCAGATCCTTCAGGTGCACGCTGATCACATGGCCCTCCAGAATTTTCAGGCAAGCCACCGGTTCCAACCCCGAACGCACCCAATGCCCCACGTCCGCCGTCGACCCAATGCGCGCGTCCCGGTCCTTGACCACGCTCAATACATATTGCGGGTTCCACATCTTGTAGCCCGGATTTCCCGGCTGGCGTGGATGGTCATGAAACCCCACGCAAATGTCGTATTCCTTGACCAGCTTCTCAATCGTGTCTATCGCATCCACCGATTCCGTCGTGATGCCGTAAAGCTCAAAGGTCTTGGCAAATTCAAAGACTTTGCGCGCCTCCGCCTCGTCCTGGGAAATTCCCACCACCCCGTAATTGACCGCGCGAATGCCGGCCTTGGCCAGCCGCGCCTTGACCGTGGCGATCATCGCCGGCGTGGCATTATGATCAAATTTCACGTCCGGCTGGTCCGGACTGAATTTCTGGCCTGGATAAAATTCAATCACCTTGCCACCCGCCGCCGCCGTCTTGTCGATCGCCTCCATCACCGAGTATTGGTTAAAGGTCCACGCCTGACAGCCAATCGCAATGCCGCCCGTCAGGCAGCTTTCGGGGATCGGAGTGGCCAGCAGGTTCAGGCCCGCAAAACCAAGCGCGGCCGCCAAAAGAAACGGTGGGATTTTCATGCGAAATTGGATAATGGCTCAGGCCGGCCGGATAACGCAATACAAAGCCGCGCCAAAAGTTAAATTATGCAGAAACATAATTCCGCCGGGTGGTTTTGATAATGCTGGTGAGCAGCCAGATCCAACCTTCCGTTTTATTGGCCTCGTTTAAGGCCTTGGCCATTTATACAGCCAAAATCCTTCGGGCGCTCCGCCTGCTCCGCCTCCCGCACCAACGCTTTTATCACCGTCCCCGACCGCAACCATGGTTTAGCCAACAAGAATCCCGATTTCTTCCCCTTCATACAGCGGTGTCCATTGACCATCCGCACCGCCCCGGCAAACGACTTCTCCTGGCTCACATGACTCGCAACCCATGGTCAATTGATAATTGACAATGAGGCACCAACTGCAAATATTCCTGAGTCATTTATCCATTGTCCATTATCAATTAACCATTAAATATATGGCCAGAACCGTCACCCTTTTCACCGGCCAATGGGCCGACCTCCCGCTCGCTGAACTCGCTCCCAAAGTCAAAGCCATGGGCTACGACGGCGTGGAACTCGCCTGTTGGGGCGATCATTTCGAAGTCGACCGCGCGCTCATCGAACCCGGCTACGTGGAAAAAATCTGGGCCTTGCTTGGCGAGCACGGTTTGACCTGCCACGCCCTTTCCACCCACCTCGTTGGCCAGGCCGTCTGCGATTTGATTGATGAACGCCACCAGGCCATCCTCCCCGCCGATGTCTGGGGCGACGGCTCCCCCGAGGGCGTCCGCCAGCGCGCCGCCGAAAAGGTCAAGGCCACCGCCCGCGCCGCCCGCACATTTTTCAACGCCCGCCCCGGCCGCGCCGCCAGCGACACCACGCCCGCCGTGGTCAATGGCTTCACCGGCTCCTCCATCTGGCACGCCTTGTATGCCTTTCCCCCCACCAGCCAGGCTTTTTTGGAACGGGGTTATGTGGATTTCGCCCAACGCTGGCTGCCCATTCTGGATGTCTTCGCCGCTGAGAACGTGAATTTCGCCCTGGAAGTCCACCCCACCGAAATCGCCTTCGACATCGCCTCCGCCCGGCGCGCATTGGCCGCCGTGGGGAATCACCCGCGCTTCGGGTTTAATTACGACCCCTCCCACCTGGGCTATCAAGGCGTGGACTATGTCAAATTCCTGCGCGACTTCCCCGACCGCATTTTCCATGCCCATATGAAAGACGTGTGGTGGGGCCACGGCGATGGTTCCGTGGGCGTCTTTGGCGGCCACACCGATTTCACCGACGCCCGCCGCTACTGGGACTTCCGCTCCCTCGGCCACGGCGACATTAACTTCGAAGAAATCATCGTTGCCCTGAACGACATCGGCTACCGCGGCCCCCTTTCCGTGGAATGGGAGGACGGCCGCATGGACCGGGTCCACGGCGCCACCGAATCCTGCGCCTTCGTGCGTCAAATCGATTTCACCCCCAACGCCGCCGCCTTCGACGCCGCCTTTGCCAAAAAAGGTTAACGACTCTTGTTGCTGGCAATCGGCGATTTGGCAAAGGACCTTAGCCGGATCCGTGCAATAGGGTTCCGCGCTGTTTTCGGTGGCATGTGAATCGAGCTGACCATTTGAGCGGTTGGGGAATTGCAGCTGCAATCCCAACGGGATTGCGCCCGCTCGCCCAAGGTGGCGCGGCACGAGCTACCTTGGGTATTCCGCCCAACCACCGCCAACCCCATTGGGGTTGCATAAAAATGCGTCCGCTTACCCAGCGTAGTCCCACTGCCGGGACAACCCTGGGCTAGCGGACGGAACCCCGCTGGGATTCGGCAATCCCGCAGCCATCGGCCCAAGCCAACCCGAATTCCACCGAAAACAGCGAGCAACCCGAAATATATTTATGCTGAAACCTAAATGGCTCTTGCACGTCGAAGGCGCAGCCGCCTTGCTGGCCGCCGGCATGCTCTACCGCCAATCCCAGGGAGGCTGGCTGCTCTTTAGCCTGCTTTTTCTCGTGCCCGACGTGTTCATGCTCGGCTATTTGTTTGGCCAAAAGATGGGTGCCATCCTGTACAATCTGGCGCACACGTACACGCTGCCTTTGTTATGGCTGGCCATGGTCTGGCTGAATAGCCCGCTTTGGTGTCGCTGGGCGGGCCTCATTTGGATCGCGCATATCGGCTGGGATCGTTTGCTGGGCTACGGCTTGAAATACGAAAACTCCTTTAAAGAGACCCACTTGCAACGCGCCTAGCGCCCTCGCCAACGCGGCTCTGTCCGCAAACTCCCCCTCACGAATAATCCTGAATGGCGTGCCACCCGCCGGCGGCCGGCTCGCGGTCAATGGTTCCCGGCAATTAGGAGGTGATCCGCGCCCATTTTTGAAGCTCACCCAGAACTGCCCCCTGCGGAAATTGCCTGAGGAAGCCGCGCGGATATTGCCGCGCAATCGCCCGCACCGCCGGGGATGCGAGCGGGTTGCACGGTAGCTGGGGATACACCTTTTGAAACACGGTTGACTTGCCGCTCGTCCTCGGAGCGGTCATGACCATTGCAGGGAACTGCCTGGCCAGGATTGTAAGCCCGGGTTCAGCTTCCCGATTGACCGTGACGACGCCCCATGCCACCGCGCGTCCAATTCAAAGTCAAACTTTGAAATAAACATTACACCCCGGCAGAGTTCCGGGCCGCGCCGCTCGCGCCGCAAAAAATCAAACTACCACCGGCTGTCCGACCGGCCGGGCGGATTCCCCCATCCGCTCATGCAACTGCGGTTCCCAACCCTCGGTCAAATAACGGAAGGCCCAGCTCTTTTCCTGCCGCAACCGCTGGTACGCCGACCGGATGTCCAGCAACATCGTCAGGCGCCGGTTGGGGCAGTTCAGCTCCCCGGTGTCGTGCGTGGCAATCAATTGAAAGCCCATTACGCGCGTGTGAAATTCATAGGGACTGTGCTTCTCGCCTTCAAACACATCCGTGATATAATGGCTGAAGTTGCGCTCCACCGTTTCCCGCGCCGCCGCCCGCATCAGTGCCACCGCCACCAGCACGCTGCGCCGGTGCTCCGGCAGCACCGCGAACCGGCCAATTTCCGCGATCCGACTGCGGCGCAGTAACGCCTCAATATCCAGCCCCTGGTTGACAAATTTCAAGCCGTAGGTCTGGTACAGGTCCAGCGGCGGTTCGTAAAGCACGCGCAGCACCCCGGCCGGACAACCGTCGCTCAGCACCACAAACCACGAAATGTTCGGGTCCGTGATTTCTTCGCGGGCAACGAGCTTTTCGTCGGCCTGCACCCAGTTTTTTTCGTCCCGGTAAATGGCACGCATCACTGCGAGCGCCAGTTGACGGCCGTTTTCGTTTTCAATTCGCAATACTTGAATGAGCGGGGGCATATTTTGTTTTGGGGTTGTGTGGGTGCCACGTTTTACCGGAAAGTTCCGCGATGGCCTGCATGGTCTGCTGGTGCCAATCACGCACCGCCCCCGCCGGGGCGGTGGTGCCAATGTAATCCGTCACCGGCCGCATGGGCCGGCCAATGCGCAAAGTCATCGCCTCCACTCCCAGCCAGCCTTTGGCCGGACCGGCAAATTGGAGGCCCAGGGGAATCACGGGTGCGCCGGTCTCGAGCGAAAGCCGCGCCACCCCGCTCTGGCCGCGTAACAGACGGTGGCTCTGGACGTTTACCGTGCCTTCGGGAAAAATTCCCAGGGACTGGCCTGCCAGCAGGCGGCGCCGGGCTTCCTTGAACGGTGAGGCCACCGGCTTGAACCACGGCTTCAAGGCGTTCAAAAACTTCGGCCGCGCCGGTTTGCGCGTCACAATGATCGGGTCATTCATCCGAATCAGCCAGCCGACAACCGGCCACATCAAAAAATTCCAGTCGGCCAGAAAATGCACCTGCCGCCCCCCGCGTCCCACCGCCAGCAACGCCGGCAAGAGCAGGGCTTCCGCGCGGCTGCTGTGATTGGGGGCAAGAATAAACGGATCGTTGCCCGGTAAAATATGTTCCCAACCCGTTGACTCCCTTAACCATCCCTGCCCCAGCATAGCCAGCCCGCGACAACAAACCCGCCGCACCGGGTAACCCGCAAAGCCC
>CAIZWI010000181.1 GCA_903936645.1 uncultured Verrucomicrobia subdivision 3 bacterium
ACCTCACCTGCTCGTGCATCCACCCATTCCCCGGAGCGCGTCCTTCAGGACGCCTCGAGCTCATGCTCGAAGCCGCCGCACCTCTGGCAAACAGCCTCCGCCGTTCAGGCCACCCGCCACCCGTCACCCGCCACCCGTCACCCGTCACCCGCCACCCGCCACCCGTCACCCGTCACTCGTCACCCGTCACTCGTCACCCCTCCGTGCTTCCATTACAAATCTGTAATGCTCCGGTAATTTTCCCGTCATGGTCGTTTGGCTCTATATCTCCGGTAACACAAATTAAAACCAATAATTTATGAATAATAACAACACTCCTTGGAAAATGCGCCTGGCCAGCGTCACCTTGGCCGGTGGTCTGGCCCTCGCCGGTTCGGCGGTGGCCTTCGATATGGTGAAAGACAAACCCGGCGTCCCCGTGCCCACCGTGCCGTTGGACGAATCCCCCGTGGACCGCACCGGGCTGCCCCGCGGCAGTTTCTCGTCCGTCGTGAAAATGGTCGCCCCGGCCGTCGTAAAAATAGAAGTCAAAATCCAGCGGAACAATCCCGTCGGCCAGGCCTTTCCCGGCATCAATGATCCGTTCTGGCGCCAGTTCTTTGGCAATCAAATCCCCCAGATGCAGTCCGCCCCGCAGTATGAACGCGGTCTGGGCTCCGGGGTGATTGTCAGCAAGGACGGCTACATCCTCACCAACAACCACGTGGTGGATGGCGCGAAAGAGGTCACCGTTACCCTGCAAGATGGCCGGGCCTTCAATGCCAAAGTCACCGGGCGCGATCCCAAAGCCGATATTGCGGTCGTCAAAATTTCCGGCAAAGACCTCCCCGTGGTCGCCATGGCGGACAGTGAAAAAGTGCAGGTCGGCGATGTCGTGCTGGCCATTGGCAATCCCTTTGGCGTGGGCCAGACCGTCACCTCGGGCATTGTCAGCGCCAAGGACCGGGGCAACCTGGGCATCGAGGATTATGAGAACTTCATTCAAACCGACGCCGCCATCAACCCGGGCAATTCCGGCGGGGCGCTGGTGGATATCAGCGGCCGCTTGATCGGCATTAATACCGCCATCATGAGCCATTCCGGCGGCAGCCAGGGCATGGGCTTCGCCATACCTTCCAACCTCGTCCGTTCCGAAATGGAAAGCTTGATTCAGGATGGCCATGTCACCCGTGGTTACCTGGGCGTGATGATCCAAAACATCACCCCGGCCCTGGCCGAGGACTTTAAACTCAAGGACACCTCGGGCGCTCTGATCGGCGACGTGGTCTCCGGCGGACCCGCCGACCAAGCCGGCATTAAGAACGGCGACGTCGTGTTAAGCTTCAATGGCCATGCCGTGGCCGACAGCCGCCACCTGCAACTCGCCGTCACGCAAGTCCGGCCCGGCACCAAGGTGCCCGTGGAAATCCTGCGGAATGGCGGCAGCCAGAAACTGCAAGTCACCGTGCAACCCCAGCCCGGCAGTGAACCACTGGCCCAAAATGGCAATGCCAATGGCACCGACACCGGCAGCTTGAACGGCGTGGGCGTGGGCGATCTCGATCCGTCCGTCCGGCAACAGTTCCACGTGCCCAATACGGTCAAAGGCGCCGTGGTGACCCAGGTGGATCCCGGATCAGCGGCCGCCGAGGCCGGCCTCAAACCGGGCGACGTCATCCAGGACATTAATCATCATCCGGTGAAAAATGCGGACGAAGCCGTCCGCCTCACCGAAAAGAGCACTAACAATAAACACACCCTCGTGCGGGTCTGGACCAACGGCTCCAGCCATTACGTGGTGGTGGACGAGAGCAAGCAAGATAGTTGATGGTACAACCAAAAGGAACCCCTCCGGCCCGCTCCACGGAAGCGTCGCCGGAGGGGTTTTCCTTTCGTCGTTGCTCGGTGAGCGATGGACGCCTTGACCATCCCTGCCCAACCCCGCCTTGCCCTTCGTTCCATTTGTTCCCATTTGTAAAAACTCCCGCCCCAACAAAGGCAACCAGCCTCCGCTCAAAATATTCGAGGTCATGCGTCATCCGTGACCAACCCCGCCTTGCCCTTTGTTCCCTTCGTTCCCTTCTGTAAAAATTCCCCCATTGTTCTATGTGCTCTCTGCGTACTTTCGTGGCAAACCTCCCCTAATCCGGGCACCATTCCCCAGCCAAAACCAGAGTATACCAGACTTGATAACCCGGAAAGTCTGAAATAGCATCGCCGCATGCCGAAACGGATTAAAACCAAATGTCATCCGTGCCCAACCCCGCCTTGCCCTTCGTTCCCTTCTGTAAAAATCCCCCCATTTTTCTATGTGCTCTCTGCGTTCTTTCGTGGCAAACCGCCCCCAATCCGGGCCCCATTCCCCAGCCAAAACCAGAGTATACCAGACTTGATAACCCGGAAAGTCTGAAATAG
>CAIZWI010000182.1 GCA_903936645.1 uncultured Verrucomicrobia subdivision 3 bacterium
AAAATTGATTTTCACAAGTTGGCGCAACGGGGCCACTCCCGACCGCCTTCCGGGTAACAGTTACTTTTGGCGCACTACGTCCCGAGGAACCTGATGTTTCAACAATGGCGGCGTTAAAGGCACCAGGCACCACCGCACCTCGAAAGGTGCCTGAAGCAGGTAGCATGAAAAATGAAGAAAAGTTTGGGGGGGCAATGACCCAGACTTGGGGAACGGTGTTGGGATGAGCTGCAACCTCCTCGCCATTACCAAGGTGATCTGCGCCGATTTGGGAATTGCGCCAAGCTTGGGGCTGGCGGCGTGATGATAGGCGGACTCATCACCAAGCGGCCAAGTTAAACGGGAGCCCGCGTTCAAGGCCGGGTGCAGCAATATTGCGATGTCAGCAACCACCGGCATGCCTGGAGAACTTTCTTGGGATCAGATTCCAATCCGCAACATTGCTGCGCGAAGAGCTGGTGAACCGGCCAGTGACGCGCTGGTTAGGCGATGGCCGGGGGAAACCACCAGACCATGAATTGGATTGCCGGCGAATGGCACAATGGCAGTTGCGCCCCGTTTTAAAGCTATCCGGCAGGAAAAATGCCAAAAGTGTAAATCGTCAGGACCGCCACCTGAACTCCACACCGCCCCAACTCATGCCTGCCTGCTCAACCCAGAGGGTTGCCAGCCTGTAGCCGGGGGTTGAACAAAGTGATACCCCCGGTCAACATCCCCACCCACCCCGCACCCCGGAGGGGTGCCACTCGGTCAGCCTCAGCCCCCCAGAACACTCCCCAGCCTTGAATGTTGAAATTTGGAGCTTCTCTGAAGTTTGGATTTTGGAATTTGAAGTTTCCCCCTCAGTCCTTCTGGCCACTCGCGAACCATCCCAAGCCCTACCACCACGTCCCCTCCTTCGTTTCCTTGGTTACCTTATGTAAAGAACTCCGCGCTTTGCCTGACCCTCAGCCGCCCAAAAAACTCGGTAGCCTTGAATATTGAGATTTGGAGCTTCTCTGAAGTTTGGATTTTGGAATTTGAAGTTTCCCCCTCAGTCTGCTCGAAATTGATTACTGCGTGGCGATGCGCTGGCGGATCTCGGCCAGCAATTTCCGGCCGCGGGCCGGATTGCCCCGTTTTTGCCGGGCCGCGAAGCGTGCTTCGGCCTGCCGTTCGGCGAGGACATGGGTCACAAAATTATCAAACAGTCGCTGCACACTGGTGCCGGTGGCGCGGGCGGCCCCCAGCAATGCTTTGTGCCGCGAATCATCACAGCGGTAGGGAATGGTTTTCATCGGGTAATTTTCAGATGTTGGGCAGGCGTCACTATCTGCGGGGAAAGGAATTTAAGTTCACCGCGGCCGAAATCGCGGGTGTTATGGGTGACCAAATGTTCTGCGCCACTGGCGATGGCCAGTTCCAGCACATGATCATCATTTGCATCCGGCAGGTTGGGACGCCAGCGAAAATAAACCGGTTGCCAGGTTGCCGCCGCGCAAAAATCATCCAACAAGGCCTCCCGTTCGGCCCGGGTCACCCAACCGCCCCGCCACAAACTCTCCCGTTGCACCAGGTCTTCATATTCCGCGAGCAGTGCCGCACCCATGACCGCCTGGTCGGCCAAAGCCAGACAGCGGTCCAACACGGCCGCGCTCGCCCCTTCCTGACTGCGCAGGGCAGCGACAAAAACATTCGTGTCCTGCACGATTTCCATAAGCTATAAACTGACATCACCCGTGATGTCAGTCAAGTGCTTCGCCGTTGCGCCACCGGCCAATCCTGCGCGGCCTCCAGGTGGTTCCCACAGCAGCACCGTCAACTGAGGCCCTCCGGTACACTCGCTAAACTTGAATATTGAGATTTTCAGACCTGAAGGTCCGCCCCATCGCTTCAGCGCCGCCGGATGATTCTCACACGCTGAGCGCAAACCTTGTGAAATAACCTTACCACGACTCCACACCGCCCCAACTCATGCCTGCCTGCCTGCTCAACCCAGAGGGTTGCCAGCCTGTAGCCGGGGGTTGAACGAAGTGATACCCCC
>CAIZWI010000183.1 GCA_903936645.1 uncultured Verrucomicrobia subdivision 3 bacterium
AATCGCGCCCCGGCAGGGGCGCTGGAAATGGCGAATCCATGCCATCCCTAGACTTCTAGATGCTTATTATCCCAAAACCCGTGAAAATGAACCTGCCGGAAGAATTTTGTCTCACACCCCCTGCCTCCGCTGGCGCGTTTCGTCGCTTTACGTTTGCCCCAAAGTAAGGTACAGATAGGCATGCAAAATTTTTTGGTGCCGATCGTAGTGGAACAAACCGGGCGGGGTGAGCGGAGCTGGGATATTTATTCACGGCTGCTCGTCGACCGCATCGTCTTTCTGGGCACGCCCGTGGACGACATGGTCGCCAATATCATTATCGCCCAGTTGCTGTTTCTCCAAATGTCCGACCCCAAGAAGGACATCCATCTCTACATCAATTCTCCCGGGGGCAGCGTCACCGCCGGCCTCGCCATTTACGACACCATTCAATACCTCACCTGCGATGTGAACACCTACTGCGTCGGCCAGGCCGCCAGCATGGGCGCCGTGCTCCTCTGCGCCGGTGCCAAGGGCAAGCGCTTTGCCCTGCCGAATGCCAATATCATGATCCACCAGGTGCTCGGCGGTGCCGAAGGCCAGGCCAGCGACGTGGAAATCCGTGTCAAATACATGCTCAAGCTCAAGCACCGGCTCAATTCCATCATTTCCAAGCACACCGGCAAACCCATCGACCAGGTGGAACGCGATTGCGATCGCGACAATTTCATGTCCGCCGAGGAGGCCAAGGCCTACGGTCTGGTCGACCAGGTCGTGCTCTCCCAAAAGGAAATTGCCGTCCCCAAACCCCCGGCGCTCACCTGAGCCAGCCGCTCACCAACCCGAACCAAACGCATGGCCCGTCCCGCCAATCTTACGATGTGCAGCTTCTGCGGCAAATCGCACGCCGAAGTCCGCAAACTCATCTCCGGCCCCGGAGTCTATATTTGCGACAACTGCATCATCCTGTGTAAAAACGTGCTGGACCGGGAACTGGAAATCCAAAACCAGAAAAAGCAGCCCAAACTCGTCGTGCCCAAGCCCGCGGAAATCAAGCGCCAGCTCGACCAGTTTTGCATCGGCCAGGAACTCGCCAAGAAAACCCTCGCCGTCGCCGTTCACAACCATTACAAGCGCATCCAGCCCGAGCCCGACCCGGCCGCCGGGGACAAAGCCCCGCCCGCCGCTCCGCGCCCCCATGCCGATGTGGACATTGAAAAAAGCAACATCCTGCTCATTGGCCCCACCGGCTCCGGCAAAACCCTGCTCGCCCGCACCCTCGCCAAAATCCTCGACGTCCCCTTTGCCATCGCCGATGCCACCACCCTCACCGAGGCCGGCTACGTCGGCGAGGACGTGGAAAACATCGTCCTCCGCCTCCTGCAAAATGCCGATTACGATGTCAAACGCGCCCAGCGCGGCATCATTTACCTGGACGAAATCGATAAAATCGCCCGCAAAACCGAAAACGCCTCCATCACCCGCGATGTCTCTGGTGAGGGCGTCCAGCAGGCCCTGCTGAAAATCCTCGAGGGCACCATTTGCAACGTCCCCCCCCAGGGCGGCCGCAAACACCCTCAGCAGGAATACATCCGCGTGGACACCACCAACATCCTGTTCATCTGCGGCGGGGCGTTTATCGGCCTCGAAAAAGTCATCCAGCGCCGGCTCGGCCGCCACACCATGGGCTTTGGCGCCCAGAAAGACGCCCCCAAAGCCGTCCTCGCCGCCACGGAGTCCCCCCTGCACCACATCGAGCCCGAAGACCTGCTCAACACCGGCTTCATTCCCGAATTCATCGGCCGCCTGCCCATCGTCACCGCCCTCGAGCCCCTCACCGAGAAGCAAATGGTCAGCATCCTCTCCGAGCCCAAAAACGCCCTCACCAAGCAATTTGCCAAACTCATGGCCATGGAAGGCGTGGACCTGGAATTCACCCCCGACGCCCTGCGCGAGCTCGCCGCCCAGGCCCTCAAAAAAGGCACCGGTGCCCGCGCCCTGCGCGGCCTCATCGAGAAACTCATGCTCGACCTCATGTACGACGTGCCCGACAACGCCACCATCCAGGCCATCAAAATCACCCGCGCCGCCGTCCTGGGCGAAGGCAAGCCCATCCTCCGCCGCAAACAAGACGCCAAAGCCGCCTAACCCGCGCTGGCCGGGCGGTGGGAGTTATCCCGCAAACACATAGCGCCGCCATGGGATGCCAGCCACTGGAAACCATCTCCGCATCTCTACTGAACCCAAGGGTGGGCCAAACCCTAACTAACCTTTCCCAAACTTTGTGATCTCTGCGTTCTTTTGTGGCCATTCCGATGCCTGCTCTGAGTAAAATTTCAAAACTTAAACCGGTTGTTCCGATGCCATGCCAAATGAATTGGGTCTGGCCAGTATTGGACTGAGTTAGGAAGGCCAATTCTACGTCCCTCCAGCTTTTTCAGCAGCAACCCATCCGCGCCGGATTCGGAAAATTTCGTTACCGCCACTCGTATCCGGTAATTATCATCTAATGTCCATAATCCGCAGTCGAACAGCCAGTGTGCATTTTTGCATAATGCCATGCCGTTGCGCGGATCATTATTGCGGCTGTCGGCAAAGCGATGGATATGCGCTGCATCCACAATGCTCCCGCTATCAACCGTTACTAGCCGGTAACCCGTAAGGGCGCATGTGTAATTGTATGCTGGGATGACCGTCAGCCGGAAGCGGGCCTCGCGACCCTGTTCCACCGCCGCCGCTTGTTCAATGGCGGCCGTCTCGCGCACTATTTGCAACTCCTCCGGCACCGGGATGTCGAGCAGGCTGCATAATGCTGCCTTTTCCGCTCCCGCGAAATAGTTGGTGACCATCAATCTCCGGGCTTGGTCGCGAAAATCCGTCTCCTGCAAGCATTTCAAAAAGGAAGTGTCCAGTTTGGCACAGGTGGTGAGCCGGTTGTTCGGGGATGGCCGGGCATCCTCCATGAGCGCGGTCCAAAAACCGCCGGATTTCAAATGGTGAAAGGGTAGGCGGATGTCTGGGCGCTGTTTCCGCCGCACCGCCACCACGGTCCAATAAGTTAAGAACCGGAACGCCAATTCTCCGCTGAGGGGCAAAATTTCCTGTGCCAGCAAGCCCTCCTCCGCCAAATCCAAAATGGCCAGCAGCAGCAGCGGCTTGTGCGGTGCCGGGTCCCCTGAGGCTCGGTCCACCTTCAGCCGGGCGATTTGCTTTAGCCAGTAGGCGGTGGTTTTCACTCCGCAGCAGAATGGCGCATGGTCAGCGATTTTCAATCCCCGAATGAGCCAAATTGGCCCGCAAGCCTAGATTTGAAGTGTCGTTTAACTGCCCTCATCCGGTTTTTTGGCCGCCATCGGAAATAGGCTGCCGGCGGCTGGCTCCATTTGACAAAACCTCGTCACCGCCATATACTCATCATGAGAGTGGTTTAGCTGGTTCATTGCCCAGCCACCCCTGCCGCACCGACAGCTCCGCTCTGGTGCGTTGGGCCGCCGCCAGTTCTTTGACATCCGCAAATCGACACCCGGCACCGGTATTTCGATTCGCGCCCAACCAGGCGAATCCGGCCACATCCGGCCACATCCGGCTACATCCGGCTACATCCGGCCAAAAAATAAAAAAAATTGGCCAACCCTCCCGCCGGGGGGCTCTCCAGCACCCGCCTCCGGGCTCGCCCCACCCGGTGCGGGCCCCGCCCCTGTAGGCCGGGTCCCCTGACCCGGCGCTGGTGAGTAAATCCTGGCAAATCGTACCCCATCGTGCCTAATCGTACCTTTGCCAAGACTTGGGGCTGTGAGCCTGGGCCGTTAGTCTTTGTCGTGCGTCGTAAAGCCCCCCCTCCCACCAGTAAAATGAAGCAAATCACTCAAATACAACCAATTACACGAAAATGCGGAAAATTCTCGTCGAGCCCCGTCAACCCCCCCCCATAGCCTTCCTCGTCGTTCCTGCTGGTCCCGCAGTCGACTCTTGATACCATGTCTCCGACGAACCAGGTTAATATGAGCAAACTGTTGAACCGACCAGCATGACCGCTTGCATGGGAAAAACTTGCCGGACAGAGCCCGGGCGCTGGCGCTGGCGCTTCGCCGCCCTCCGTTTTTGCCTTGGGCCAGGTCTGGGTTTTGCCGGGGTGGTTGCCGCGTTCCTCGTGAACCATTCCCTCCACGCCGGGGAACCTGCCGCGGCGGTGCCGCCCAGCGAAATGCGTTGGGCGGATGCCTCGCGCCTGGGCCGGCCTTTTGCCAAGGATCCCAGCGTGATTCGCTTCCATGACCACTATTACCTGTATTTCTCCCTGCCGCCCTTTGATCCTAAACTAGCGCCGACCAATGCGGCGCAGGGTTGGTCGATCGGCATCGCCGAGAGCACCAATCTGCTGGATTGGACAAAAGTGGGCGAGTTAAACCCGGCCCAGGCCTGTGACCAAAAAGGCCTGTGCGCCCCCGGGGCCCGGGTGCTGAATGGCCAGGTGCAGCTCTTTTATCAAACCTATGGCAATGGCCCCCATGACGCCATCTGCCATGCCTGGTCCGCGGACGGTGTTCATTTTACTCGTGACCCCTCAAACCCGGTCTTTCATCCAACGGGCAATTGGAACAACGGTCGGGCCATTGATGCCGAAGTTTATCCGCAGGGCAGGCAACTGCTGCTCTTTTTTGCCAGCCGTGATCCCTTGGGCCAAACGCAACTAATAGGGGTGGCCGCCGCGCCGCTCACCTCGGATTTCAGCCGGTCCACCTGGAAGCAGATCTGCGACCAGCCCATCCTCCGGCCGGAATTGCCGTGGGAAAAGCACTGTCTGGAAGCGCCCACGGTGACCCGCCACGGTAACGAGTTGGTGCTGTTTTATGCCGGCGCCTACAATAATGAGCCGCAGCAAATCGGCGTGGCGTATAGTTCCGACGGGGTGCACTGGCACCGCTTCTCCTCCTCGCCCCTGCTGGCCAACGGTGGTCCCGGTGCCTGGAACTCCAGCGAGAGCGGACATCCGGGATATTTTTTGGATGCGGACGGCCGCAGTTACCTGTTTTACCAAGGCAATCCTGATCATGGCAAAACCTGGCAGCTTGCTTTCGTGCGCTTGGACTGGCAGGGGAATCGTCCGGTCCTGGCGGAACCGTAATCACGGGGCGCCGAAACCTTTCGGCGCTGCGGCAATGTTTTATGGCTCGGTGCTGAACCAACAAATGATGAAGCTAATTCCATTTGCGATACTTCTGGCCGGCTTGCTGGGCGCGCCCGGCATGGTCTGGGCCGGTGACGCCCCCTATTATCGCGACCTGTACCCCGACACCTGGGTCGGCCATGATGCCTTGGGACGCAACCTGCCCACCCTATCGGTCGTAGGCCCGGTCAAAAACGACCATCGCCGTGTCGTCGGCATTTTCTACGTCACCTGGCATGGCGACGCGAAGCACCAGCTCAAAAGTCCCTATGCCGCCGATGTCTCCCGCGTGCTGGCCGGTGATCCGCAAGCCCGGCTCAACGCCAGTCATCCGCTTTGGACCGAAGGGACCTATCATTGGGGTGAACCGGAATCCGGTTATTTCCTGAGCAAGGATGAATATGTCATTCGCCATGACATGTCCATGCTCGCCGATGCGGGGGTGGATGTCATTATTTTG
The DNA here is from genome assembly GCA_903936645.1 of uncultured Verrucomicrobia subdivision 3 bacterium. Classification (GTDB taxonomy): domain Bacteria; phylum Verrucomicrobiota; class Verrucomicrobiia; order Limisphaerales; family UBA11358; genus UBA11358. The sequence continues at coordinate 5,607 of CAIZWI010000183.1, forward strand.
GACGTCACCAACGGCGTCCTGTACTGGGACGAATGGGCCACGCTCTTCGCGGTAATGGAGCAGATGAAGGCCGAAGGCAATCGCGTGCCGCAAATCTGTTTCTGGGCCTTCAACGGGCCCGTCATCACCGTGGTGCAGGCGTTGTACGAGAAAATCTATCAACCCGGCAAATACCCGGACCTCTGGTTTGACTGGGACGGCAAACCGTTGCTGTTGTGCAACGGCACGCCCAAAGTGGATGCCAATGGCCAGGGTGCCCGCAATCCCAACCCTCACTATGACGCCGCCGCCCGGACCGATCCGCAAAATCCCCATTACGGCGACCCAGACTTCACCGAGCCATCCTATGTGGACTATACCACGGCCGTTAAAAATTTCTTCACGCGCCGCACCATGTGGTGGGGTTACCACGACTGGGCCGGGAAACGCTTCGTTGGCACCGAAGATAACTGGAGCTTCGGCCTCGACCTGGGGGATCCACGCGTGGCCAGAATGACGCCGGATGAACGGGTCTCAAAACATCTGGGCCAGCATGAAGAAGCCGCCGTCACCCCCGCGCAGCATCCGTCCAGCCTGGTCGGCAAGTCCTGGACACCCGAAGCCGGTGAGCCGCCCTTGAACCAGTTTGATTTGGCTGAGCCAACCTTCGTGCCCTGGCTGGGCCGGAAGGTCGAACACCCGGAAGGTTACGGCATTTATTTCCAGCAGCGCTGGGATGAGGCCATCCAAGGCAACCCCCAATTCATTTACCTCAACGATTGGAACGAATGGATCGCTGGCAAATATCCGCCGAACGGCCGTCCCACGACCCCGTTCATGCGCCGCGACAGCCCTTATTTTTTTGTGGACCAATACAACGCCGAATTCAACCGCACCCTGGGGCCGGTCAAGGGCGCCTACACGGACAATTACTACATGCAGATGGTGCAAAACATCCGCCGCTACAAGGGCGTGCGGCCCGTTCCGGAACTCCACGGTCTGCATCCCATCAAGCTGGCGGCAGGCTTCGGCGGCTGGGCCGGCATCAATGTCGAATACCGCGATACCGTGGGCGACACCCTTCACCGCGATTACGACGGCTACGGTGGCTTGCATTATACGAACAACCTTGGTCGCAACGACATCATCACCAGCAAGGTCGCGGTGGATAAAAAGCACGTTTATTTTTATGTGGAAACCCAGGCTGCCCTCACCCCGCACACCGGCACGAATTGGATGTTGCTGCTGATTGACGCCGACCAAAACCCCGCCACCGGCTGGTTTGGTTACGATTACATCATCAATCTCCGGGTGGTGAATGAACAGACCACAACCCTTGAACGTTACGCCCCCGAGGCTCCGGGCGGTCCTTGGATCGAGGTGGCCCGGCTGAATTATCGTTATCAGGGCCGGCAACTGGAACTCGCTGTGCCCCGCCGTTTGCTGGGCTTGCCAGAGGATGCGTTCGCCTTTGATTTCCATTGGTGTGACCATCCGCCGGATCTGCAAGACCCCATCTCCCTCTGCCTCGCCGGCGACAGCGCGCCAAACCGGCGTTTCAACTACCGGTGTGTATGGCAGAAAAACTGACGGTCACGGCCTAACTCGAACTCCTGCCCGCCTTAAGCTCTGTTCTTGGCGTTGAACCCTGTGGGGATCGAGCCAGCGAGGCGGGGGGATGACCCCGCCTGGTGGGCGTGCAAATTGGACTTGTGCAGGCTCGGAAAAATTAGCGGCAAATGGCCGCCCAATGCCCGGCCACCCAGTAAATTTAATAATGGGGGTTGTCTCCTTGTCCTGCGATAATAGGTGTGATTAATTGTCCCCGTGTCCCGCTCAGAGGAACCAAAGTTACAACCAGGCAAGGCATCGATTGTGCCGGCCATACCGGATCACGAAGTCCTTTGCCAAATTGGCGCGGGCGCGTATGGCGAGGTCTGGATGGCCCGGAATGCCATCGGCATGCTGCGGGCGGTCAAGCTGGTCTGGCGCAGTAACTTTAAAAGTGAGCGCCCCTATGAGCGGGAGTTTTCGGGCATGCTCAAATTCGAGCCGCTCTCCCGTTCCCACGAGGGGTTTGTGGATATTCTACAAATCGGCCGGAATAATCAGGCTGGCTATTTTTACTATGTCATGGAACTGGCCGATGATGCCAGCCTGCCAGCCGCCCAGACCGCACCCGGCTCCAGTACGCAATTCGCCCAGCCCGGCGACACCACCCGGCTCCGGCGGGATTATCGTCCGCGCACCTTGAGTTCCGAGGTCCGGGAGGCCGGCCGGCTGTCGCCCACTGATTGCATCCGCTATTTTCTCACCCTCGCCAACGCCCTGGATGCCCTGCATCGGGCCGGGTTGATTCACCGGGATATCAAACCCAGCAACATCATCATCGTCGGCGGGGTGGCCAAGCTGGCGGACATCGGGTTGGTGACGGCGGTGGATTCGGAACGAAGTTTTGTGGGGACGGAGGGCTTCATTCCACCCGAGGGGCCTGGGACCCCCCAAGCGGACATCTATTCGCTCGGCAAAGTGCTGTACGAAGTGGCCACCGGGAAGGACCGGATGGAATTTCCCTCCCTGCCTTGCGACCCGCTGACTGGTCGCACGGATGAGGAACTACTTGAATTGAATGCCGTGCTCACCCGGGCCTGTCTGCCGGACGCGCGCGAACGCTACCAAACGGCGGCGCAAATGCATGCGGATCTGGCCCTGTTGCTGAGTGGGCGCTCCGTGAAGCAAATGCGCGCGGTGCAACGGCAGTTGCGCCTGGCCTGGCGGGCGGGCCAGGCGGCCATGCTCCTGGCGCTGGTGGGCTTCGTCCTTGCCTTTTTTAATCTCAGGCAGACACGGATTGAAAAGGAGAATTTGCGGCGCTCCGAGGAATTGCGCCACCAGCGGGAGGCGGCACTGGTGGAGGCCAATCTGGCCCGTGCGAGCGCCGAGCGGTTGAGCGGCCAGGTGGGCCGGCGGCAGGCCGCGTTGACCGCCCTGACTCAAGCGGCGGAACTAGCTGGTGCCACGGTGGCTTTGCGCAGCGAGGCAGTGGCCTCCCTGGCGCTCACCGATTTGTCTCCCGAACCCGAAATCCCCGGCCCGGAGGTCGTGAGCACCGTGCAACATGCCTTGTCCCCGGATTTATCGCTCCGGGCGCTGACCACCACCAATGGCGACCTCCTGCTGCTGCGCGCGAGCGATAACGCCCAAATCGGTCGGCTGCCCGGCGATGGTCGGCTCGCCAATTGGGTCGGCCCCTTCAGTCCGGACGGGCGTCTGCTGGCCGTTTATAATGGATTTAAAGAGGTGGTGGTGCGGCGGGTGGCGGATGGTGGGGAGCTCTTGCACGTGCCGCATGAGGCGGCCTGGGATTCCCGGTCGGATCCCGGCTGGTGGGTGGCGCGAGGCTTTAGTCCCGATAGCCGTTATTTTGCCGTGGCTCACGGGGATGCGCGGCTGAGCATTCACGACCTTGCCGCGGGCGGCATTCGCGAATTCACCCTGCCAAACGATGTCTACACCCTGGCTTGGCGGCCCGACGGGCATACCCTTGCGCTGGGCACCCACACGGTTACCAATCAAATCGTCCTGCTGGACACAATTTCCGGCCAGTGGCAGACCGTCAATCTGCCGGTGGCGCGCAAGGTGGTGGCACTGGCGTGGGATCCCCGCGGCTTGCATTTGGCCGTCGGTGCCGGGGACACCCGCATTTACTTGTTGTCCGCCGCGCGCACCAACACAGTCTGGCGGGTTTTGCAAGGCCACCAGCAGAACGTCATCGGCATGGCATTTCATCCGGGCGGTCGGCTGCTGGTTTCCAGCAGTTCAGATAACACCACCCGGTTGTGGGATGCCACCGCCGGACGCGAATTGGCCGAATTGCCTCGCTGGGGATGGGATTTTATATTTAGTGCCGATGGCCGCCACTTGAGTTTTTATGACGCTGAATCCGGGGCCCTCATACGTTTTACCCTCATCGATCACGTGGTGAGCCGGGAAATTCAAAACGGGTCGGACGAGAATCTCAATCAAGTGGTACTGGCTCCGGATAGTTCGTGGGTGGGGCTGGCCGGGGAAAGCGGGCTGCGGTTTTTTGACACCCAGCAAGGACGATTGCTGGCCACCCTGCCCGGTGAGACGGCGGGGGCCGTGCTTGTGAAAGGACCGGCGACCGGCGAATTTACCCTGCTCGTTGCCGGTGGGGACCACCTGAATCAGCGGCAGATTCACCAGCGCGGACCCGGGCAATGGCAATTTGGCCCACCAGCCAGTTTGCCCGCCAGCGGCATTGGTGAGTTGGTGGATTCCATGGGGGGGGCCACTTATGGTTACCTAAGCCCCGGTTCGGGCATGGTGGTGGGCTCAACCGCGGCAGCTCCGCGGCTGATGGATGACTCGGTCCCCATCCGGCGGATGGTGTTGAGTCCGGATGGCCGGTTGGCAGCGGCCAAGGGATTTCTCTCCAGTGGCAAAAGAGTTCGATCCTTGATCGTCTGGGACACTTCGACGGGAAAAATCATCTGGCATCAAGTTTCGCATTGGCGGGGGCCGCTCGTCTTTGCTCCGGACAGCCGGCGGCTGGCCGTCAGTTGCCAGGATGGCGTGAGTGTCTGGGATGTTCCATCCAACCGCCTTTGCTGGCAGGTGCCCAAGCCCGGGGATGCCAATTCGCTGGACTGCCTGGCCTGGTCCCCCGATGGGCGCATGCTGGCCACGACGTGCTCCATGTTTCAAACGGCGCTCATGGATGCCGAGACTGGTGCCATCATAACCCGGGTGGAATATCCCCATCGCAGTCTGATTACTTCGCTGAATTTCAGTCCAGATTCCGGGTTGCTCGCCGTGGGATGTGAATCCGGCGGAGTCCTAATCTGGAATTTGCGCGATTTGCGCCGTGAACTGGCGGCTTTAAAACTGGACTGGGATCATCCGCCAGTGGCCGCAACGGCCACCTTGCCGGGTGGGGTGCAAATCCAAATGGCGGCCGGTGGGCCTTGAAGGCGCGCCCTCACAACATCTCTTTTTCCAGCCGGCCCACCTCTTTTTTGAGCAAGGCACTTACCCGGTGCTTGGCCAGGTATACGGTCATGATGCTCACGCCCAAAGCCCGGGCCACGGCGGCGCCGGACTGGCCGCGCACCACATACATTTCAAACATCTGAAATTGCTCCGGTCGCACCTGCGTGCGCACGCGGCCCAGGGCGGCATCCGCCAGCTGGGTGCGCCAGGCCTCATCCCACACCGCCTCCGGGGCAGAGGCATTGGCCTCGTTCTGCGTATTAATTTCCTCCGCCACCTGGGTGTCGTCGGGGTTCAATTTGCCCACCTCCCGGGCCCGGTAACGCTTGCGCAGTTGATCTGCCACCCGACGCCGGGTAATAAGCAGCAGCCAGCTTTTGAAGGAACCCCGGGCCGGATCGTAGCGAAAATTTTTAAACTCATGGGCCACGGAGATGAGGGTTTCCTGCACGACTTCCTGGGCCTCGGCGTCCCCCAGACCGGACTTGCTGGCAAAGGCATAAATGAGCCGCCAATAAGTATCAAAGAACTCCTGCCACGAATCCTGGTTGTCCCATTGCTTCAACCGGGTCAGCAGGCTCCGGCGTGTCGGGGCCAAATCCATTGGCAGTGGCTCATTCATTTCCAGAGAATTCGCCCGAAACACCAAAATCTTTCAAGATATATTTACTGCCTGGCGCGCTGACCGGGAAATTCCCCAAGGGTCAGAATAAATTCTTCACTTATTTTGAAAGGTTTTTGCCCGGCCGGCGAATTCTCCCGATATCTGGTAAAAATCAGGCCAGAGTTGCCAGCCCCAGCGTTGGATTAAATGATTAATTGCGCACAAATTTTATGATCTTGAAATCATTATGCAGCAGTCGCCCAGGCGGCAGATGGATTGCCGGTCTGGTGGCGGTAATGCTGGCGGCGGGCGTGGTTTCCGGCCAGGCCCAATGGTTGACCCAGACCAATGTCCTCAAGCCGGGCTGGACGGCTGTTTACTTGAACGTGGATGCCTCCAGTCAAACGCTCGACAGCCTCGTGGGTTTCAATCCCGCCTGTCCCATTGACCAAATCTGGTTTTGGAAAACACTACCCAGCACGGCCCAGTACATCAGCACGCCGGCAAGTCCCCTGGCTGGCAGCAGTGAATGGCTCGCCTATTACCGCCCGGGTGCCGGCTCGGTAAGCACTTTTTTCTCCCTGGCGCCCAATACCGCCTACCTCGTGCATAATTCCGCCAGTACAAACTTTACCTGGAAGGTGCAGGGCCAGCCCGTGGCACCGCGGTTTATTTGGGACAACACCGGCCTTAATTTCATTGGCTTTTCCACCCCAGCCGCCAGCCCGCCCACCTTTCAAAATTTTTTGGCCCCGGCCCCGCTCCTCGCCAGTGGTGTGCAAATTTTTCAATACGCGGGTGGTCCTTTTGGCCCGCTGAACCCCGCCCCGGTATTCTCCCTTTACACCACGCCCGTGACCCGCGGCCAGGCATTTTGGTTGAGCGACACTAACCTCAATAATACTTATTTTGGGCCTTTCACCATTACTTTGCCCACGTCCGGTGGAATCAATTATGGGGCGAATGTGGGGCAGGCAACACTGCATTTGTTGAACGTGGCCTCCAATGCCATCCAGATTTCCTTGCGTCTGCTGCCCTCGGAAGCGCCGCCCTATGGGCAGACCCCCATCATCGGTCCACCGCCCCTGCTGGTGGAGGGTGCGTTGAACTCTTCGAATCTCACCTATGGATATACCGCGCTCGCCACCAGCAGCTCGGCTGGCGCGACCAACTTGTTTACCTGGACGCTGGCTCCCGGTGGACGGCCGGGCTCGGACGTCGCCGTGGTGCTCGGCGTCAATCGATTTGCCCTCACAAACTCCCCCGGCGCTTTTTACGCGGGCATTTTGCAGTTTACGGATTCCCTCGGTTTGTCCGAGGTAAATGTGCCCGTCTCGGCCACCGCCGCCAACAACGCCGGTTTGTGGGTGGGCAATGCGAGCGTCTCGCAGGTGGGCAGCTACCTCAAGAGTTACGCGACCAACGCGGATGGTTCTTATCTGCTCAGCGCGGTCACCAACCAGGTGTATGCCACGAATGCCCTGCCGTTCCTCACCACCAACGTAGTGATTAATAATTTTATCACCACCAACGTCGCGATTAACTATTTCAACGTTACCAATACTGTGGTGAATACCTTCACCACCAACCGGGTGGCCATTGTTACCAATGGCTGGTTGGTTGTCACGAATCTCGCGATCAACACCTATGTGCTGACCAATCAAATCATCACCACCACCCCGACCAACCTGTATTTTGACGGCACCGCCATTGTCTGGCTGAGTTCGTTCTCGACTAACTTCTATCGCTCCACCTACGCCCTGACCAACCTCTTGGTGGCCACCAATCAAGTTGCTGCGGTTACCACCAACCGCACGCCCGTGGCGGTCACAAACCTCGCCTTTAATTTCGTATCCATTACCAACCAGGTCGTCACCAATGGCCCGTTTTTGGGCCCGGTCACGAATCTGGCCTTCAGTTTTCAGCGTTTCACCAACTCGTTTGTGACGACCAATCTGGGCTATGTGCTGCTGGGCACGAATCTGACGGCCCTCGTCACGGCCACTAATTATCTGAGTGTCACCAATTATGCCCTCACGAATCTCACACTCAACGCCTACAGCACCACCAACCTGGTGGTCACCAACTCAGCGCTGGCGATCATCACCAATGGGCCGGCGGAAATTGTCGTGAACCCCCTGATCAATAATTACACCGTCTTTGGCAATTTGAGCCTGGCCTATAACACCAACGCCTTTGTGTTTAGCAATAATTTCGTTCTGATCTCCGGTGCCACCAATTATCTCGGCAGCACCACCAACCAGCTGGTGGCAAGCACCACGGTCACCAACAGCTCGGCCGGGACCAACTATGCAGTTTCCATTTTGACCATTTCCACCAATGCCGCCTATCTGGTTGTCACCAACCAGTTGGTCAGCTCCTACAGCAACTATGTTGTCACTGGCATCAACACCAACCTGGGCGCGGTGCCCAACCCTTACCCCCTCTTCCTGATTGTGTTCAACGACGGCACGAATTCCTCCCTCCTGCAGCGCGTGTATTATGGTTTGCGACAGGACACCAACCTGGTCATCGCCACCACCGAAAGCGCCCTTGATGCCTCTCATTTGGACAGCGCCCGGCGCATCTCCGCCGCGCATCTGCCGTGGACCGCTGCGAATAGCCCGATTGCCTTTACCGGCCAGCTTGGCCTGGGCGGCACGCTCACCGCCACTTTCGCGGAGGCCTATGACGACCAGCCCGCCAACCCTTTCCTCCACACTTATCATCCGGATCACAATAATCTGGACCTCACCAAGAGCCCGCCCCAGGAATTGCCGGTGGGCAGCCAGTCCTTCAATATTACCCGGCAAATCACCCTTGCGGTCGCCCCCAACACCACGGATTTTCTGAGCCTCACCAAAGGCAACACCAGTCTCGCCGGTGCTTACCAGGAAACCATTACCCTCACCGGTTTGGGCGGGGCCACCCGCACGTTTAAGACCGCCGGCACCTTTTCCCTTACGCGCGTCAGCTCCATTGCCACCCTGACCACCCAATAAATTTTAATTGAATAACCAACCCCTGCAAACCTTGCCATGAAAATCCAAACGCCCCTCCTGTTCACCCTCGTGCGCCGCTGCCTCTTGCCGGTGCTGGCTTTTGCCGCGAGCGCCACCTGCGGCCACGCCACCACTTACAATCCGCCCCAGCTCATGGCCTACCAGGGCTACCTCACCGATGCCAGTGGCAACGCCTTGGGCAGCACCAACACGGGGCCGAAAAATTATAACGTGGTCTTCCGCATTTGGGATAACCAGGCCGGTGGCACCATCAGTGGCACCGATGAACTCTACGCCGAGCAGCAAACCGTTACCGTAAACAACGGTTACTTCAGCGTCTTGCTCGGCCAGGGCAGCCCTTACGCCACTGAGCCCCACACCAACCAACTTTCCGGTCTGTTCACCGGCACCACACCCAATACCCTCTATGTGGAAATGACCGTGTTGGGAATTGGGATCTCCGGCGCCAATATCACCATCGCGCCCCGGTTGCAACTGCTCACCTCGGCCTATTCCTTCCTCTCCGCCAATGCGGTCAACGCGGTTAATGCGAATACCGCCGTCAGCGCCGCCAGTTTGTTGGTGCCAAACAGTGTTTCCAACCCCAACAATGTGCCCGCGGTGACGGTCACCCCGGCTGGGAATGTGGGCATCGGCACCAACAACCCCACCGTCCCCTTGCAGGTGGCGGGGGCGATTGGGGCAGGCTCGCTTAATTTGTCCAGCTCCAGTGCGAGCCCCTTGCTGGCCTTGCAGAATCCGGTCACCGACCCTGCCGGCTTCTGGGGCTTTTATTACGGACAGGGCGGTAGTAACAGCTTGAGCCTGAATTATTCCAATGGTGTCAACTCGGCCGCGGCCTTGACGCTCGCCACCAATGGGAATGTGGGCATTGGCGGGGTCTTCACTCCGCAGTCTCCGCTCGACGTAGAAACTACCAATTCTTTAGCTGCCACGATCGCTGGTAACAATGCCAGCGGAACCTGGCTTTCCTTGGGGAGCGATTATGGCTATGGCAATTACTGGAACATGATCGCCAAGCCCGGCTTGAGTTTGAACATGGATCAGCTCGTGATCAGCTGGGGCAACACGCCTGCCAATGAAACCACCGATGTTCTAACGCTGCAAAATGGCGGTAATGGGGTGGGTTCGATCGGCGGCCGGGTCGGCATCAACACCACCGCACCGCAGGCGCCGCTGGATGTGGAAGGCACGGCTTTAACCCAATACGAAAGTTACTTTTCCTATTTTCAAACATCCGGCACCACCTTGTACCTCGGCGCTGGCAATACCATCCGGCAAAACACGGTGGCGGGTAATCAATACGTGAGTATTTTCACCAGCGGCAACATCGGCGCTACCGTTTATTATGCCTTTTCTGATGCCCGCATCAAAAATATTTCCGGCATTTCTTCCAGCGCAACGGATCTGGCGACGCTGCGGGGCATTCAAGTGACCGATTTTACTTATAAAGACGTGGTGGCCAAAGGCAGCAGCCCCGTGAAAAAAGTGGTCGCCCAACAGGTGGAAAAAGTTTTCCCCCAGGCTGTTAGCCAGGGCAAGGGAGTGATTCCGGATATTTATCGGCCGGCTTCGGTTCACGCTGGCTGGGTCCAAGTCTCGACGGATCTCAAGCCGGGTGAGCGCGTGCGTTTGATCGGCCAGGACAACGTCTCCGCGGTGTATGATGTGCTCTCCGTCACGAAAGATGCCTTCCAGGTCAAGCTGCCGGAAACCTTGGACCACGTCTTCGTTTATGGCCGCGAGGTGAATGATTTCCGCACGGTCGACTACGACGCCATTGCCATGCTCAATGTCAGTGCCACCCAGGAACTGGCCAATCGTTTGGACAAATTAGAGGCCCGGGCCAGCCAGGTCGCCGCTTTGGAGCGGGAAGTGGGTGATTTGAAAAAGCTTGTCACCCAATTGGCGGAAGCCGCCAAGACTTCCAAATTGACCGCGCAGCGCGCCGTTGATGCCTCCGCGGTCACCACCGCCGGCCTGGATCGCTAAACCAACCTTGGGCAACCGCCCGTCGTCAATTCTTATGAAACAAAAGCTTTGCCTGCTGTGCTGCCTGCTGGCCCTGTGGACCGGCGCCGGGCGGCTGCTGGGCCAACAATTAATCGGGATTCAGTACAGTCAAACGGCCATCACCTATAACTTGCAAGCGATGGGTGGGGTGCCCATTTCGGCGGTGGTCAACCACCCGCCTGGCTCCAACGGCAAGTTGCCTCCCACCGACGCCCTGGGATTTTATATCCCGGCCACCACCAATCAGTTTGCCGGCCTGCTGGGCTTCAGTGGGCTCACGGCACCCACCAATTGGGTGATTTTGAATGGCAATGCTGCCTTGCTCAACGGGAACACCGCCTTCTCCGCCCCGGTGGCGCAGGCCATGGGCCTGCCGGTTGGATTCAATAATGGAACAGTGGCCTTGGTGCTCCAAAATGTGCATATTGGGACGCCCTTTGTCGCGGCTCCCGTTTCTTATAACTTTGGCAGTATCATCACCCCGCCGGCCAACGACGTTCATGGCCTTGTCCTGACCAACCCGCCGTCATCCTACTGGCAGAGCGTGCCCTGGTCGGCCAGCAATCATACGAATGACCCTTACTATTACAGTCCCAATGCCGGGGTGGTGTTTGCCACCCAGCCCGGCCAGGTGAATATCACCTGGATCACCGCCGGGTCCTATACCGATGTCAGCCCGCTTAATTATGTGAATCCTGGCGGTGCCGCTTATCCCAGTTTTTACACCAATGGGGCTTATATCTACTTGCTGTACACGTCCACCTACATTGTTTCGGGCACCCCGGTGAAGCCGCCGCAAAAAATGTATTGGACCGAAAATTCCTTCATCAAATTGGGGCACCCTGTCTCGGTGGCCAACGGTCGCGTCACCTCCGTGCATGTCCAATATAACACCGATTTTCCGGCGAAGGTGGCCACGCCCTACCAGGATCCCAATTACGCCGCCCCGGCTCCGGCCACCAATACATTTCAGGAATACCGGACCCTTTGGTTTGACTCGACCCTCAATGCCATCCGGGCTTATAACGCCCAGGGCCGGGTGTTCGTGGAACTGCTGGGCGCCCCCATCCCCGGGGCGAATGCCAGCCAGTATCTTGGCTTTGAAATTGTCGACGTGAGCCAGGCTCCCGTAGCTGCGAATGTTACCATTCCGCTGGGCAACCCACTGACGCCTTACCAGGATGGTTTCGAAAATGCGAGCCTTACGCCCGCACCGATTCAAAATACTGTCGGCACCCAATTCTATTATCTCCAGCCGGGCACTCCGCCCACGCTGTACGCCGATAAATTTACCGCCGACCCGAATGATTTGCAGGTTTACTGGCTTAGTCCAGGTGTCGGTGGCTTGCTTTGGCCGAACCTGTTTGTCGATTACAATCTCGTCTGGCCGGCGGATCCTGCGCAATATAGTTATTACCTCCGTCCCCTAGTGGCCACTCCGGCGCAGGCCGCCCTGACCGCCGTGCTCTTGGCTGGCAGCGAATCCCCCGCGTTGGATTATCAGGATCCGCTGGACCAAACGCGCGGATTTATGTCGGCCGCCTCCCAGTTCTATACTTGGCTCAGCCCGGCTTACCCGGCGCATCGCTCCCTGCTGCGGTTTAATTCTGGGAATCAAGTGCGGTTTGAGCGCGTTTTCTCCTACCTGGGCCAGGCGCTTCAAACCAACGCTCTCTTTGCCGGCTCCGTGGCCACCAATCTGACGGCTTGGAATCCGTCCAACAATACCCTTACCAATTACGCCAGTGGCTTCAACCCTCCTTACGCCACCAACCTCCCCGCTTATGTGGGTCAGGCCCTGACCGATCCGCCGGGCGAAATCGGTTCTACCAATGGCACCTATGGCGATTATTGGGCGGGGTATATTAATACGAACCTGAATAATTCCCCGATGCTGTCCAGCTTGAACACCAACTTGGGCAACTCTTATGACCCCTATACCTATGTGGACCCGTTTGTGAGCGGCTTTGCCTCCGCCAATCAGGGTGCCATCATTCCCGTGAATGCCATCCCCGGGCACAACCTCCTGGAGGTTTGGTGGTTTCGGCGTAATGCCGCTGACCCGGTCCTCGGCTTCCAACCCGTCTATTGGCCCTCGATCATCGCCGATTACACCATCCAATGGCCGGCCAATGCGCCGCAAATCGTGATGGCGGACAATGCCGGCAGCCATCAACTGCCCAGCCCCCAGTCTTCGGGAAATATTTATTCTCAGCCCGATCCCACCCAGCCCGGCTTCAATCCCAACGAGGAGCACGCCCTCATGCTGGCCGGCACCGCCTACGCGTTACGGGACGATCTGAATAATACCAATCCCGGAAGTCAGTTTACGTCGGTGCCTTATGCCCTGATTGGGTATACCAATGTGGATGGCCGTCCCGCCATGCTGGCCTATCAGGTACGGCGCGAGGCTCCGGAGGCAGGTAAACTGTTTGATTACATCGTTAATGCCGGCACCCAGTTGCAGGCACCCATGCCGCTGCCGTTGATGGCCCTGCCGCTTGCGCCCAACACCAATTATCCGACCGGTGTGACAAATTTTGATACCGCCCCGCAAGCGGCGGGCGGTGATCTGCCGTCGGGCTGGAATCCCACCACCGATCCCTCCGGCCCATTCTCGCTTTATCAGGGTTTTACTTTTCAGGACCGCAAACATAATTTTTGGGTCTATCGTGGTCCTCATGCCGGCCTGCCTGTGCTGGCTGCGGGCGCCTACAATACCAATAGCGGTAATTTTGACCCCCTCCCTGCGGGTACCGCTGTCGTCGGGTCCAATTATAATTACTACATTCATCTCTCTCGTTTGCTGCCTTCCCTGACGGTGGGAGCCTCGAATCTGCCGCCCGGTCTGGCCATCCTGGAAAATGTTACAAACGGACTCAGCATCAGTGGCATTCCGACCATGCCCGGCACTTACACGGCGGGGATAACCATCGCGGACACGGATGGCAGTTCGGTGAGCCTGCCACTGTCGCTCACCATCGTTGCCACCGGCTCGGTGGTCGCGCTGGGGCCCCTCGCCATCACCAGCACCAATGCCTATTCCGGTGCGGTGGTGACGTATAACCGCCCCCCTGCCTTGGCCGCACCGCCCACCCCTGCCAATAGCTTCACGATGCGCTTTTATTACAAAACGCAGGCTGGCTTTGACTGGCCCGGCGTGGCTAATCCGCCTCCGGTGGGGTCCATCGTACCCTACCTGTTGCCTGTGCAAAACGGTGCACCCATCGGCGATGCCACCAGCAGCAACACCCCCAGCTTAAATATTGTTTACCGGCCCGTCTGGCCTGGTTTGGGGGCCGACGGCCAGTCTCCGTTGCCCACCTTGCAATTGGGCCAGACGCTGACCACGGCCATTAATGGCCTCGCCGCCGTGCGCGGTCAGGACAGCGTGGAAGTCCTCTATCAGCAATCGATCGCCACCAATGCAGTTCTCGCTAATACGGCGGCCAGTGTGGTGCTCTTCGACCCCACGGTGCAAAAAACCTGCACCCTGAGCGCCGTTCCTTATGGGATGCTAACTGATACTGCCAACGGGCTGGTTTACTTTCCCAACCTTCCGCCGAATTTAATCAGCCGCTTTTGGTATGATCCGAATCAGCAGAAATTGGTGCTTGCCGGCAAGTTTGTCCCCGATCCGGTCAATGGCAATTATGTGATGTTAAATGTCCTTAGCGCCAATGACCTTGCAGCCTTGTACAATTTATATCCCTCCCCGAACACAACGGAAAACTACCACGCCTGGGCCTCGCAGGTGGATAGTTTGATGGCCCCGGTTTACACCAAGGCCGAGAATCCGGCGGTGCCGGGCAGCTATGTCATCAATCCCAAGCTAACCGTGAACCGCCGCGCCGCGGATCTGGTGGAAGTCACCAACTCCGACACGGCGGTGGATTCGTATGCCATGAGCGCCACTGGTCCGGGTCAGGGCTACATTAGCTATGTGGTCGCCAACGGCCATGATCCCAAGTACACCGGCGACCCCATCACAGTTTACATTGCCCGGGTCGGTGCGCCTTTGTTCGCCGGCAATCTGGTGGTGGCCAACATGGCCAACGCGAGTCCATTCAGCCAGCTGGTCACCTTCCAGCACACGGCCGATCTGGCCGGCCGGACCGGTAATTACGCTTATGATTGGCGCATTCAGCCGCCTGTTAATGGTGCGGTACCGCGGGCGGATGAATCCACCTGGACCCCGCTGCCGCAAACGAGCCCTGGTCCTGTGTTCACGCTGGGAGCCGCCGGTATTCAAGGCCTCAGTGATAATTATATTTCCATGCGTTATGGCTACACCAATGCCGCCACCGGAAACATTGTTTGGTCGGCGTGGGTCAACCCCATCCTGGCACAAGGCTGGATCAAACGTGTCACTGAAAACCTGGACCCCATCGCGGGTGAAACCCAGAATTTGTATAATAACCCCGCCACCACCACGGCCAGCATCATCAGCCTGGCGGGTGCGCGTTGGGATGGCAACGTGCCATTGAATGCGGCCTCCCTGACCAATAACGGACTGATTCAACTGTATGAAACCGTGCTCAACATTGGCAAATCGCTCAGCATCAATTCCGGGATCAACTATGGCCCGGCCAACCAGGCCTTGTTGCTCGCGGCCGGTTATCTGAACGACTTTTACACGACGCTCGGTAATGCTGCCTGGGCCAATTCGCTTAATCCCACGATTGGTTTTGGCACCGATAACCAGGCCTACGGTAATATTGCCACCTCGCAATTTGTCTTCGAGGGCCAGGAATCTACCCTGTTGGAGCAAAACCTGGCATTGCTGCGCGGGCGGGATGACAGTCTTTCCCCGGGCGTGTCGGTGCCCCCGGTCTATAACCACTTATGGTGGAACTACACCTACGGTTTGGCGGCTGGCCAGGTCATGTACGCTCTGAATTACAACATCACCGACCAAAACGGCGATGGCGTGGTGAATGCCGCGGATGCCCAGATCATGTATCCCCAAGGCCATGGTGATGCTTATGGGCATTATCTCACGGCGCTCATGAACTATTACGAGCTCCTGATGAACCCGAATTTTGATTGGATTCCCCAAAGCCAGGCGGTCACGGTTCTGGGTGCCACTGTGGCGGTAAATTATCAGGACGAACAAAAATTTGCGGCCACCTCAGCAGCTCTGGCGCGTTCGGGACGACAAGTTTTTGATCTAACCTGGCGGCAGGACTATGTCCCCGGCACGGCCGGTGGTTGGAATTATTTTGCCAGCAACCATGTGGGGCAATACACCTACATGGACAACCAGGGCAACACCCAGCCAATCACGCGCTACTGGGGGATGGACCATTGGGCGTCGCGGGTGGGGCAGGGAACGTATTTAAACTGGGTCGTGGGCAACTCCATCCTTCCGCCCAAGGATCTCAACCCAAATGATCAGGGTATCCAGATTGTTGACCGCACCACCGTGTCCGATCTCCAGGAACTGCCCCAGACGGCTGCTGCGCTCCAAACTGACTTGAATAATGCCAACGCCGGATTTACCCCGCTGGGACTGGCCCAGAACGCCATTCCTTTTGACATCAATCCGCAACAGGTGACGGGAGCCAACCCGCAAACCCACTTTGACCAAATTTACGACCGCGCGGTGCAAGCCTTGAACAATGCTGTGGTGGCCTTTAATGCCGCCCAGAACGTCACCCAAAATTTGCGCCAGCAACAGAATTCACTCACCGACCTGCAAGACGCCGCCAATGCCCAGGAACAAGCCTATACCGACCAGTTGATTGAACTGTTTGGCACGCCCTATCCGGACGATATTGGAGCCGGCCAAACTTATCCTCAAGGCTACACCGGTCCGGATTTGTTCCATTACATGTATGTCGAAAATCCCGCCACCAATACTTTTGGTGGCCAATTGACGGACCCAACCACCTTTCAATCCTTTAAGGTGGACATGCAAAAATTGAGTGATGGCTGGCCCACCAATTACCTTTATGATTTTTACAAAATCGTGCCGCAAAAAAACCAGTATTATGATCCAGGATCGGAATATGTCCTATTTAATATCGGTGCGGATGGCTTCAGTAAACCGGCCAGTTGGACCACCCAGCGGAATGCGGTTGGCAGCCTGCAAACTGCGGCGGGAGCGGTGAATGTTGCCCAGGATAAACTTCGCGAGGACTTGAGCGGGATCGAGTCTGACAAAGACAGCTTTGATCGCGCCGTCGCCCTGTTTTACGCCCAAAAAGACACCAATGACCTGACTTTGGCGATCCAGGCGGACAGTACGAAGCAGCAGCAAGATCAAAACCTGGCTCAAGAAGAGGTTGCCATCACTACATCTAGTGGTGCCATCGCGACTGGTCTGTTCTCGGATGAAATGGACTTGCTTACCAAGGACGCCCCTTCGACCACCATTCTCGGAACTGCTGTTGGTGGGGATCAAGTGAAGCTTTTTACAGAGGCTGCGGCCCTTCCGATTAACATACTCAAGGAGACCACAGCTATCACTATTGCCCAGGCTAATGACGAACTCGCCAACCGAATCAAAAATTTTCAAAACGCCGCCGCCCTGAATACGCAAAAAATTGCCACCAATGCCTACTACACCAGCCTGCAGAATTCCTCGGTAACTCTCGCCAAACAACTGAGCGACTTGCATGGGAAATTGGGCAATATCCATGCCGACCAGATCGCTCTTAATAATGCCCATGCCAGTTATCAGGCCCTCGTGGCCAAGGGCAACCGAATTCTAATGGAGCGTCAGACGTTCCGGCAGCACACCGCCGCCAAGGTTCAGGGTTACACCGTGGCAAATTCCGCCTTCCTGGTCTTTCAGAATGAAGATTTGGAACGGTACAATACGCTCTTCGATCTCGCTGCCAAGTATGCCTGGATGGCTGCCAGCGCTTATGATTACGAGACCGGCCAATTGGGCACCCCGGCGGGCAAGCGTTACTTGAATCAAATCATCAGTTCCTCCGCCCTCGGCGTAATTCAAAACGGCCAGCCCCAGATCTCCGGCACCACCACCGGCGACCCCGGTTTGGCCAACGCCCTCGCCGAAATGAAGGCCGACTATGACACCCTCAAAGGCCGCCTCGGCTTTAATAACCCCGATGGCTATGGCACCACTGTGTCGCTTCGCTCCGAAAACTACCGCATCAATGCTGATTCGACCGGTGATAACAACTGGAAACAGGTGCTCGAACAGGGACTGGTGCCCGACCTGCTGGCGGACAGCGATGTCAGACGCAATTGCCTGCAAATTGACAATGGCAGTGGTGCGGCAGTGCCGGGGATTGAATTGACCTTCAGCACAACTATTACGGATGGTCAAAACCTCTTCGGGCAACCCGTCGGACCGGGCGACCACGCCTTCAGCTCCAGTTCCTTCGCCACCAAAATCTTCTCGCTGGGGGTGGATTTGGACGGTTATGTGGGAATGGACAACCCGGTTTCCAACAGCGGTGCGGGCGGTACGACTCCCGCCGATCCCACCTTGGATCCCAATGGCATGTCAGCCACGCCTTACGTATATTTGATCCCCTGTGGTGCCGACTCCATGCGCAGTCCGCCGTTGGGGGACACGAGCACGATCCGCACGTGGAATGTGGATGACGTGGCCATTCCGCTACCCTTTAACATTGGTGCCTCAGACTTTTCCGACGCACCGTTTTATCAGGCCGCCGATTCGCTCTCCGAACCGCTCTTTGCCGTGCGCAAACACCAGGCTTTCCGTCCCGTTTCCAGCCTGGCGGCCTTCAACACCAGCATCTACGGGGCCACCGGCGCTTTGCAACCTTCGCAATATACCAACAAACGCCTGATCGGACGGTCGGTATGGAACAGCAAATGGAAATTGGTCATTCCGGGGAAAACCCTCCTGGCCGATCCTAACCAGGGCCTGCAACGCTTCATTAATTCCGTGAAGGATATTCACTTGTACTTCGTCACCTATTCCTATTCCGGTAATTAATCAAAAAACCTTCTCCCTATGAAATTCATCATTTCTGGCTTGTTACGGGTTGTTTCGGGAACCTGCCCCCGCCGCTCAAGGCTGGCTTCGTTGAGCCTTTATGCTTTGGCGTTTGGCCTGCTCACGGCCACCCGCGCCGTCGCCTTCCCGCCGGCACCGGCGGGTATTATCTATGGCATGGTGAAAGACCAGTACGGCACGCCTTTGAGCGCGGCTGGCAATCAGGTAATTCTACGCACGCCAGGTGGCGTGCAAGTGGCTGGTAATATCCAGCCTGGCCTCGCCATTGGCGTCAATTACCTGGTAAATGTGCCCATGGACGCCGCCACCAGCGGTGGACCTTATAAAACCACCGCGCTCGTGGCTGGTGCCCAATATAAACTCTACGTGGTGGTGGGCAATTCCACCAATCTGCCCATGGAAATGACCGGGGCCAATTCGGTTCTGGGCATTCCCGCCGCGCTCACTCACCAGGACCTTACCATTGGCACGGATGCCAATGGCGATGGCATCCCCGATGCCTGGGAAACGGTTTTCTTATCGGAAGTGGGCGCCAACCTTGCCCTGTCGCAAATCAATCCCAACGCTGATTACGCCCACAACGGCCGCAGTCTCAAGCAAGAATACTTGCTTGGCAATTACCCCTTCAATCCCGGGGATAATTTCAGTGTGCAAATTCTCGGGCAGACAGGCGGTTCCGCGCTGCTCGCCTTCACCGCCATGACCGGCCGTACGTACAGTGTAAACGCCTCCAGTGATTTGCAAACGTGGACACCCGTTTCGTTTACAGTTCCGGCGGCGGGTTCTGCCACCATGACTTCTTTCTACTCCTCGAAAGTACAGCCCATCCAGCTTCAGACCCTTCAGCCCACCAGTGGTCCTACGATGCAATTCTTCCGGCTGCAACTGCAATAATCGTTGCCTGTTCTTATTAAAACTTCCTCCTCAAAATTACGGCCGGTCTTTGTGCCTCTGGTGCTGAGCCTTGGCATCATGCTGGCCCTCGTGCCCAGTTGGCGTCACCAACGGCCGGTGCTCGCCGGCACGCCGGTAGTCGAGCTTTCCCGCACGAATTTGACCCGTCAGCACGACCAGTGGTACCAATTGGGTCGTACGAATCCGTTTACCGGTGTCATGCTGGAATTTTATCCCGGCGGCATGCCCATGTCCCGTTCGGTTATATCCAATGGGCTCCTCAACGGGTTATCGCAGGGGTGGTTTACCAACGGGCAAATCCAGATTTCGGAAACCTACCGCGATAACTTTTCCGACGGCTTGCGGACCAAGTGGTATCCCAACGGGCAAAAGCTTTCAGAAGCCCCGATTGTGCACGGTAAAATCGAAGGCCTCTTCCGGCACTGGCACCAGAATGGCGCGCTGGCTGAGGAGATTCCCATGCATAACGGCCAGCCCAACGGGGTGGGCCGGTCCTGGTATCTTAGCGGTTATTTGCAGGCCGAAGTGGAATTGCGTGACGGCAAGCTGATCAACCAAAAAAAGTGGGCGGATGGCGAACACAAGGCCTCATCCCCGAACCAATCCTAAGGGGGCCATTGCTAACTATTTCCAACGATGAGACTCTTTCATAAGCCATTAATACTGATGCTGGCGCTGGGGTGTGTCAGCCTCCCCGCCGGCCGGGTGGCGGCCCAGGGCACGGCCTTTAACTACCAGGGGTTCTTAAATACCGCCGGCACCCCCGCCAACGGTTCGTTCGGGGTTTCTTTCACGCTTTACCCCACTGCCACCAACGGCACCCGTATCTCGGGCACTACCAATTCGGCCGTGCTCTTTACCAACGGACTCTTTGCCACCACGGTCGATTTTGGTCCCGGCATTTTCACCGGGGCCAGTTACTGGCTCGAGGTGGCGGTGCAAACCAATGCTGGCGGGGCTTATTATCTGCTGCCGCCCCGGCAGCTCATCACCCCCACACCCTATGCGCTTTACGCCACCACCGCTGCTAGTGCGACCGTGGCCGGCCTGGCCAGCAATGTGGTGCCGGGTTTGAACATCGCCAACGCCGTGATCACCAGCTCCAGTTTCGCCGGCAACGGTGCTGGCCTGACGAATCTGGTATATGCCAACCTGACGGGCGCGCCGCTAATTCCCGCCACCAATGGCTTCGTCACCAGCGCCGTGACCAATGGCCTGGCGACCACGAATTTTGTGTTGGGCTTCTTCGGCAACTCCCTTACGTGGACGACCATTCCGCCCTATACCAACTCCAGCTTGTCCTTTGCTCCCGCGGCCACCTTGCCCGCCGGGCATTATCCCGAGGCGGTGGTCGCGGCGGATGTTAACCTGGATGGCAGCCTGGATTTGGTGGCAGCCAACAGCGGCAGCGGCTCCTTGACAGTTTTTACCAACAATACTCATGGTAGTTTTGGCAGCAACGCCACGATTCCCGTGGGCAGCCAGCCGATGGCCCTGGCGACGGCGGATATTAACGGCGATGGCGCTGCCGACCTTGCCTGTGTCAATTGGGGGGATAATACCTTGCAGGTGCTCACCAACAATGGCACCGGTCGACTGGGCAGCCAGGTGCCGCTCCCCACGGGCAACCAGCCCGTCGCCCTGATCACCGCGGATGTGAACCGCGATGGCAAACCGGATTTTATTACCGTGAATTATGGGGACAATACGCTCAGTGTTTTCACCAACAACGGGTCTGGCATCATGGGTGGCAACGCCACCTGCGCCGTGGGGAACAACCCCCTTGCCATTGCCGCCGGCGATCTGAACGGGGATGGCTGGGTGGACCTGGTCGTGGCCAATTCCGGGGACGGCACAGTGACCGTCCTGACCAACAACCGCGCTGGAGGCTTCTTGCTGGCGGCCACCTTAACTGCCGGTGGCGCGCCCTCGGCTGTGGCCCTGGTAAATGTCTATGGGAATGGCCAGCCCGCGCTGGTCGCCGCCAATTATAACGACAACACCCTGACCCTATTTACGAACAATGGTGCAGGCGGCTTTGGCCGCGAAACCACCCTCGCCGTGGGCTCCGGACCGGCCGCCCTTGCGACCGCCGATGTGAATTTGGACGGCTATACGGATTTGATCGTGGCCGACAAAGCCGCCAATACCTTGAATGTGTTGCTCAACAATTATAACGGATCCTTTGTCTGGGTCACCAATCTGACGGTGGGAAGCTATCCCAGCGCCCTGGTGGCGGCGGATTTAAACGGGGATGGCCAGCCGGATCTCGCCAGCGCCAACCAGAACAGCTTCTCCCTGACGGTGCTGACCAACGCCTCCACGGTGGCAATAAGCGCCCAGGCCAGCGGACCGGTGGCTAATTTTAATGGCAACTTTAATGGCAGCGGCACTGGTCTGACCAATGTGTCCGCCAGTGCCATCACAGGTGGTCTGACCACGAATTTGCCCGTGACCGTGCCGGGCGGGAAGACCAACATGCTGGTTTTCCAAAATGGCATTCTGGTGCAAATCAAATGAGACGCACGCTCTGCCTGGCCGGTTTGCTGCTGCTGCTCCTACCCCGGCTTGGGCTGGCCCAAGTAGTACTGCTGCACTCCGTCATCGCCGGGGGGGGCGGCCTGAGCCAGACGGCGGTAATGCAGGCCGGAGGCACCTTGGGCCAGCCGGTGGCCGGCGGCGTGAATCCACTGATTGCCGGGTTTTGGAACCAAAATCCGGTCCGCTCTAACGTCCCCGTCCCGGCGCTGATTTTGACCAGTAGTGCCAATCCGGGCGGTTATCTGGCCAGCCTGGTATTTACCGCCACGGTGCAGACCAACGGACAAACTGCCGCCAATGCCACCGGCGTCATGGTGTTTTTAACCAACGGGGTGCCCTTCAGCACCAACCTGCTCGCGGGCGGCAGTGCCGCCAGTCCGGCCGTCAATCAACTACCCCGGGCCGCTACCAACCGGGTACAGGCCAGTTACCGTGGTGATCTGAACTATGCCGCCACCACGGCCAGCCTCATTCAAGTGGTGACCAACCATCCGCCAGTGGCCGCACCGGTCAACCTTACCCGCACGGCGGGGCTGAATCTGATTATCTATTGGTCGCAACTCACCAATGCGTGGTCCGATCCCGACGGCGACGCCGTGACTCTGGCCGGGCTCAACCTGGTCACGGCCAACAGCGTGACCGTGCGGACCAACGGTGTGGTGATCCTTTACCCTAATCCGGCCAGTTTGAATTTGAGTGACCAAATAACGTATGCCATTACCGACGGGCAAGGCGGGACCAACACTGGGTTAATCCAAATCACCACCACCCCCTTTGTGGCAGGCCAGCAAACTGCGGGCATTCAGGTCAGTGGCGGGGTGGTCACGGCCAGCTTTCTCGGCATTCCGGGCTACGTTTACGAGACGCAACGCAGCACCAATTTAAGTCAGGATTTGGGTTGGGTAAACATTGCCACCAACACCGTCGGTGCCAGCGGCCAGTTTCATATCAGCGATAGTTTCCCTGATTTGGGGGGCCAAACCCCCGGCACTGCCTATTATCGCCTGGCCTGGCATCCCTAGGCTTCATACCCATGACCTATCCACGCCTTCCCAGGAAGCTCTCGCTCATCTTGGTCTTGTCGCTCATGACCCTCCCGACGTGGGGCGCGATCGAACTGAGCCAGTCCTTTACCGCGGACCAGACCATTCCCGAGGGCAATCCCACCGGCCTGACCGCCAAGGGTTTTTTTACTCAAACCATCATTGATCCGCGCGCGAACCAGGTCGCGTCCATCTCCCTGGGCATTCAGCTAACGGGCGGTTACAACGGATCCTTGTTTGGATTTTTAGTGGCCCCGAACGGTCGCATGGTTACCCTTATGGACCGGCCAGGCACGGCGGCCGATGGCTTTGGAGCAGCTTCATCCGGGATGAATATCACCCTGGCCGACAATGCCACCGTCAATATCCAGTCCGTCACCGACGGCTATGGGACCACCCTGACTGGCAACTACCAGCCCAAAAACCCAATGGGCACGCTGGGCTGCACCCCGGATAATTTAACTGGCAACTGGCAACTGTTCCTGGCCTCCACCATGAGTGGCGGTGGTAACGCCACCTTAAAAAGCTGGACACTGGACATCCATCTGGTTTCCCCTGTGCCGGAACCTGGCAGTTTTTATGCCGCCCTGGCCCTGCTCCTCCTGCTCCTGGCCACCCAGCTCCTGCGCCAGATGGACCCTCGCCGCCTGCTTTGCCGACCCGTCCCGCAAGCACGATGGCCCAGGAACCGTCCCGCCGCCAGATATGCGGTCGCGGATTTGCTTGCCCGCCAGCGCGAACCGGGCATAATCATGCTTAGATGATCTTGATCGGTTTACCCGTCCACCGGACACACCGCCTCATCATCTCAACGCGATGCGCGCGTAGCTCAACTGGATAGAGCGTCGGTCTCCGAAGCCGAAGGTTGTGGGTTCAACTCCCGCCGCGCGCACCATTGTTTATCACCGCTTTTCCGCGAATCCCGCGTACGGAGCCACTTCAGCCGCGCTCAATACCGCACCTTTGCCCAGGGGACGCAGACAGAGGGTCAGCACGTTTTTCTCGCCGGGCCCCGTTTTCATCCAGCATTCCGGGAGATAGAATTTCCGTTGTGGCCCCGCCTCCCAATAACGGCCCAAGGGATGATCGTTCAAGTAAATCCAGCCGTTGCCCGAGGCGGCCAGCACCACGCCCCAGGGAGCCCAGGTATTGGGTGCGGCGGCGGGCAGGGTGAATTCCAGGCGATACCAAGTGGCCAGGTCGGTGGCCGGGCCGGCCGGCATGTCGCCTTGTTTGACCGCGAGGGGGTTGGTCACATCCAGGGGAACGGTGGTCCAGCCGCTGGGGACGTTCGCGGGGGAATACCATTGGGCGGCCACGCCATCCAGTTGCGGGGCGAGCTCCCAGCTCAGGGCCAGATGGGTGACGGGTTGGGCATACAACCGTGCGGGCTTGGTGAGGCCGCCCATGCCATCCTTGTTGGTGACAATCACGGCGATCACATTGCGCCCCACTTTCAGATTTGCGGTGACGTCCTTTTCAAAGGGCTCGGACCAGTCGCTGGATTGACCAACCGCCTGGCCGTTCACATAGACCGTGCCGGTATCATCAATCGAATCAAATCGCAACCGGGTGTTGGGGGCCAGATCAGCCGCCGTCAATTCGATGGTGGTGCGGAATACTGCCGTGGCTTGGTGGTCATCCAGCACATGTCCCGCTGCGCCTTTGATATCCTGGCGCAAGGTAAATTTGCCCCAGCTGGAATCATCCACGTCCACTCCGGTGAGCGACACCCCATCGTCATTTACCAAATGCGAGCGCCAGTTCACGAGCGGCTGCCCGGCCGGAATGGCATTGCACAATTGACCGGAGACCAGCCCGGCCAGCTCTTCCATGCCCTTGCCACCATTGCTTTGCCCGGCATTTTCATAAAGCAGCACAATGTCATTGTCCCCCGGGTGCAAGTACCCGGCCAGGTTCAGCACCAGGTTTTTTTGGTTTTGGGCGGCGCGCTTTAACAGGGCGCCATTTTCCGCGTCGAAATTCTTTTGGCGGCCGCCGGCGGGATCGTTTTGCAACAACCGCCCATTTACCGATACCACCACATTGTCCGCCCGGAACAGGCTGAGTTGGAGCGCCGGCAGATGGGTCAATTGCTCCGCAGTCAGGCTGAAGTGCGTGCGGTAGAGCACGAAACGGGTGTCCAAGATGCCCAGGCTGGGGAGCGAATCCCCGTCTTTGACAGGCTGCCAGCCCTGGCTGGCCGTTTCGGGATGGGTCAGGGCACTGGCAATCCGCACCGGGGCGGGATCTGCCGGACGTTCCGGTGGCGTGACCGGCTGCGGCTGCCATTCGCCGGAGGGCAGGCAGAGCACCTTCATGCCGAACGGCTCGAGGTTGTATTTCACGGGAATGGGATCGCCGCTGTCGGGTTTCAATACGACTTCACCCTGCCGGGGGGCTGAGCGGTCGGAATTGAAACAGAAGACAAAGGTCTGGCCGTTGGGATTGCGCCGGACCAGGAAATCCAGATTCTTATCGGTGGCATCCCACGTGCAATTCACGAGATCGGAACGGGCGATGGCCGGACCGTACTTTTTCACCAGGTTGCCAATGGCCGCCACGGCGTAATAACGGTCGCCCACACCGCCGTGCTCGCGGATGGGGGCGTTGTAATCATAAGAGGTGGTGAGGGAACGCGCACCCCAGCCATCCACATGAATGCCGCCGTGCAGCATGTAATAACTGGTGATGGTGGCGCCGCCGGCATACGCCATGAGCGTCACGCCATTGATCTCCGCGGCGGTTACGCCATCTTGATCCTCGCTCAGCACCCCGCCGATCTGGGAAAACCAGCCACCCTGCAACTCGGGAACCATGCCCGGGGCATTCGGTTGCGCATTTTTGGCTTTGAGCACGTCGCGGTAGACATTTTTTACGTTCCAGCGCGGATATTCATTAGGCCCGTCAAACACCTGGCTGAGCAGGGGATCCGTGCTGCCGCGAATTTCCTTGGTCCAGCACGTCATGATGGGCACTTCAATGCCGTCGGCCTTGGCGTATTGATAGAGGGCGCGCAGATGGTTTTCTTTGGCCTCGCGGCTGCCCACGTTGAAATCGTATTCATTTTCGATCTGAAAGAGGATGATGCCGTGGGCACCTTTCGACTTGTGGGTAAGCTGTTCTGCGGCCAGCACCGGGCAGACCGCGTCGTACCAATGCTTGGACCAGGCGAGGTAAGTGGCGTCATCCGAGCGCAGCCACATGTCCGGGCGCCGGGGTTGCGCGGGCTTGAAATTCAGGAGCCAGCGGGGATAGCCCCCGCCATCCCATTCCGCGCAGATGTACGGACCCGGCCGGATGATCACATACAGGCCAAACTCATCCTCCGCCATTTTGAGCCAGTCTTTGAGATCCGTCAGGTCCACCTTGGAGAAATCATCCAGGCCCGCCGGCTGGGCACGTTCGTGCCAGTTCCAGGGCACATACGATTCCACCGCATTAAAGCCCGCTGCCTTGATCTTTTGAAACCGGCTGCGCCAGAGTTCCTTGGGACACCGGAAATAGTGGAAGGCACCGCTGAAAATTAGCGTGTCCTGGCCGTCAATCGTGAGGCAATGGCCGTCGTAATGGATGCGGTCCGGCTGGGCGAATTGCTTGGGCGGCCGTTCCTCGGCGGCACTGGCCAGGCCGGCGAGGATTAAATTCAGACCAAGCAGCAGGGTCAGGGCATTTTTCATGGTAATTTTACAATGGTAATTGCTGGGAACACATCATAGGCTGGCGGCCTGGAATTGTCCAGCCGGCGACCAGGGTGCCGGCCTCTTTCCCAACGAGGCCTCCCAGCTGCGCCTCCTCAGGGCGATCCTGGCCGAGACCAGTGATGAATGGGAAATTGGAAATATTTACCTCAACATGGATTCCTAAAACGCAACCTAAGACACGCCCTGCTAAAAAATTTTTACACTGAAAAATTTGCGCCGCCCACTGCCATTACTGGGAATAATTTCGCTCCGGAATGCACCAATCCCTATTCTTAGAAAGGTTGGCGATGGTGGCTCGACGGATTGATGTCATCTGTAATTGTTTATTGAAACTTGCCCACCGCCCGCTTGCCAGGTTTTACAATCTAAACGCGGCTTATTTCTTTTTAACCCCAATCACTCGCAGCATTTTGCCGGCGGTGGCGCGCAGCCGGGCCCGGGCATCGCCGGCGAGCGCGCGGAGGTGGGCGGGCAGCCGGTTCTTTTTTTGCAGGCTCCACGGGATGGGATGGGTGCGGTGGCCGGATTGCTGGAGCCAGTCGAACAATTCCATCATGTGCGGATGGCAGTACCAGTGGCGGAGACACCAGTCTTTCCAGGGCTTGGGGTTCGCGCCGAAATGGGCCACGTGGCGGTTGGCCTCGCGGTCCAGCCGGAATTCGCTGATGGGCGGGGCAATATTGGAAAACGCCAGGAGCGAACTCATGACGGATTCATCGGTCATGAAATAAGCGGGGTTGCGGTTATCCACCACCCCGGCATGGCTGGGGGGGATGACTTTGGCGATTTGGGATTTCCATTGCCGGATGAAATCCAGGTGGCGCTGGTGCAGGACGAAGGTGTTGGTCACACAGGTGGTGTTCACCAGCGGGACTTTGAGCTGGCCCACGTCGGCCTGCCATTGTTTCAGCACGGATTGGGGCAGGCCGCCGGCGGCTTCGCCCGGGGCATAATGATTGCGCCAGACCCAGGCATTTTCGGCGGGTTGCCGCATCCGGATTTGAAATTCCCCGTTCGTGGGGAGGAGAAAACTGCTGATGTCGCCGATGACCATGCAATCGGCATCCAGCCAGGCGACGTACTCCGTGCTGGCACTCAGGAGCGCCTCGGATTTGCGATTGGCGACGTTCCGTGGGTCATTGTCCTCCAGCGGCAGGACTTTTACCGTGGGAAATTGCTCCAGCAAGGCGATGTCTTCGGCGGTGAACCCCGTCTGAAGGATGTGGACGGGGGTGGTGGGCAAATGCTTCGCACAACTGGCCGCGAGAATGAAGGCACCCCAATGATAATTGCGATCGCAGGCGGAAACGATGGTCAGGTTTTTCATAGTGATTTCCCGGTCAACGAGGAGCATTTATATTAAAAAACGTGCCGCGCCACCATGATATATCGGTGAACGCCTCCACCTGGTTGCCCGGTTCGATCCGAATGGTCAGGCGGTAGCCGCCGTGGGAAGGAATGGGATTTTCGCTGTCCCAACTCCAAGGTGGATCAGTGGCCATTTCCATGTGAACCGTCCCGGTGGGGCCGCGGGGCTCGAGTTTGAAGCGGACGGATTCCTGATCCTGCAAGGCCGGGTAGGCTTTGGTCTGGCTGCAGGCGCGCACGAGCAACGGGGGCAGAATCCCCCCGGTTTCATTGTAGATAACGATGGAGGAGACGTCGGAGCGGAGCAGGGCGATGACCGTGGCACCAATGAGGCCGAGGATGAGGCATAGCGGCAGGAACACGCGTTTCCGCAGCCAGAGGGGGCGCAGTTGGCTCTTTTTCATGGGGAGTTTGGTGGTTTCACCCGTCACAGCCTAGCCCCTCACTGGCTGGCAATAAAGCGCCAAGTGCACCGAAACGACCCGAAAATGCGGAAATTAATGCGGTGTCCCGGGCAAAATCCGTTGCGTGCGACCAGCGGCGCACCCGGATCGGTGGTTTTGGTCCAGGATGCCGCTCCCCACCGGCCATAAATCGTCACGGTTCCGGCTTGCGCCGGAGAGTGGCGTTTGTTCCAATTCAGCGCGCGCGGCAAGCGGCAAACCATGCAATCCAAACATTACCCAAAACATTATTGCGGGGTCTTCGGCATTTTCGGTCATCCGAATGCAGCCGAGTTAACCTACTACGGCCTTTATGCCCTGCAGCATCGTGGCCAGGAGAGCGCCGGCATTGTCACCTGTCACGATGGCAAGTTCTACAAGCACCATGGCATGGGTCTGGTGCCGCATATTTTTGATCCGAAAGTGCTGCATGAACTCCATGGCCAGCGGGCCATTGGGCACACCCGCTACTCCACCACCGGCGCCTCCTCCCTGCGCAATGCACAGCCGCTTACGGTGGACTGCATGCGCGGGCAGATTGCCGTGGCGCACAATGGCAACCTCACGAACGCCGCTATTTTGCGCGATGAATTGGAAAGCAAGGGGCTGGTTTTCCAGACGACGGTGGACAGCGAAATTATCATCATGATGCTGGCCCAACCCACCCTGGGTCACGTCCAGAACACCATCGTGCAGACGCTGCGCCGCATCGAGGGGGCTTATTCGTTGGTAATCATGACGGAAAAGGAATTGATCGGCGCCCGGGATCCCCACGGCTTCCGGCCACTTTCGATCGGCCGCACGGACAATGGAGCGTGGGTGCTTTCGAGCGAGACGACGGCGTTTGACCTCATCCACGCGGTTTTTGTGCGGGATGTGGAACCGGGCGAGGTCGTGATTATCAATGACAAGGGCCTGACGAGCATTAAAGCCTTTCCCGAACATACGAAGCGGGCGTTGTGCGTGTTTGAATATGTCTATTTTGCGCGGCCGGACAGTGTGATTAACGGTCACTCCGTCTATGAAGTCCGCAAGGAAATGGGCCGGCAACTGGCGCGGGAGCATCAAATCGAAGCCGACCTGGTGATCCCGGTGCCGGACAGCGGGGTATGCGCCGCGATGGGGTATTCCGAGGAATCGGGCATTCCTTACGAGATGGCCTTTATCCGGAACCATTACGTGGGCCGCAGCTTCCTGGCCCCCACGCAACTCATCCGCGATTTTAATGTGCGGGTGAAGCTCAACCTGATCGCCTCGCTCGTGAAAGACAAGCGCGTGGTGATCGTGGACGACTCGATTGTGCGCGGCACCACCGCGCGGTCGCGCGTGAAGACGCTGAAGGACGCCGGGGCGGCCGAGGTTCATGTGGCCGTCAGTTGCCCGCCGCACATGCACCCCTGTGTTTACGGCATTGATTTTCCGGACCGCAGCAAGTTGATGGCGGCGACCAACACCGTGGATGAAATCCGCCAGTACCTCAATGCCGATTCGCTGCATTACCTGACCCCGGCCGGCATGATCAAGGCAACGGGCCAGGATAAATCGGCCTTTTGCATGGCGTGTTACGACGGCAAATATCCAGTGCCATTTGATCCCTTGCTGGACAAGAGCATCATGGAACGGCGCAAGCGGCTCACCCAAACCCTCGGCGAGGGGGCCGCGCTGGAAAATGCCCAGTACAAGCTCTTGAAAGAGACGTGAGCGGCTCGTGGTTCGCGGAAACCGCATTGACGCAACCCCGGGGCGACCACAGAATCACTCGTATGATGAAAGCGTCCGCCTTAGTCGGGAAGCGGCCGGAGTCCATGCGGTTTCACGCACCGCTAGTGCCAACCATCGACCAGATCATGGTCGAGGAGCGGGCCAATGCCTTCACCAAGCGGAGCCTCAAAACCAGTGCCAAGCTCGCGGGCCTGAAAATGGCCGTGAGCATGTGCGATCTCACCACGCTGGAAGGCAAAGACACTCCCGGCAAAGTCGCCTATCTTTGCCGCAAAGCGGTGCAACCCATCGAGGCTAAATATGGCGTGCCACCCTGCGCCGCGGTGTGTGTGTATCCGAATCTGGTCAAACCGGCGCGGGTGTTTCTGGGACCTAATTCACCGGTAAAAATCGCTGCCGTGGCCACCGGCTTTCCCAGCGGGCAATATCCCCTGCGCACCAAGTTGGAGGAAGTGCGCCGCACCGTGGCGGATGGCGCGGATGAAATTGACATGGTGATTGATCGCGGGGCGTTTCTGGCGGGTGAACACGCGCGGATGTTCGATGAAATTGCGGCCACGAAACAAGCCTGCGGCGCGGCCCATCTCAAGGTGATTCTCGAAACCGGCGAACTGGTCACCTACGATAATGTGCGCCTGGCCAGCGACATCGCCATGCGGGCGGGCGGGGATTTTATCAAGACCAGCACGGGCAAAGTGTCGCCCGCAGCGACGCTCCCGGTCACCCTGGTGATGCTGGAGGCGATTCGGGATCATTTTTTTGCCACCGGCGTGCGCATTGGCATGAAACCGGCCGGCGGCATCCGCACGGCCAAACAAGCACTGGCCTATTTGGTCATGGTAAAGGAAACCCTGGGGGATGACTGGCTGACCCCTGACCTGTTTCGCATCGGCGCGAGTTCGCTGGTGACGGATTTGCTGATGCAGATTGTGAAATGCAGCGAGGCGAATTACCAGGCGGCGGATTATTTTTCGCTCCCGTGAACAGGTCACTGGATGAACCTTAAAACTTAATAAATGAAAGCCAAAACCCAAGACGCCAAAATTTCCCCGAAGGGTTCCGTGGTGCCGGCGATGGCACCCCCGGTCATCCCGCTTAAAGACCGCCACCTGAATTTTGGCGGCAAATGGGAGTACGCGCCTTCGCCCGAGGATGCCCGGGCCTATCCGATCGCGCCGCGGCATGAGTTGTTCATCAATGGCAAGTTCGTGGCCCCGGCCTCGGGCACTTATTTTCCCTCCATCAATCCGGCGACGGAAGAGCAACTGACTGAGATTGCCGAGGCGAATGCGGCGGATGTGGATGCGGCCGTCAGGGCCGCGCGCCGCGCTTACGACCGGGTGTGGGGTAAAATGCCGGCGCGGGAACGCGGCAAGTATTTGTATCGCATCGCGCGCATCATCCAGGAAAAAGCCCGGGAACTGGCGGTGCTGGAAACCATCGACGGCGGCAAGCCCATCAAGGAAAGCCGGGACGTGGATTTGCCCCTGGTGGCCGCGCATTTCTTTTATTATGCGGGCTGGGCCGACAAGTTGAAATATGCCTTCCCCGGCAAAACCCCCCGGCCGCTGGGCGTGGCCGGGCAGATCATTCCCTGGAATTTCCCGCTCTTGATGGCGGCCTGGAAGCTGGCCCCGGCCCTGGCTTGTGGCAATACCGTGGTGCTCAAACCGGCGGAAACCACCAGCCTCACCGCCCTGCGTCTGGCGCAGATTTTCCAAGAAGCCGGCCTGCCGGAGGGGGTGGTCAACCTGGTCACCGGGGCGGGCGCGACCGGCGCGGCCATCGTGAATCATCCGGACATCAACAAAATCGCCTTCACTGGTTCCACCGAGGTGGGCAAGCTCATCGCGCGGGCCGTGGCCGGTTCCCGCAAGCACCTCACGCTGGAACTGGGGGGCAAGGCGGCGAATATTATTTTCGAGGACGCCCCCCTGGACCAGGCGGTGGAGGGCGTGATTGCCGGGATTTATTTTAATCAAGGCCACGTCTGCTGTGCAGGCTCGCGGTTGCTGGTGCAGGAGGGCGTTTACGCGCGGGTTGTCAAAAAATTGCGCGACCGCATCCAAACCCTGCGCGTGGGTAATCCGCTGGATAAAAACACCGATATTGGCGCGATCAACTCGGCTGGACAACTGGCGAAGATTCGCGAACTGGTGCAGAGTGGGCTGGATGAAGGCGCGACCTTGCAGCAAACCCAGTGTGCGCTGCCGGCTCGGGGGTTCTGGTACCCGCCCAGCTTTCTTACGGGCGTCACCCACGCTCACCGCGTGGCGCAGGAGGAGATTTTTGGTCCGGTCCTGAGTGTCATGACCTTCCGCACTCCCGAGGAGGCCCTGGAACGCGCCAACAATACCCCTTACGGCTTGAGTGCGGGCATTTGGACCGACAAGGGCAGCAAGATTTTTAAAATGGCCGCCAAACTCAACGCCGGCGTGATCTGGGCCAATTGCTACAACAAGTTTGATCCAGCCAGCCCCTTTGGCGGATACAAAGAAAGCGGTTTTGGCCGTGAAGGCGGGTTGCCGGGCCTCGCCGCCTACTGCCGGCTGGATTAGCCAAGCCACCATGAACCAACCTTAAATCATGCGCAAAATCATTGGTTTGATCTGCCTGGTGCTGGGCGGGATATTGATTTTCCAAGGGCGGAGCATCCCCGAGGACTTGGATCATCAGCTCAAAAATTTCCTGCCGGGCATGCCGGTGTACCGCACCACTTATTTGTATATTGCCGGTGGTTTGTTGATCGCGTACGGCCTGTTGAACCTGGTCTGGCCCCGTAAAAAAAGTTGAATCTATGAGCACGCCCCGCCTCGAAGTCAAAAAAACCTACAAGCTGTTCATCGGCGGGAAATTCCCGCGCAGCGAGAGTGGCCGCTATTTGCCGGCCCATTCTGCGGCCGGCGCGCACCTGGATAATTACGCCCATGCCTCCCGCAAGGATTTTCGGGATGCGGTGGTCGCGGCGCGGTCGGCTGCTGGCGGCTGGGCCCGGGCCACGGCCTATCTGCGCGGGCAAATCCTGTACCGCGCAGCGGAGATGTTGCAAAATCGAGCCGGTGAGTTGGTGTCAGAAATCGCCCGGTCCACCGGCGCCCGCCCGGCGCAGGCGCGGCGGGAAGTCACCCTCGCCATTGACCGGCTGGTGCATTATGCCGGGTGGACCGACAAGTTTGCGCAGATTTTCAGCAGCGTGAATCCGGTGGCCTCGCCCCATTTTAATTTTACCATGCCCGAACCCACCGGCGTGGTGGTGGTGCTGGCTCCGGACGAACCTGCCCTGCTGGCGCTCGTCTCCTTGATCGCGCCGGTCATTCTGAGTGGCAACACTGCGGTGGTCATCGCTTCGGAAACCTTTCCGCTCCCGGCAGCCACCTTTGCCGAAATCCTGGCCACCAGCGACCTGCCTGGTGGCGTGGTGAACCTGCTCACCGGCCAGCGCGCCGAACTCGTCCCTCACCTGGCCAGCCACATGGATGTGAATGCCATTGTAGACGGCACGGGCAGCGCTGAATTGCAAGCCACGTTGCAAGGCGGGTCCGCGGTGAATCTCAAGCGTTATACGCGCCGTGACCTGAAGGCGGCTGACTGGTTTGCCGATAAGGCGGAAGATCCTTATTGGATATTAGACACGGTGGAATACAAAACGGCATGGCATCCGATGGGGGTGTGAAGTTGGGTTACCCCACCGCCACGCCCTGCGGCCCCGGCCCGCCATTCACCAGAAACAAAACCGCCATGCGCACCGCCAGGCCATTGGTGACCTGCTCCAAAATCAGGGAACGGCCGCTGTCGGCGATATCGCTGTCGATCTCCACCCCGCGGTTGATCGGGCCGGGATGCATGATCAGGGCGTCCGGTTTCGTTCGCGCCAGGCGGGCCTTCGTCAGGCCGAAAAGAGTCGTATATTCACCGATACTCGGAAACATCGTCTGCCGCTGGCGCTCGTGCTGAATGCGCAACAAATTGATGATGTCGGCATGCTCAATCGCCTCTTCCATGTTGTGGGTGACCCGGCAGCCCATTTGTTCAAAGGTTTTCGGCACCAGCGTGGAGGGGCCGCACAGGGTGACATTGGCCCCGAGCTTGGTGAGCGCCCAGATGTTTGAGCGGGCGACCCGGCTGTACAAGATGTCCCCGAGAATGGTCACATTCAGCCCTTCGATCCGCCCCTTTTTTTCCCGAATGGTAAACGTGTCGAGCAACGCCTGCGTGGGATGCTCGTGCGCCCCGTCACCCGCGTTGATAATGTGCGCATTGACGACGCGGGAGAGGAAGTGCGGCGCACCGGAGGCACTGTGACGGATAATGATGAAATCCGCGTTAAGGGCCTCCAGATTGCGGGCGGTGTCCTTGAGGGTTTCCCCTTTTTTGAACGAGGAGGCATCCGCGGAAAAATTGACGATGTCCGCGGTCAGTCGCTGGGCGGCCAGTTCAAAGCTGATGCGCGTGCGGGTCGAGGGTTCAATGAACAGGTTGACCACGGTCTTGCCCCGCAGGGCCGGGACTTTTTTGATGGCCCGCTCCCCCACCGCCTTGAAAGCCCGGGCGGTGTCCAGGACCGTGACGATTTCCCCGGCGCTGAGGGATTCGATATCCAGCAGATGTTTGCGATGCCAGCTCATGTTATTTCTCCAGAACGACCTCATCCGCCCGGCCTGGTACCTCGAGCCGCACCCGGATCTTCTCCGAGAGGGCGGTGGGGATGTTTTTGCCCACAAAATCCGCCTTGATGGGAAGTTCGCGATGGCCCCGGTCCACCAGCACCGCCAGTTGAATCTTTTTCGGCCGGCCAAAATCGTTGATGGCGTCCATGGCCGCGCGTGTGGTGCGTCCGCTAAAAAGCACATCGTCGACCAAAACCACGGTTTTGCCGGTCACATCAAACGGGATCACCGTGGGTCTCACCGCCGGGGCAATCCGGCCGCCCAAGTCATCCCGGTACAGGGTCACATCCAAAATCCCCACGGGCACCGGCTGCTGCCAAATCTCCGCGAGGATGGCACTGAGGCGGAGGGCGAGGACATCTCCTCCCACGGGAATACCCACGAGCACCACCTCGGTGCTGTTCTCGTTGCGTTCAGCGATTTCGTGAGCAATGCGGTTCAACGCCCGCTGAATGGCGGCTGCCGGCAAGACGACCAGGGTTTCAGGCATAAAGGCAGGTTGCCTGACTCCCGGTGCTGGAGTCCGTTGGGCAGGTAAGTGTCGGTTTCATGGGGTCCTTGGCCAGCTCACAGGCAGGCGTTAAAGGATCAAATTGAGCTAAGGCTGTTTAATTCAATTTGTGGCCGCAGTCTGACGGTTACGGCGCCAGTTGGAGCGATGCTTGACAATCCAATCCGTCAGCGCATGCTCGAATCCAATATCCCGGCCGGCTTTTTCCGATTCAATCCACTTGTGCCGGAGGATCTCCTCCCGCTCAGCCTGAAACTCGCGATAGAGCGATGAATTCTTCAGCAAATCGTTAGCCGACGAAGAGTCTTTTACAGGGGTCGACATAGATAGAGTTTATTGTTACAACGACGTTAAATCCGAACGCGCCGAGTTGCAACAGAAATTTGGCATCTCCCGGGTACCGCAAATGTGGTATGGACGGAGCCAGTTTTGGCTTAGCCGAGTTTTCGGGCGATTTGCAAAAATGCCTGGCTGGCGGGGTGATTGGGCGCGGAAACCATGATGGGTGTGCCTGCATCGCCACCCTCACGAATGGCGGTGAAAATGGGCACCTCCCCGAGAAACGGGGCATTTTGCCGGCCTGCTTCCGCCCGGCCACCGCCGTGGCCAAAGATTTCCACCCGGTCACCGGTCGGGGTGGTAAAATAGCTCATATTTTCCACCAGGCCGAGAATCGGCACATTGACCTTGTTGAACATGGCAATGCCCTTGCGGACCACCCCCAGCGACGCCTCCTGCGGCGTGGTGATGATCACCCCGCCATCCAGGGGAACGGTCTGGCACAGCGAAAGTTGGGCATCGCCCGTGCCGGGCGGAAGATCCACCAGCAGAAAATCCAAGTCGGTCCACGTCACCGCCATCAAGAATTGCTGGATCGTCTTCGTGATCATCGGGCCGCGCCAGATGACCGGTTGGTCGTCTTCGAGCAACAAACCAATGCTCATGACTTTGACCCCGTGGGCCGTGGGCGGCACCAACTGGCCGCCCTCACTCACACTGGGCTTCTCATGAATGCCCATCATCAAAGGAATGCTGGGGCCGTAAATATCACAATCCAGCAGCCCCACCCGTGCGCCCAGATGATGCAAGGCACAGGCCAGGTTGGCCGAGCAGGTGGATTTACCCACTCCGCCTTTGCC
Organism: uncultured Verrucomicrobia subdivision 3 bacterium; assembly: GCA_903936645.1. Classification (GTDB taxonomy): domain Bacteria; phylum Verrucomicrobiota; class Verrucomicrobiia; order Limisphaerales; family UBA11358; genus UBA11358. The sequence continues at coordinate 42,252 of CAIZWI010000183.1, forward strand.
GCTGGCGATGGCGATGACCCGTTTCACCCCTGGCACCCGGTTTTGCCCGGCCAGTCCCACCTTCGGCGCCGCGGCCCCGCCCGCGGGCTGGCGCACGTCCACATGCACATGACTTACCCCGGGAAGGGCCTTCAAAATGCGCTCCGATTCGGCCTTGATCTGCTGGCCAGCCTCCGGATTCACCGACGTTAACTGCATGGTCACGCTGACCGCCCCGTTGGCCGCCGTGATTTCCTTGATGAGGCCGAAGGAGACGATGTCGCGGGAATAGCCGGGATATTTGACCGCTTTGAGCGCGTTTTGTATGGAGTCCTGGGTCAGCATAAATTTTAGTGGGTATAAATTGCCACGCCCCGGCCTGAACGCAAGCCCGGTTGAGCGGGTGCTTCAATATGGCTTAACGAGGAAATGAGGGGTTTGCCATCCGCCGGCACCCGCCGGGGCAGGGTGGGGAGGCCGGGCTCGCTGGGCCCGGCTTGCGCTCAGCGCCGCCGGCCGCCCGGGGCGAAATGGTAGCCGCCATGCACCCGCACCGCGCGCGCCTTGCCGGGGAATCCGCCCTTGGCCTGGCCGGGCTTGCCTTCCTCGAATAGCACCGTATAACGATAGTCAAAATCGGGCAGTTTGACCCGCGCGATTTTCTGGCTGATAAACCGTTCAATGGCGTAGACGTGCGGGGCGTCCTCGGCGGTCATGATGGTGAAGGCGTCGCCGCTGGACTCCGCCCGGCCGGTGCGGCCAATCCGGTGGATGTAATCCTCCGGATGCTGCGGCACATCGTAGTTGACCACGTGGCTCACATCGGCAATGTCCAGGCCGCGCGCCGCGATGTCCGTGGCCACCAGCACTTCAAACCGTCCGTCGCGAAAGCCTTGCAACGCCTGTTCCCGTTCTTTTTGGGTGCGGTTGGAGTGGAGCACACAAACGGCGTGCTGGTTCTTTTTCAACAGCCCCGCAATGCGGTCCGCCCCATGCTTGGTGCGGCAGAATACAATCACCGAATCGTAGCTGACCTGGTCCAATAACTTGAGGAGCAGATCGGATTTCTGCGTGTCAGAAACCGGATAAATCACGTGCTTGACCGTCTCGGCCGGCGTGCGGCGCGCGCCGATCTCCACCGTCTCCGGATCATGCATCGCCCAGTTGATGAGCGTTTCAATCTGCGGGGGGATGGTGGCGGAGAAGAGGGCGGTGTGGCGCTGGCGGGGACATTTTTCAACCAGATGGCGGACGTCCGGTAGAAAACCCATGTCCAGCATCCGGTCCGCCTCGTCCAGCACCAGAAATTCCACTTTATCCAGGCGCAGGGTGCCTTTTTCCAAATGATCCAATAATCGACCCGGCGTGGCGACCACGACGTCCGCCCCCGCCTTGAGTTCGTCGGTTTGCCGTCCGTAGCCCACGCCGCCGTAAACCACCGTGATTTTCAAGTTGGTGAAGCGGGCGTAATCGCGGATGGCCGTTTCCACTTGGGCGGCCAGTTCGCGGGTGGGCTCCAAAATCAGGGCCCGCGGCCCCGGCCCGGCATTGCCCAAGCGGGAGAGGATCGGCAGCGCGAACGCCGCCGTCTTGCCCGTGCCGGTTTGGGCACTGCCAATGACATCTTTGCCAGCCAGCACCAGCGGAATGGCGCGCAATTGAATGGGGGTGGGCTCCACGTATCCCATGGCCCGCACACCCTGCAATATATTCTCGGACAGTCCGAGCTCAGTAAAACTCATTACTCAAGACTATCACGAAACCGGCGGCACGGAAGCATTTTGATTATCGGTTGCCGGGACTGCCTCCCCAACGGGGGCAGTTTCAGCCACCGGTGCCGGAGTTTCCACCACTGCGACGGGCTGGGTCACCTGGTCGGGAACGGCGGATGCCAGTTCCGGTGCCACCGTGATATCCGCGACCGGAACTTCGGCTGTCGGGGCCACGGCTTCGGCGGCGGGAGCCGGAGCTACGGGAACTTCCGGAGCCACTGTCGTGGCCGCGGGAACCGCCGGAGCCACTGCGGCAGCTTTGGGTTCCTTCACGGGCTTGGGGGCCGGTTTCTTGGCGGTTTCCAATTTCCCGTCAGCGAATTCCAGCACATGACCCTGATGGATCAACCAGTGCAAATCCGCGATCAAAGCAGTCTGTTCGGCCGTCGGCACCGCCTGGTCAGCGGCGGGCGCTTTGGGCGCGTCCGGTGCGATTTCTATGACCGTCACCACCGGCGCGGGAGCCAGGGCTTCCACCATTTTCCGGCGCGAACATTTCGGATGTTCGTTGATATAATTGACAATGCGCTTGATGTTTTCGGATACCGGACTCGCATCGAGATCCAAGTACTGCGGGCGGGCCACCGCCACGTGGGTGACGGTTTTGTTGACCTTGAAGAAATGCAGGCCGTGCGACGCAAACGAGCGGCTCAGGCTGGTCGCCAGCGGCAGCGGGAAATGCTTTTGCTGTTCCCATTCCGCGCGGATCAGGCGCTGCAGCTCATGGCTCTTCAAGGTGCGGCTGGGCACCCCGGCAATGGTGTAGGATTCCACCGACTTTACGATCGCATCCTTGTGGACCGCGCGGAAATGCTTCTCCACGTCCTCCTGCGAGGCCAGGCGCAACGGTTCCGGCACATTCAAGCACACGAATTCGGTCTTGAAGCTCTGGTCTTCCACCCATTTCTTCACCACGGCTTCTTCCCGCACGATTTTCACCCGGGCTTTGAAGGCCTCGAAGGGCATGCGCGAAAAACGTTCGTTGTGCAGCTTGTGGAGCTGGTTTTGGTAATCGTGGTGATTCGGCGGCCCCAGAATCACCCCGCTCAGACCGCACTGCGCCACGAACGTATAAACGCCCTTGGGCGGTTCCGTGGGGGTGCGTTCCGGGGTATAAAACGTGGCAAAATGATTCTTGAGAATGTGCGCCACCGCCTCTTCCTCGCTGAGCCAGGGCGTGTCGTCCAGGGCGCAGGAGAACAAAGGCTGCTTCGGCGTGCCGTCGGAATTTTTGCGCACGGCCAGGTTCACCGAGTAACGCTCCGGCTTGTCCAACACCAGTTGCGCGATCTGGAACAACGGATAAGCGCGACCCGTCACGCGAATCTGGCGGGCGAGGGATTCCACGCCGTGTTCCACCGGCACAATCGTGACGGCAATTTCCGGCAGGGGTGCCGGTGCCGCCGGCCGTTCCGGACGTTGGAAACGGGCACCGCCGCGGTCATCGCGCCGGGGGCCGTCTTTGCGGCGATCGCCACCGCCACCACCGCCAAAGCGGGGACCACCAGCCGCCCCGCCGGGACCGGCCGGCCGGGGACCCGCACCGCCGGGACGCGGACCGGAACCGGTGCGCGGACGACCGCCACCGCCACCGCCGCCAAACGAGTCGCCCCGCGAACCACCCCGGCGGCGCTCGGGTTGGTCGCCCTCCGTGCCGGTGTATTTTTCAAAACGGTTGCTGGCAGGCTGTTCCTGGGCCCAGGAGGGCAAAAAAAGTTTTTCCAGGTCCAAGTCGGTTTCTAAATTACTGTTCATGCGATCTAAGGGTTCAGTTGATTAAGCGGCGATGACCACCGCGCGTTTGGCGAGAATAGCATCCACGATTTTTTTAGCGAGCGCGGGCTTTTCCGCGAGCGCCTTCTGGGCGGCGTCTTTGCCCTGTCCGATCAGTTCGCCCTCGAACTGGAGCCAGGCGCCTTTCTTATCCACCACGCCGTCGGCCACGCCCACTTCGAGGATGCTGCCTTCTTTGTTGATGCCGTGGTTATAAATGATGTCAAACTCGGCTTCACAAAACGGCGGGGCCACTTTGTTTTTCACGATCTTGACTTTCACATGGTTGCCCATGGCATTGCCGGCGTCGTCTTTCAACGTGTCTTTGCGGCGGATATCGATACGCACACTGGCGTAGAATTTGAGGGCTTTGCCCCCGGGCGTCGTTTCGGGATTGCCGAACATGACCCCCACTTTTTCCCGCAACTGGTTCGTGAAGATGCAGGTGGTTTTGGACTTGTTCAACACCGCCGTCAGCTTGCGCAGGGCCTGCGACATGAGGCGGGCTTGCATGCCCATTGTGGCCATGCCCATTTCCCCTTCAAGTTCGGCCTTGGGCACCAGGGCGGCCACGGAGTCGATCACGATCACATCGAGGGCGTTGGACTTGGCGAGGGTTTCGCAAATGGTCAGGGCTTCTTCGCCGGAGTCCGGCTGGGAAACCAATAGCTCGTCGAGGTTCACACCCAATTTCTTGGCATAAGCGGGATCAAGAGCGTGTTCCGCGTCGATGAAGGCCGCCAGACCGCCGGCTTTTTGGGCATTGGCGATCACGTGCAGCATGAGGGTCGTTTTACCGGAGGATTCCGGGCCGAAGATTTCAATCACGCGGCCGCGGGGAATGCCTCCCACGCCGAGGGCGAGGTCCACGGCCAGGGCACCAGTCGGGATCACCCCGATTTTGACACGCGATTGGGCGTCGCCCAACCGCATGATGGCACCTTCACCGTAGGCCTTGGTGATCGAGGAAATTGCCGATTCGAGTTCGCGCGCATGCGGCGAAGGAGCTTTGGGCTCGGCCGACTTCTCAGCGGCTTTTTCAACGGCTTTGTCAGCGGGCTTCTCGATGGACTTTTCAGTCTTTTCCTTTTCAGGAGACTTGGGCGGCATAGTTCGTTTTTTTAGATTCGGTCGAGTATCCTAGGCAATCGCCGGGGAATAGTCAAACGCGATGGTTGAATTTAGGAGGTGGGCTGCGCGGCGGGCCGGCGCCGGGTGTTTTGGAATCGTGCAGACTCCCTTTTGCGGATCATGATTGAGCTTCATATGGATGGATATGGTCGGATATGGGGTGATTGTTTAATCAGTTAATTTGTTAAGGCTCAAATGGCCAAACGGGTGCCGGGCCGGATGCATTTGTGCCGCCGGCCGGTCGGATGGGCTCAGGGCGGTGCGGCCCGGGTACGCCCCGGAACCACCCACCCGCCCCCGACGATTTAGCTCCCGTTGACCATTCATCGTCCCGCAGCCTAACCCTGGACCCTGGACATCGGCTGTCCAGGGTCCAAAATAGTTTGAATTATTTTTCGGGGTGACAAATGAGGTGAAATGCCCAGTTTATGTGGCGGGTTGGCGGTGGTTTCCTCCGCCGGCCGATGGCCAAAACGGCAATGCGTTCTAGAATGTCATCCACTGCCTCATCTGGAGGCCACTGAATTTGAGGACCGGCAGCGCAGGCGACTGCGTCAGGGGTAATTCCAAGCCAATCGTACCTAAGCGTGCCTTTGCCGCGGTGCCACCTCAGACTTTGGACTAATTCTAAGGCGCTTCCGTGGCCAGGCCAACCTTGGTTATGTCGAGTTGGCGCAGCACGTCCAGGACGTTCACCATGCTTTGATAGTCCACATCATCCGAACCTTTCACCACCACACTGAGGTCAGGATTGTCCGACTTCATTTGTTGCAAGTCGGCTTTCAGGATGGGAATGGTCACCGCCTGCTCATTCAGAAAGGTCTGGCCCTGACCATCCACAGTAATGCGGTTGATCTTGGGCTTGGGCTCGTTGGTTTTGGGGGGTGGCTTGCCCGAGGGCAGGTTCATTTCCAAATTATTCATCATTTGCGGCGTCGTAATGATGAAAATGACCAACAGCACAAAAACGAGGTCCAGCAACGGCGTGATGTTGAGCTCGTTGAGCGTGCTATGGGTGGATTTGGAGGTTTTTCTCATTGGATCGCGGGTTCCGTTTCCTCCTGCACATCAAAGCGAATGACCACCCGTGGGGGGAAATTAGTCGGGGCCAGACGGTCAATTTTGGTCACCGCGGCGAGGGCGTCCTTCACCGTTTGATCCCATTTGGCATTGCCGGAGCCTTTAAGCCATTGCGGATCGCTGAGGGTGCCATTGCGGGCGACCGCGATGTTAACCTCGGCCACAAATTTGTCATCGGCCATGTTCTCCGGACGGTCCCATTTGGCGCGGAGGGTGTATTCGATAAACCCTTTGTAAAGCTGCACGGGATCCGAACTGGTTTCCACGGTCTTGCCACCATCGAAATCAAAAGCGGCAACTTCCGTGTTCGCCGGGGCCACCACCGGGGCGGCGGTGGGCGGTGCACTGGCCTTGGGGGCCTCGGTGATTTTAGGCGTCTCGACTTTGGGCGGCTCCACTTTCGGGGGTTCCACCTTGGGTTCCGGGGGCTTAGGCTTTTCCGGCGGTTTCTCTTTGATGATGGAAACGCTGATTTTCTCCAATTTCTTGCCCAGCAAACCCTCGCGGGCGGCAAAGTAAAAGAGCACCAGGACCAAGAGCGCGTGAAAGGTGAACGAGATGAGCAGGTTCACCTTCGACGAGTTTTTGACCTCGCGCGGTTTGGTTTGGGGAATCATGTTATTTCAGCGGTTCGGTGGCCAGGTCGACCTTCGGGACGTTGGCCTGCTGGCACACATCCAGCACCGCCCGGATTTGCTTGTACTTCGTATGGCTGTCCCCGCGAATAATCACGGCCAGATCGGGATCATCCGTGCGCAAACTAATCAGGGTTTGCAGCATTTCATTGGCATCTGCCACTTGCTTCTTATTCAAGTAGAGCGAGCCATCGGACTGCACGGAAATGTAATTGGCCTTGCGCGGGGGATCCTTGAGCTGCTTGTAGGCTTTAGGTAGTTTCAGGTCCAAATCCTTCACCGGCGGAATGGTCGTGATGATGAAAATCACCAGCAACACAAACGCCAAATCCAGCAGCGGAGTGATATTCAACTCCGTCACGGAATGGTGAACTGAATGGGAACACTTTTTCATCGATTCAGCGCACTCGTAATACGATTGGCCAGCACTTCATTGGCGCTGCGGATTTCCTCGGACAACGGCCGGTGATCCACATAAACGTGCTCAATATGATTGGCAAAACGGCTGGCGAAGAGGTCCAGTTCCTGGGTGATCGCCCGGATGGTGGTCACCATGAAATTGTACGCGAACATCGCCGGAATGGCCACCAGCAAACCGGTGACGGTGGCCACCAAGGCGGCCGCCACACCAGGGGCCATGGTGGTCAAACTGGCCGAGTTCGCCTCGGCAATGCCGGCGAAAGTGGACATAACACCCCAAACAGTACCGAGCAACCCTATGAAGGGGCCGCCCGCCACGGCGGTGGACAAGACGATCATGCCCTTTTCAAGCGACATGGCCTGCACGCCTGCGGATTCTTCCAGAATTACGCGAATTGCCTCATAAGAAGAATTACTGACTTTGGTTGTCGTGGTTTTGGCCAGCATATCCGTGTTGGTATGTTCGGCACCTTCCACAAATTTAACGGCTTGTACTGTCACCGGATTATTCTTCAATTGATAAGCGAGCTCATCGGCGCCGCGAATGTAAAGCTGGTAGGCCGGCGCCCCTTGATACTCCACGCCCTTCTTCTGAATATCCAGTGGATCCCGCGTGGAAGCATAAGCCTCCATGAACTTTTTCGAGGCTTTGCGGGCAATCACCAGCTGGCGGAACTTGGAAAGAATGATCGTCCAGCTAAACAGCGAGAGCAGGAGGAGCACGATCACGGTGATCTGCCCTTCCGCAGTCGCATTTTTGATGGCGAACACCGCGGCGTTCGAGGCTAACAACGGAATAATCATCATATGAGTCATGTATGTTTCTATATTCTGAACATTAATTAAAATACTTCAAGCCCAAATCCCTGAGGCACCCCAAGTCCCCGGGCGAAAGGATCCGGTCAAAAGCAGGGCTAACCCGGCGACCATCGCCACCCCGGCCAGCAGGCGATTGACGGCATGGCGGGCACTTTGCGGGCGGGGATGCAAGCTTTTGGGCAGGTTTTCCCGGCGCCACTCGCTCGGGGTCATCCCAAAACGCTTCTTGAACATGGCGTTAAACAAGCCCAGATGGCGGTAGCCGCTCTCATAGGCCACGTTGATGATTTTAGCGTTGGAATTCACCAGCAATTGCCGGGCGCGCTGGAGGCGCAGCTCGATTTGCCGGGCGCGCAGGGAATCACCAAATTCATCCCGAAACAACCGGCTGAAATGCCGCTCACTGCAATGCAATTGGGCAGCCAATTCGGCCAGCGTGTGGTCCGCCAGTTCGGCTTGTGGGATCTGGCCCACCAATTGGCGAAAGCGCGCGCGCAACTTGTCATCCGCAGCCGCTCCCGGCAGCGGGTCGGTCAGCAGGCTGCCATAAACTTCGGACCAGAGTTGCAAACAGGCGCACCGGCAGGTTAGGTGATCGGTGGCCGGGGTAACCATCAGCCGGGCAAATTTTTGCCCCCAATGGTCACTGGCTAGGAAGACGATGGCCTGACTTTCGGGATTTTGGCGGGCCTCGGCAAATTGTTGACTTTCAGTCAGGGTGAGCACGCCGGTCAATAATTGGGGCAGAACAGTAAAATATTGAAGTTGCAGTGGCCCCAGTTGACTGGCGCGTAGCAGGCCATTGACGTTACCGGGCGTAAAAACGCCATCCCCGGCGGCGAGTGGCCGGGCGGGCGCACCGCTCTGCAGCCAATAGCCCTGACCAGCCACGACCCGGATGCCCTGCCAGCCGTTGCCCCTGGGGGGCCATTCGGCCGAAGGAGGCAGCTCCTTCTCGAGCAAAACAAGATGTCGTTCCGAAGTCATCGGCCTTTCAGAATGCATGGGCGATGTTACCAGCCCGCGTCATTCAAGTTACTTTTAGGTTACAGATAAGGGTGGCCACCGGACACAATGGCCCATTTTTACCAGATTTCAGACGAAATGACCCGTTGCCAAACCGGGGAATAAACTCTGAAGGGAACCGCCGAAATAAAAAGGGACAGGGTCGTTGACCCTGTCCCCAAGTTGTCAAAGCTGCCCGCGACTCCCGCAGGCGGGGAGTCCGGCCTGGCGGCCATGGTTTACGGGGAAACCAGTTTGAAAAAGGCCTGGGCTTTGGCGGTGTTGTTGGTATAGCCAAACGTGCCGCTGGCGGAAAAGGTGTTGGTATACACCGGCGTCCAAGTGGCCACGGCCGCGTTCAAATTGGTGGTGCTGAGAATGCGATACTGCACGCCGGCAGGGCAGTTCATGCCGCCAAATACCAGATTGCTGCCCACCAGGGTTGGTTTGGCGAGCGTGGGGGCGGCCGAAACCACCACCAAAGCCGATTTGGTAATCGTGTTGTTGCCCCCGGGACCGGTGGCCTTCAAACTGACCGTGTAGCTGCCCGCCGCCGCGTAAGTGTTCGTGGCATTGCTGGAAACCGTGTTCGTGTAAGTGTGGCCGTCGCCAAATGTCCACAGCCAGTTGGTGATAGTACCAGTGGAGGTATCCCCAAAAACGACTTTCAGCGGGGCAAAGCCCGCGACCGGCGTGCCCGTAAAACCAGCCACCGGAGCGGTGACAACCGAAACCTTCGAATAGGTTAACACGCCGCTGGTGCTCAAGGTAAAGTTACCGGAAAGGACCGGGTTCGATCCATCCGCCTGTACTTGCCAGAAGCTGGCCGTGGCCTGCCCGACCACATTCGGATTAACGATGGCATTGACAAAGGCAGAGGCGGGGGTGCCACTGATGGTTTGGCCGTTCCAACTGTTGGGATCCGTGTTCACGATCGTCAGGGTGTCCCCCGAACCGGTATTATAAATACCCCCCGGAAAATTTTGCAGGATGCTGTTGATACCGGTATCCGCCGCATTGAACTGGGCCTTGTTGGCGGCGGCGGGTGCCTGGCCACTGGTGGTAAGCCAATAAGTGTTCACCCCGGAAAAATTCGGCAGAAAGGAGTCCGCCGCGCCGGCATCCCCCACCACGCCCCAATTGACTGTGGTGAGGCTCACGCCCGTGAGCTGGCTGGCCAGATTCCACGTTTGACCGTTCACCAAAGAGGTGACCGGCCCGAGGTCGAGTAAATGGTCGTTGCCGGACTGGGTGGTAAAACCCACGATGAGGTCCCCGTAGGATTCGGCTTTCACTGAGGCCACACTGCTCAGACTGACCGCCACGAGGAAGCACGCTTTAAATGTTTTATTCATTTTAATGATTGAAAATTGAACAAATAGACTAGGGACTAATCAGCGGGTTAACCATCGGTTTACGGCCACTGTATGGCGGAATCCAGACATTCAGACAAAATGCCATTAAACCAATGGGCGGCAACGATTTAAAGTTTAAAATAAGTGCGGACATTCAGGTATGCTTACCGTGTTCGGACAATTGTAACCCAGCGGGGATTTTAGTCACCAATTCGTAACATTCCAGGTCTTTTCCGAGCGTGGCAGCTTGTTATTCTAGTTGGCAGCTGCATTAAAGCGCAGTTCAACTGCCGATTGAAAGATATGGAACCAGTGATCCCGCCTGCCAGGCCAGGAGCGGAACAAACCAATGGTGGGAACGGCCAAACCCCAATGCTTTGGCGAACATGGCTGAGGCTAGCCATTCTTTTGACACTTGCCGACCATGGCGCGCTGGCGGACCAATTTACCATTGCCACCGCCTCGGCGGCTGCGGCAAAGGGTAATCCTCAGGCGCAGTATTATCTGGCCAGGCATTATGCCAGGGGAGACGGGGTGCCATTGGATACCGCACAGGCGGCCAAGTGGATGCGCCAGGCGGCGGACCAGGGACTGGCGTTTGCGCAAAATGATCTCGGAGTGCTTTATGCTCACGGTCGGGGGGTGCCCCAGGATTTTGCCATCGCGGCGCAATGGTATCGGCGGGCGGCCGAAAACGGCGATGCCTTGGGTCAATACAGCTATGGCCAATGTTGTTTGCAGGGCCGGGGAGTGCCCCAAGATGTGTCGGCCGCAACCAACTGGCTTCAAAAAGCGGCCTTACAGCATCAGCCGGACGCCCTGCTCGCACTGGGCAACCTCTACTTCGCGGGGCAACCCAGTTTGCCCAAAAATTTGGAGACCGCCCGACGGTGGTACGAAGAAGCCGTAGCTGCCGGTTGTGTCGGCGCACTCAATACCTTGGGTCTGATCTATCAATATGGCGGTCCGGGGGTGGCGAAAGACGCCGCCCGCGCCGTCCAGTGTTATCGGCAGGCGGCCGAGCAGGGGGATGACCAGGGGCAGATGAATCTGGCTTGCTTGTATCGTGATGGTGCCGGTGTGCCGCGGGATTTAGTGGCAGCCTACCAGTGGTTTTATCTCGCCAGCCAGGCGGGTAATGGCGTGGCGAAACACTATCTCCAGGAATTAAACGGCACCGGGCCGCTCGCCACCAGTCCGTTGATCACCACGAATGAAATTACGGAAGCCCTTCAACGGGCTGAGGCCTTTTCCCAACGGCGGAAGCATTGACCCGGAAAAAGCGAACTGGCATTAACCACCTGCCGGGGTTATTGGGCATGGCCGAGGGTGGCCATTTGGTAATTTTCAAAAAAGTTAACTCCCAGCATGAGGCGCAGCATGTCATCGGCGGCGGGTTGGGCTTTTTGCCAGCGTTCGAGATAGGCGGGATCGTCCGGGTTTTGGTTTTGACCGCCAATATCCTTTAAGAAGCTCTGGCGAACGTCGTTAATGATGGCGATTTGATCAGGCGTCAGGCTCAGGGCAGCCGGGTCAATATTTTGAAAAGCCAAAGGCAGTGCCACTGGAGGTTGGGAGTTCGCCATTTCCTGGGAGGTGGCTGCGATGGTGGCGGGGTCTTCGGTGGGAGCCGGTTTGAGGCCCAATAAATCGCTGATTTCGGCGGCTTCCGCTCCCGGTAAGAGTTGGCGTTCAGTCTTCAAGGCTTGCTCGGAATTGAGCGCCCCCAAGCGAACCGACCAGGAGGCCCCAGCCAGCTCGGCGAGTTTCTGGTCCAAAGCCGCGTAACGTTGGGCGAAGACGGCATGCACATCCGCCGAGACAATCGCTCGCACACTGATTTCCGGGCAGCCACTGGCGCGGAGGTTGTGGACATACGTCCGATAATCTTTCGATGCCAACTGACTCCAGCGAAAAGGCTTGGCTTCCGGGTGGGACTGCACTTGGATTACAGCGGGTGAGGATATCAGGGTCGGCGCGGTGAGCGGGGCGGGCGACGGCAGGGCAGGGGCCGGCCGGTGGGTGAGTACGTAAACCAGCGAGGCCACCAAGAGGCCATTGAGCAGCAGGCCGGTTTTAAATAGCAGCGAAGTGGCATTCATGGGGACAGTCTTAGATGGTGGATTTTTAAAGCTGTTCGCGCTGGGTGGGCAAAAGGAAAAGGCCGGCGTGAACCCAGTTCACGCCGGCGTAGGTCAAACAACGAATAACAACTTAGTTGTGGGCCGGGTCGGTGGCCGGGTTCGTACGGGTCGCATGCATGGCCGAGAGGGGGATCACGAGGTTGCCGTCCGCCTGGGCGCTGATGCCCGTGGTGACGCTGGTCAAGGAAGCATAGACGTTCCCGATGTTGGCGCTCTGGCCGGCATAGGTGTTGGGGGTTTGATAAACATATTCATTGCCCCAGAAGGAGTAGGTGCCTTCTTCGACCGCGGCGACGCTGTAAGCCACGCCGTTGTAGCTCAGCACGGTGGCACCCGCCACAACGGCTGCGTTGGCATCACTCACGCCGAGGTAACCAATGGCAGAATAACCAGTGGTGCCCACGGAGTTGACCTTGTCCAAAGCGGCCGTGGTGTTTTTGCCCAGGGTGTTGGCGAGGGCGCCGCCCGAGGACTGGCCATAGTCACCAATATAGGTGTTGATGCCGTGCGAGGTGGCTTCAACGAGCATGGAACCGTCGGCGGAGCTGATCGTGATCTGTTTCGGGGAGGTGGCCACGCCGAAGCCAGCGTCACCAAAGGCGTTCACGCGGGTGCCGGAGGAACTGTCGCGACCAGCCACATAGACGTAGCTGTTCGTATCGGTGGCCACGCCGGTGAACACGGCGAGTTTGGCGCCGCCGTTCAAAGCCTGACGGATTTGGGAATCCGTGATGTTGCTGCCGGTCCAGTTGCCCGGATTGCGCACCCACTTGAAAGGGACAACGCCAACTTTAGCGCCCGTGAGCGTGGCAAGATTTTTGCCGGAGGGGGAATAAGCCTGGGCATTGTCGGCCAGAGCCAGGTCCACTGGGTGGGCCGTGGTGGCGGGGGTGGCGGTCGAGTCTGAGTTCGAGGTCTGGCCCGTGATCTGGGAATCGGAAATGAAGGATTCAGTTTTGCCGGGGGTCGCCACGTCCACGATCCCAGCTTCGGAGCCGGACCAGTAGCAGTTGATGATGGTGGTACCGCTGCCGCCCACCAGCGTGCCTTGGAACGCCATATAGGTGTCGCCGTTGCCTTTGCCACCGAATGCGGTGATCACCGGGGCGGTCGTGAAAACGGAGCCGGGATTGATCATCGTGGCGTAGACCGCCGCGCGGGCAGCGGTGGAACCAGTAACGAAGATTTCGTCGGCGTTGGCCAGACCAGCCACGCTCAAACCGAGGGCGGCCAGCAAAATGGATTTATTGATTTGCATAATTTAGGATTAATTTAGTTGTGGTTAATGTTGAATGAGTTTCTTAATGGTTTTCAGGAGTAATGAATCAGGCAGTTTTGCGAACGGTGGATTTGCGGAAGGCCAGGAGCGCCACGCCGGCACCCAGGAGCAGACCGTAAGTGGAGGGTTCCGGCACCGAGTTGAAGCTCAGGTTGCCAGAGGAGTCCAGATTGAACTGGCCCACGGCGACGGGGGCGGAGACGCCATCATCCGCCACCTGCCAAAGGATGGCCGCACCCTGATTGACGGCGTTAGGATTGCCATAGGCGTTCACAAAATTGCTGGTCTTGGTGCCATTGATGGTCTGGGTGTTCCAGCTATTGTCATCCGTCGCGGCGATGGAGGTGTTATCGCCCGGATTAGTATTGGCAGACTTCCCGGGAAACTGATTCAGAATGCTGGTAATGCCGGTGTCGGCCGCGCCGAACACGCTCTTATTGGCGGCCACGGGGGCGGCCCCAGAGGTGGTGGCCCACAGGGTGTCATAGCTGCCGGAGAGCGTGGTCAAAAAGCCGCCATTGGAGGTATAGTCAGCCGCATAAGCGTCTCCGATGACACCGAAAGTGTAAGCGCCGCTGGTGAGGCCCAAGGCAGAAGCCGTCCAGGTTTGTCCGATGTTGAGCGAGGCCAGATTGCCCAGATCGTAGAGGTGGTCAGTGCCGGTTTGAGTGGTGAAACCAACGATCAAATCGCCGTAGGATTCGGCTTTGACCGCCGGGACACTGGCCAGACCGATGGCCGCCAGGAGAACTAATTTGTACATCTTCATGTTAATGTGGTTGTTTGGTTAATTGTGTTCTGCGCGCTGTCGCATCCAAGGTCGCAATACCGCATGAGCCGCTGTGCCTCATATGGTTTGAGTGCGAAAAGACTACGGGAATTGGGCGGTTGTGACTTCATGCTGGCGGACAGGACGCGGCAGTTTTAGTACAAGGTTGAAAATTACATAAATAATTAAACATTAATAGGTTGTGAATACATTGTGGCAGGATGGCCGTTTTTTTTGCGCGTCGTTGCAAGAAGGTTACATCTGACCCCGCCCGCCAAGGCGAACTTTGGGTCTAACCAGCGAGGCAAAGCCAGGCGGCGGGCTAATATCAAAATTCGAACTCCCATGTTCAGGGAGTTTCTGGCTGCATTTTAACATTTTGCCACAGGGGCTCGCGATGAGATGGAGCCGAATTGGCCATTGCAGAACAGGGTAACGACCAATCCCCGCCGGGGCGGAAATTTAAATTTATTCGAGTCAAAACCGTGCAGCTTCCAGGCAAACGTCAAGGCGCGTGTCTTTGTAACCCAATTGTAACAAATGCGTCACTGTTTTGTCGCTGGGTCCAGATAGTATCCGTCGATGCAAAATATGACTTCTTCGCTGCCGACTGTTTGCCGTCTGGCCCTAGTGGCGATGGCCGGGGTTATCCTGCCGCTTCATACCATGCAGGGAGCGGACAATGCCGACCCGGTGCTGGGGCTGATGCTCGAGAAGGGGATGATTACCCAGGAGGAGGCGGCGAAGGTGCAATCGCAAGTTGATGCCCTGCACACCAACCCGGCGGCCCAATTTCCGGCATCGCAATGGAAAATCAGTTCCGGTTTCAAGGACTTGGAGATTTACGGGGATGCGCGGCTGCGTTATGAAGGCCGCACCGCCACGGATCCCAAGGGTGGCAGCATTGACCTCAATCGCTTGCGTTATGCGGTTCGCCTGGGCTTGCGCGGCGAATTGTACGATGATTTTTATTACGGCTTGCGCGTGGAAACCGGGGCCAATCCCCGTTCCCCGTTTGTGACGGCCGGCACTTCCTCCACCACCACGCCCGTGCCTTATCAGGGACCCTTCGGCAAGTCCAACTCCGGGATCAGCATTGGCCAGGTATATTTTGGCTGGCACCCCGAGGATTGGTTTGACGTCACCTTGGGCAAAATGCCCAATCCACTTTACTCCTCCAGCATGGTGTGGAGCCCCACCATCAACCCCGAGGGCATCGCCGAACATTTAAAATACACGGTGGGCGAAGCCGACTTTTTCGCCAATTTCAGCCAGTTCCTCTACCAGGACACGAATCCGACGAAAACCTCGGACGGCTATTTCAATCCCCTCACGACTTACAGTTCCACCCTGCCCTTCATGCTCGCCTGGCAGGCCGGGGTGAACTTTCACATCACCAAGAAAATTTCGTTCAAGGTGGGACCGACCCTCTATAATTATACCAGCTTCCTCAATGGCGTGCCGCCGGGGCAGGACAATGTGTCCGCACCCGGATTCTACGGTACTTATGTGGGGCAGGGTACTCCAACCGGGGTAAACAGTGTGGCGGCTGCGTATAACCTGGCCCCGAACGGTGGTGGTTTTGACGGCTTTGCGGCCAATCAAACCGGCATCAATGATTTGCTGGTGCTGGAAATTCCCTTCGAGCTGAATATCAAACTGGACCAACACGACCTGCGTTTCTTTGGCGATTACGCCCAAAATTTGCATGGGGCGCAACGGGCCCAGGCCGCCTATGAAGCCGCTAATTCCTCCTATTTTTCGGCGAGCGGGGCTGGCTACGCGATTAATACCATTTCCTCCCCCCAGACTCATGATGTGACCGCCTACCAAATTGGCGCGGCTTATGGCAGCCAGGACAGTCTGGGGCTGGTCAACGGGGCCACCGCCAAACGGCACGCGTGGGAAATTCGTTCCTACTGGCAGCACGTGGAGCAATACTCGCTGGATCCCAACCTCATTGACTTGGACTTCATGGAAGGCGTGGAAAATTTGCAAGGGGTATATGTCGCTGCGGCGTATGGGATTACCGACAACCTGATCGGCACCTTCCGTTATGGGCATGCCAGCCGCATCAACAGCAAGCTGGGCACCGGCGGGAGCGGACAGGATATTCCGCAAATGAACCCCATCAACGATTACGACCTGTTTCAAGTGGATTTGACCTTGAAATTCTGAGTTGCGAACCCGTCGGGGGACCATGGAGCGGCCCTGACCAATTCAGAACCTAAAACATGTTTTTGCCCAAACAAAGCAGTGCTTGCCGCCTGGGGTTGAGCCGAATTCAGCTCAACCTCGCCCCGGATTGCGCCCGGTTGAGTCGAGTGAAACAGTCGGCTGCCGGCGGATTTCAAGCGAGTCCCCTGGACTCATCCCTCGCCCAGATTTTGCCTCAGCCAGAGCTGGCGCACCGGGCTGGGCGAACCGGTTTAATTTCCACCCCTGCACCGGCTTCGGGGTTGAAGGGGCTGGCCTTGCTGGTGCTGTGCTGGTTGCTGCTCGCCCGCTCTCAAGTGATGGCAGGTGAGCCAGCCACCCAAGGGATCGGCTTGGCTGGTCAGGCCAACTCCAATCTGGCCGTGGCTTATAATGTTCAGTCCTATGTGATTGAAGGCAAAAAGCTGCTCGATACCAACCAGGTTGCCACCCTCCTCGCCAAATACACCGGCACCAATGTGACGCTGCGGCAAATCATCCAGGCGGCCAGGGAAGTGGAAGCGGCGTACCACCAGCAAGGCCTGTCCGCGATGAACATCGTGATCGCGCCTCACCGGATTGCCGGGGGCGTTGTGCCGCTGAATATTTTTCAGGGGGCGCTCGCGCAGATTATCGTGGCGGGAAACCGTTATGCGATTGCCAGCAATCTGCTGGAGGTGGCCACCGCACCGCTGGCGGACGCCACCGCCAACACGCCGGCTACGACCACCAACGCACCGGTCAAAAAGGTGGGGCCGCATTTCCGGGTGGATAATTATCAAGTGCTCGGCAACACCGTGCTGACCCCCGCCGCCATTGCCAAAACCCTGTCCCATGTGGAAGGGGCTTACGGCACGAATGTGACGCTCGACGGCATCCGGGCGGCGGCCACGGCCTTGCAAACCGCTTATCGGGAGCGAGGTTTTGTGACGGTGGCGGTCTCCCTGCCGCAGCAAAAATTGACAAACGCGCTGGTGAAAATCCAAGTCACCGAAGGCCGGTTGGCGGATATCCGGGTGAAGGATAACCAGTATTTCAGCTCCAACAACGTCATGCGGGCTTTGCCCAGCCTGCATACCAACCTGATTTTGAATCGCTTGGTCTTTGAGGCGGAACTCAACCGGGCCAACGCCAGTCAGGACCGGCAGATTTATCCCGTGATCGATCCGGGTCCGGATCCCGGCACCAGTGACCTCACGCTCAAGGTGAAAGACCGGTTTCCCCTCCATGGAAAAGTGGATTTCAACAACCAGAGTTCGCCGGGCACGCCGGACCTGCGGGTAAACACTTCAGCGGTGTATGACAACCTCTGGCAGCGCGAGCACTCACTGGGCCTTCAGTACAGCTTTTCACCGGAGCTTTACAAGTCGGTGACCCCGAATTTTAGACATCTAAATGATTCGCAGTGGAATTTTTACGACCAGCCGCTGGTGGCCAATTACAGTGGATTTTACCGCCTGCCGATTGGCAACCCCCAGGCTATTGATGAGGTCATCGCCAGCCATCCGGGGACTTTCGGGTACGATGAGGCCACGCATAAATTTAATTTGCCGCCGCCCTCGGGCCAGCCGGAAATCAATTTTTACGCCAGCCGTTCCACGATTGACACCGGAGTGTCCACCCTGTCCTCCACTCCTCTATATGTTACGAATGGCAACGCGCTCGTGGAAAACATTGTGCAGCAGGATCTCACCGAAAATGATGATCTGGGCTTTCGCCTGAGCCTGCCCATCCGCAGTACCTCGGACTGGCATTCCGGATTTTCCGCCGGGCTGGACTACAAGTCTTATCAATTGACCAGTTACAAAACCAATATCTTTCTCTTTGCCGGCCAGGAAATTGATTATGTGGCCAACGCCACGAATCCCGTAAATTCCGCCGATTATTCGCCGGTGCCGGTAACCTTCAAAAGCCTGCAATATTTGCCATTGTCCGTCCGTTACGATGGCAGTCTGCGCGACGCCCTGGGCTTGAACGCCGTCGGGTTGGGCATCAGTGCCAACCTCTGGCACTCGGGTTCGCTGACCAACTTGCAAAACATCACGGGATCCAAGCAATCCGGGGGGAACTGGGTGGTGTTGACCCCCAGCTATATGCGCACGTTTGAATTCTTCACCAACTGGATCACCGCCCTGCGGGTGGACGGGCAGTGGTCGAGCGAACCGTTGATCAGCAACGAGCAGTTTGGGGCCGGCGGCGTAAGCAGCGTGCGCGGCTACCAGGAAGGCCAGGTATTCGGCGACACGGGCTGGCACATTACCGCCGAACAGCAGACCCCGAGCCATTTAGTTGGCTATTTGCCGGGTAATACTCCGTTGAGCCTGCGGGGATCCGTGTTTACTGATTTTGCCGACACCTATTTGATCGATCCGCTGGGCCGACCCGCCAGCACCTCGCTGTGGGGGGCGGGTATTGGCGGCGTGGCCTCGATCGGCACTCACTGGGAAGC
Organism: uncultured Verrucomicrobia subdivision 3 bacterium; assembly: GCA_903936645.1. GTDB lineage: Bacteria > Verrucomicrobiota > Verrucomicrobiia > Limisphaerales > UBA11358 > UBA11358. The sequence goes on from CAIZWI010000183.1 coordinate 61,058, forward strand.
CCGGTTTTTGTTTTCCGTGCCGTTGCTGAACACCGTCTCCACGTCGGCTTACCAGCCATTTTTTAATTTCGGTTTGACTGCACAATTTTAACCATTTATGAAAACCCACCTCGGCTTTTCCTGGTGCCATCCGGCATGGATGACCGTTTCCATGCTGGCCTGGCAGCAATGTCAGTCGCCGGTGGCGGCCAATCCCACGGGCGGTACAGTTGCTTCCGGGACGGCCACCTTTAACACGGCCGGCGGACAGCTCACCATCAAGACTTCCGATCACGCCTACATTAACTGGCAGAGTTTTAACATTGGCGTGGGCGAAAATACCACCTTTGTGCAACCGGCCGCGACTTCCGTGGTGTGGAATCAAATCAATAGCGGCAGCCCCTCGCAAATTCTGGGCACCCTGAATGCCAACGGGTTTGTGGTGCTGCAAAATCAGTCGGGAATATACATTGGCGGGCAGGGCAGCATCAACACCCATGGTTTGCTGCTCACCACGGCGCCCCCCTCCGGGGCCATGCCGGCCCTCTTCAGCAGCGACAACTGGACTTTTAACGCCCTCCCACCCACTGCCAAGATTATTAATTATGGCCAGATCAATCTGACCGGCGGGGGATCGGCTTTTCTCATCGCCAACGATATTGAGAACCATGGCACGATCACTGCACCGGGTGGCAAGATTGGGCTGTATGCGGGGGAACAGGTGTTGGTTTCCACCCGGCCGGATGGCCGCGGTTTGAGTGCTAAAGTGACGCTCCCGCAAGGCTCGGTGGATAATCAGGGCCGGCTCATTGCGGATGCCGGCAGCATTGCCGCCCAGGCCAAAATGGTCAACCAGAATGGGCTGGTTGAGGCGGACTCAGTGCGGGAGGTGAATGGCACCATTGAATTGCTCGCGAGTGACAGTCTGACCCTGGGTTCCAGTTCTGTGCTGGCCGCCCATGGCGATGTCTCCGGCCTCAGTGCGGGCGGATCGGTCAAGGTAAAATCCAATAACGTATTTTCCGACCAGTCGGGTTCTACCATTGATATTTCGGGGGGTGCCCAGGGGGGCAATGCCGGCCAGTTGGAGATTTCCGCCGGGCAGCTCGGCCCCATAAAGTCCCATGTCAGCTCCCGGGCTTCCGTCGGTTATGCCGGCGGCAGTGTGCTCCTTGACCCTGCGGATATTACCCTGGATGGCGCCTATGCATCCTCCATCAATGACCTGATCAGTGGCGGGGCCGCCACGATTGACATTGCCGCTGACAACAACATCGAAGTAACCACCGCCTGGAGCCTCGGCCAGCCCCCCGGACCCGGGGTCCTGAATCTTAAGGCTGGCAACAATATCACGTTGGATGACGGCAGTGGCATTTATATTGATGACCCCACCTATAAATGGACGATTAACCTGACGGCGGGACTGGCCCTGCCGGCCGGGTCCCTTCCAACGGCGGGCCTGCGCAACAACGGTATTTATCTGGACGGGGAGGCCTTCCTTTATACCCAGTCTGGCGACATCAATTTAACTGCCGCGAATGAAATCCTGATTAATGGTGGTAACGGCGGACAGGTGGCCACTTTTGGGGGCGGTAATATTACCGCCAGCGCGCTGTATGGCAATGTGAACACGGGTAACAACCCGCACGGTTATCTCTTTGGGCAGGCTAACAACAGCGCGCCAAACTATTATTCCGTGGACTACTTTTTAGGCGGCATCAGCACGGCTGCCGGGGGCAATGTCACCATTTCCGCCGGGGGCGACGTCACCAGTTTTCTGCCGGTGCAAACGGGTAACTCCCAGGATAATCTCAATGCCATATACGACGGAGGCGCCGGCGCCTTTGGCCCGGCCCGCGGGGATGTGACCATCACAGCCGGAGGCAATGTTTATGGTCATTATGTGGTGGCCAATGGCACCGGACGCATCACTGCGGGCGGGAATGCGGGTGCGCCCCTGTCCGTGGTGACCGGTGACCAAACCAAGGGTTTCGCCCTCAGCCTGATCAAGGGCAGCTGGAGCGTCGCCACGCCCCACGGGAATATCTATCTGCAGGACGTGCGCAATCCCAATGGCATCTTTGGCGAGACCCCCCAACTGGTGGCCGCGAATTACGCCGGCTATCACGCATTCGATTACGACCCGCAGGCAGCCCTGTCCCTGGATGCAGCGGGCTCCGTGGAATTTACCGGTTATGAGGCCCCGCACACTGCCCCCAATTCCGGCTTGTTTATCCCGTTCATCCTGCCGCCGATTTTGGAGGTCAGCGCCGGGGCGGGTGGCTTTATTTTGGACACCTCCCTGGTGGATAATTTCCCGGTGCCCGAACCGGTCATTCTCTTTCCCTCCCTTTATCAAAAGTTGACGATTGCCACGCATAACGGCGGAAATTTTGGCATCCCGGATGCGCAAAATGCCTACACTTCGCCCGCTGTCACCCTGGAAATGTCGCGCAGCGCCAGCACCCGCTGGGTGGACAACAACTCTTTTGTATCCGGGGATCAAGCCGCCACCCTGGTCCCCCCACTGGACACCAGTTTGGTCAATATTAACATTGATGGCAGCATGAATGCCGTCAACCTCTATCTGGACAAAGCGGCCAGTCTCAAGGTGGGCGGAAACATGGTCAATTGCGGCTTTGTGGGGGTTAACCTCGCGGCCAGCGATACCACCTCCATTAATGTCAGCGGGAACATTTACGAAAGCCCCCTTTATTCCTTTGTGCCGCTGACCACCACGATTGCCAGCGCGAATCCACTCCAGCCGGATGCCTGGGACTCCGTGTTTACCCTGGCGTTGGATCCCAGCATGGTGGCCCGCATCAATAGTTTCAACGTTTACAAAGAAGCCGGTGGTCTCGCTGGTCTGGCCAATTATTTGAAGTTAAATAATTATTTGCTCTTTCCCAACGTCGGGAGCACCACGACCTATGGCTACAATCCCGGGTTTGTGTATGACGCTGCCACCAAACAATTAGGCTTCAATGGCCCGATGGCCTCGCGGTTCAGCACGTTTTTCCCCAAGGCGAATCCGGACACCCTGATCTCCGACCTGGCCAACGGCCAGTTCACTGTTTTGAAGGCTGACAGTCTGGGGAATCCGCTCATTGATGCCAATGGGCACTTGGAGACCACCACCTACACTTTTAGCGCGGCCCCTCAAATCAACCGGTTATATTTGGACAGTCTGAATTCCGCTGATACTTCGGGGCTGGGTCTTCAAATTGGTGGGCCGGGGCATTTTACCGTGCATGCTTCCAGCATTGATTTGGGCGGCACTGCGGGTATTGGCTCCGCTGGTTTTGGTCGCTCCGGCTTGACGGCCGGTGCGTCCGGGTTCAATTACTCATTCCTCAGTTCATTGTTGCCGAATGCAGCCGAAGGCGGAGCCGATGTCACCGTGCGCGCGGACAACAAGCTAACCATGGCCACTTCCGGTATTTATTCCCGGGATGGCGGCGATGTGACCGTGAGTGCCGGTTTGATTTATCAGCCCGACGGCACCTACACCGTGAATTCCGGCGGGGAAATCGACCTCAGCCAGGGAAGCTTCATTTTTCCCACCGACGATTGCTATGGGATTTACACTTCCGGCCACAGTGCGGTGAACGTCACCGCCAGTGGGAATATCAATGTGGGCAGCGCGCGCATCGCCACCTTCAATGGGGGCGATGTAACGGTTGAGTCCTTGAATGGCACGGTGAGCGCCGGCTCCGGCGCCAATATTGCCCTCTCGGTCTACGGCTTTAATTTGGACGCCAGCGGCAAACCCAGGTTTATTGAATTTGGGAACTTGAATGATGTGCCGTCCTTGCGCACGGATCCGGCACCTTATGGCAGCGGCATTCTGGCGGAATACCCCATTGCGAAATACCAGACCCCCGGTGGGCGCGGCCAGCCGGGTGATATTTACGTGACTGCCCACAATGGGAATATATCGGCGAGTGTCGGCGGCATTTCCCAATTTGCCCTGGATCAATCCATTGGCGGTGGCTCATCGGCCAGCCCCTCGATCAATTTGGTCGCCGGCCAGCACGGCGTGAAAGCCACCGACGATCAAGGCAACATCAATCTTGGCTCAGGCGGTGCCGTGGGGGTCAACATCAATATTGACGCCCCGGTCGTCACCGGCTTGGTGGTTTCCCGCGAAAGCGCCAACATCACCGCCGCGCAAAGCTTCGTGGGCACTGTCCTGGCCGGTGGTTCGGCGAATTTTGCCGGCGGCGGCAGCGTGGCGGGTACCGTGGTCGGCATTGGTGGCATCAGTGTGGCCGGCGGAGCCGCCGTAACCGCCACCCTGCTTTCCCAGAACGTTTCCGTGGGGGCCGGCGGGGTGGAGTCCACCCTGGGCACCTCCGCCAGCGCCACGAGCGCGAGTCAAAGCGCCGCCGGTGCCGCCAGTAGTGACACGCGCCAGGCGGTCGCCAGCACGGATAACAGCGCGGACGACGATAAAAAGAAGAAGAAAAAAAATCAGCCGCTGATGCAGCATACCAAACGCGTCACGGTGCTTTTATCGAAAAACTGAGCGGCCCGGGGTTGCTTGGCCGTCTTCAGCTAACACCTTTTTGTTTCGGCACGCGTTCCCATGCCATATCTTTTCGGCCTGTGAACGCCGACTCAACCAGCTTGAACCGGGCCGTTTTTCTCGACCGTGACGGGGTGATCAACCGCTCCGTGGTGCGAAACGGCCTGCCCTACCCACCAGCCAGTCTGGCGGAACTTGAATTGCTGCCCGGGGTGCCTGAGGCCTGCCGCCAACTCAAGGCGGCCGGCTTTTTGCTGCTCATCGCCACCAATCAGCCGGATGTGGGCCGTGGCACCACCCCCCAGGCGGCCGTGGACGAAATTCACGCCTATTTGCTTCAGCACCTGCCCATCTACCGCGTGGAAGTGTGTTTTCATCCGGGCCAGGGCCTTTCCGACTGCGCTTGCCGCAAACCCAAGCCCGGCATGCTGCTGCGTGCGGCCGCCGACCTGGGCATCAACCTGGCGCAGAGCTGGATGGTGGGAGATCGTTGGCGGGATATTGATTGCGGGCACGCCGCCGGTTGCCGGACGGTGTTCATTGATTATGGCTACGCCGAGGCCCTGCGCCAAAAACCGGATTTTTCGGCTGGCCATCTGGCCGCCGCCGCAGACATCATCTGCTCACACATCGAACTTTAGACCATGCGAACACTGAACGACTTAAAGGTAAAAATTTTTGCGGATGGCGCCGACAAGGCCGGCATGCTGCAACTCAATGCCAACCCGCTCATCCAGGGCCTGACCACCAACCCCACGCTCATGCGCAAGGCCGGGCTTACGGATTTTGAGGCCTTTGCCCGTGATGTATTGCAGACCATTACCGTTAAGCCACTGTCGCTCGAAGTGTTTTCGGACGAATTTCCCGAGATGAAGCGGCAGGCGCTCAAGATCAATTCTTGGGGCAATAACGTTTACGTGAAAATCCCCATCACCAACACCCGGGGCGAATCCGCCCTGCCGTTGGTGCGCGAATTGGCGGCGGACGGCGTGAAACTCAATGTCACCGCCATCCTCACCCTGGCCCAGGTGGAAGGCGTGGCCGCAGCCTTGCAGGCGCAGGTGCCCGCGGTCGTCTCCGTCTTTGCCGGGCGCATTGCCGATACCGGCGTCGACCCCGTTCCGGTCATGCAAACCAGCCAGACCATTCTGGCTGGCCTCCCCCAAGCCGAGTTGCTCTGGGCCAGTGTCCGCGAAATTCTGAATATCTTCCAGGCCGATGCCAGTGGCTGTGACATTGTCACCGTGCAGCACGACATCCTGGCCAAGGCCATCAAAATGGCCGGCATGGACCTCGCCGCCCTGTCCCTCGACACCGTCAAAATGTTTGCGCATGACGCGCAGGCGGCGGGTTTTACGCTTTAACCGGCGTAGTGCCCTCCCCGGAAAAGTAAAATGGATGCGGAACCGTCTCCGCATCCATCCTCTACCACTATTGTTGCGTCGGCCTTAATTCCGGCGGCGGAGCACCAGGAGACACCCCCCTCCCAAACCTGCCAGGGCCATCAGGGACGGCTCCGGGGTGGACCCCACGGCCAGACTGGTCAAACCGTAGGCAGTACTAATATCAGCCACCTTCGTCCCTTCACTGGTCTGGCCAAAAACCTGCCCGGCATAAAGGCCGGCAGACACGTTTCCCCCGGCCACTGCCAGGCTTGGAATGCCATTAAAACCTGAGACCAGCGTGGCGATGCCCCTGCTTGCGCCGGGTATTCTGCACGAATCTGGCGGCGCCTCACCAGGCGGTGCTTCTGCAAAAACACCCGGCAAACGCAGCCTTGCTTTGGCATGCTGGCGGCTAAGCCAGCAATGAAAAGCCTTTCCGCACGCTTCGCTCCCGGGGGGGCAAACAACCGGTTAAAATGCTGGGCCCATCGATCCTCACGCCAGCACCGCCGCCAGCACGCTCTCCACCGTGACGGAGGCCATGCAGGCCACCAGTTCCGCGCGCGTGCCCTTGATGTTGCCCCCGTCGTAACGGTAGTAATCAAGGCCACGACCGTCCACCACCGGATTTTTCACCAGCGTGAAGGGGTTGGCATAGGGCTGGATGGGCGGGTTCCACGTGGGGGTTTCGATCACGATTTGCCGCCGCACTTTCACTGCCGCCGCCAGGTGCATCATCACCGTGTCCACACTCAGAAACGCCGCGCATTGCTTGATCAGGTGCGCCGCCTGGGGCAGACCCGGAGTGGCCGGGAAAAACAACCCCGTCTCCCCCAGCGTGGCCCGGATCTGTTCGTGATCGGCCTGTTCATCCGGCCCGCCAAAGAATAACACCCGGGTGTCCGGCAACGCCACCCGCAGACGGCGGACCAGTTCCATGTAATGTTCCAGTGGCCAGCGTCGCAGCGCGAGGTTCTTCGTGCCGCCCGAACCCACATGAATCCCTAGCAGTGGTCGTCCGATGAGCCCGTGCCGGGTGAGATAATCTTGTGTCCAGGCCGCGGCGGCATCCGTCAGGAAAATTTCCGTCTCATGGTGGGGCAGCAAGGTTTTCGCCCCCATCAAAGGCAGCAGGGCGAGATTGTTCTCCACCGCGTGCCGCGTGTAATCCTGGGGCAGGGTCCGGTTGACCAGCCAGCGATCCAGTGGCCCCGAACATTCATACTCATGGCTCAGCCGCGTCTGCGCCCCAATGATGCGGGCCACCACGCGGTAATGAATCCGGCTCTGCGGATGCGTGTTGAGGGAGAAATCATAACTCTCCCGCCGGAGGGTGCCCAGGTAACGGAGCATTTCGACCGGGCCGCACTTCATCAAATCCTTCTGATGCACCCGGTTCAAATGCGGATTGCCCGCCAGCAGGTCGCGCGCAGCGGACCAGCGGACCAGTGCTTCAATGGTTGCCTTGGGAAAATTCGCCCGCAACTCATGGATCAGCGGCGTGGCAAACAGCGTGTCGCCGTTGCCGGCCAGGGAAATGACCAAAATTTTCACAAACGCGCAATTTTTTCCAGCAACCCCGTGGTGGATTTGCCGGGCACAAACGGCACCAGCACGATGCGCCCGCCTGCCGACTCCACCGCCCGCCGTTCGTTTTGATCCAGTGTCTCCAGGGTATAATCCCCGCCTTTGACATAAATATCCGGGGCCGCCGCCATTAGAAACCGTGTGGCCCGCACATCCGTGAAAATGCAGGCCCCGTCCACACTCTGCAAGGCAGCCAGTACGGCCGCGCGGTCCGCCTCACCATTGACCGGCCGGTTTGGTCCCTTCAGGCCGCTCACGGCCGCATCGCTGTTGACTCCGATAAGCAGGGCATCCCCCAGGTTGCGGGCGGTTTCCAAATAGGTGATGTGACCCACATGCAACAGGTCAAAACAGCCATTGGTGACCACCAGCTTCCGGCCACTCGCCCGCAATGCCGCGCGCCAGGCCGGCAGGGCATCCCAGGCGATGATTTTATCCCGAAAATTCATGCCTCCATTTTGCCGAGCCCCGTCCGCTTGGCAACGAGATTAACAAGCCGCAGCCGAAACAGGCCGTGAGACCAAATGCTATCCTCTGCCCGGGGTTTGTCCTGGAGAGGCCTGCCGGGCCCTGGCTGCATTTGACAAAATCCACCCGGCACCATATACTCATCAAGAGAGTTGTTTGTTCTGGGCGGTTTTTCCGCCTGAATGCCTGCCGCGCATCCAATGGCTGCGTTGCCGTGCCGGCGAGTCCGCCCTAGCGGGCCGGGCAGAAACCGGTTCTTTGACATTGCCAGGCGGATGCCCTGAACCTGCCCCACGATTGAGGCCAATCCGGGTAATTACGGGTTAATCTGGCCTGATCCGGCATTTTAAAAATAATCCAACCCTACAGCACCCTTGGAATTCCAGTGCGCCTGGGCACTCGACCACCCGTTGATGGCCCCGGAACTGCAAGCCTTAGCCGGATCCATGCAGTAGAAATGGAAGTGATTGCGCCGTGTATTTTTGCGCAAGGTGAGGAGTGCGGCGCGCAGCATATTCTTGATGGATCTGGCAGCGCCGCACGACGAAGCCCCGCGCAAAAAGACCAAGCAAGCGCCGCCTTTCTATTGCCTGGTTCCGGACCTCCCTTGGTTGGGAAAATCTTGGTAAATAGCGCTTAATCGCACCCAATCGTGCCTTTGCCAGGTTTTGACATGAGACATTGGACTCCCTCGGTCGGTTTCGTAAAGCCCCCATCTGACCCGTAAAAGCGAAGCAAGTGCTTGAAAATAAATGAAATGCATCAAATCCAAGAAAAATCCTGTCGAGCCCCGTCAACCCCCCCCCAGAGAAGTTAACCCGGTTGCTCTCCCATCCGCCATCCTGTCCGCCATGGCCCTTTGGGCAGCGGCGCAAGCTGTCAGCGACCGTCTTTACCTGCTTTCGCGTTAAAACGACGAAAAATCATCAAGTCTCACAAATTTATCTCAAACCCAGGGAAACGCGGCGTGCTTGCCAGCGACTGACCGGGGCAGGGCGGTCAGGCTCAGCCTGCTTCACCCCAGCTAACCGAATATTTTCCTCGCTTGGCAGTTGTGAATTGACGGACCCCCATCCTATTACCTACCGTTCGGTAGTATTTATGGCACGCCATGGTCCCGAAACTGGCCAGCAAATCCTGCAGGCAGCGTTGAAACGCTTCGCCAATGCGGGCTATGCGGCCACGTCCGTGCAGCAGATTGTGGATGACGTTCAGGTGTCCAAACCGGCCCTCTACTACTATTTCCAAGACAAGGCTGGCTTGTTCAAGGCGCTGGTCCATCAGGCGCACGACGAGCGTTACCGCATCCTCTGTGCGGCGGCGGCCAAGAGCGACGATATTCGGGCGCAATTGGAGCATATTTTGATGGATTTATTCGAATATTTCAGTGAAAATCGGGAACTGATGCGCATCAGTTTCGCCACAATGTTTGCGGCCCCCGGCGAGGTGCCGGCCAACTTGGAATACGCTGAAAAATGCGAGCGAAACTTTGAATTTATCCACTCCCTGATTCACCAAGCCCAAAGCGCTGGAGAGTTGGAGCAGCGGTTTGACAGCCGGGAACTCGCTTATGGCTTTTACGGCCTGGCTAACTTTTATCTCGTTTCCCACTTGGTGCGTCCGGGCGCTGCCCCTGACAATCTCGCCGCCAAACGCATCGTTGATCTATTTCTGACCGGGGCCGGCGTCCGCCAGCCTGCAAACTTAATTCCAATCCTTTAAATACAAACCTAATTCTGATCGCATGAAATTAAAAGTAGTCCTTGCCCTTGCGCTGGTGGTGGTGGTCTTCGGCGGGCTCGCCGTGGTGAAGGCCCTGCAAATCAAAGCGATGATTAATGCGGCGGCAACGATGGTTCCGCCCCCCGAAACCGTGGCCACGGCCGTGGCGCAAAACGATACCTGGTCGGACGAGCTCTCCGCCATTGGTTCCATCGGCGCCGTGCAAGGGGTCACGGTCACCACGGAAGTGGGCGGCATGATCAAAGAAATCGCCTTTGAATCCGGGCGCACCGTGGCGGCCGGGGATTTGCTGGTGAAACTGGACACCTCCTCCGAGGAAGCCCAGCTCCGGGCGCTGGAATCCCAGGTGGATCTGGCCGCCATCAATGTGGAGCGCTCACGCAAACTGCGGGAAAATAATACTATTTCCCAATCCGAGCTGGACACTGTTGAGGCCGCGCTCAAGCAAAACCAGGCCAATGCCGACAATATTCGTGCGGTCATTGCCAAAAAGACCATTCGCGCGCCTTTCGCCGGGCGGTTGGGCATCCGCCAGGTCAACCTCGGCCAGTTTCTCGACAACGGCAAGCCCATCGTCTCGCTGCAATCCCTCGTGCCGGTGTACGCCAACTTCTCCCTGCCGCAACAAAATCTGGCCGTCTTGAAAACCGGCCTGCCAGTGCACGTGACCACCGATGCCTACCCGGGCCGCGAGTTTACTGGCACCCTCACCACGATTAACCCTGACTTGGACGAGGCCACCCGCAGCGTAACGTTGCAAGCCACCCTCGACAACGCCGATGAGGCCTTGCGGCCGGGCATGTTTGCGCGGGTCAAAGTGGTGCTCCCTTCCACCGAGGATGTGCTGGTGATTCCGCTGACCTCCGTCCTGAGCGCGCCGTTTGGGGACACGGTTTATGTGGTCGAGCCGGGCACCAATGCCGACGGCGGCCTGGTGGTGCGTTCCCAGCTCATTCGCAGCGGCGCGACCCGCGGCGATTACGTGGCCGTGGCAGCCGGCTTGAAAAAAGGGGAAAAAGTGGTGAGCGCCGGGCTCTTTCGTTTGCGCAACGGCCAGAGTGTGGTGGAGGATAACACCCTCAATACCAAGGCCAGCCAGACACCCAAACCCAGCAATGGTTGATTCTGGATGCCCATGAAATCATTTACTGATATATTTCTCCGACGGCCGGTTCTGGCGGTGGTCGTCAACTTGCTGATTGTCATCGCCGGTTTACAGGCCATCAAAAGCCTGAACGTCCGGCAGTACCCCCGCAGCGACAACGCGGCGGTAACCGTCACCACCGCCTACGTCGGCGCCAGCGCGGACTTGGTTCGCGGCTTCATCACCACGCCACTCGAACGGGCCATTGCCGCCGCCGATGGCATTGATTACATCCAGTCCAGCAGTAAGCTCGGGGTCTCCACCATTACCGTCCGGCTCAAGCTCAACTACGACCCCAACAAAGCGCTTTCCGAAATCAGTTCCAAGGTCAACCAGGTGCGTAATGATTTGCCGCCCGAGGCCGAGATTCCGGTCATCAACATCGAGTCCGCCGATTCCCAGTTCGCCTCGGCTTACCTCAGTTTCACTTCCGGCATTTTGCAGGCCAACCAGATCACCGACTACCTCGTGCGTGTGGTGCAGCCGCGGTTGTCCGCGCTGGAGGGCGTGCAGCGGGCCGACTTGCTGGGCGGCCGCACTTTTGCCATTCGCATCTGGCTGAAGCCGGACCGCATGGCCGCTTTGAATATCAATCCCGCGCAAGTGCGCACCGCCGTGGCCAACAACAACTTTCTCTCCGCCGTGGGCCAGACCAAGGGCGCCCTCATGCAGGTGAATCTCACCGCGAACACCGATTTGCGCTCGGTGGACGACTTCCGCAACCTCGTCGTCCGCCAGTCCGGCAATAACCTTATCCGCCTCAGTGATATCGCCGATGTGGAACTCGGCGCGGAGGATTACGACTCGGAAGTCAAATTCAGCGGCGAAAAAGCCGTGTTCATGGGCATTTGGGTGCTGCCCAATGCCAACTCGCTGGACGTGATCAAGCGGGTGCGCGCCGAGATGGCGCTGATCAACAAAGACCTGCCCACCGGTTTGCAGGGCACCATCGCCTACGATGCCACCAAGTACATCGAGGACGCCCTCCACGAGGTGCTGAAGACGCTCACCGAAACCTTGGGCATCGTCGCCATCGTTATCTTCCTCTTCCTGGGTTCACTCCGGTCCGTGCTCATTCCCCTCATCGCCATTCCCATTTCCTTGATCGGCGCGGTCTTCCTCATGCAAGTGTTCGGCTTCTCCCTGAATTTGTTAACCCTGCTCGCCATTGTCCTGTCCGTGGGGTTGGTGGTGGATGACGCCATCGTGATTGTCGAGAATGTGGAGCGGCATGTCCGCGAAGGGAAGACCCCCTTCGAAGCCGCCCTGCTCGGGGCGCGTGAATTGATCGGTCCCATCATTGCCATGACCATTACCCTGGTGGCCGTCTATGCGCCCATCGGTTTGCAGGGGGGCCTGACCGGTTCCCTCTTCCGTGAATTTGCCTTCACCCTTGCCGGTGCGGTGTTCATCTCCGGCGTGGTGGCCCTGACGCTGTCGCCTCTGATGGCCTCCCGCCTGCTCTCCGGCGGCCATGAAAACGAGGGTTTGGTCGGACATATCAATCGCGGTTTCGACCGCACCCGTGCGTTCTATGGTAAAATCCTGGATGCCACCCTGGCTTCGCGGCCGGCCGTTTATTCCATTTGGATCGGCCTGAGCCTGCTTTCCATACCTCTCTTCATCATGGCGGCCAAGGAACTGGCTCCCGCCGAGGATCAGGGCGTGATTTTTGGGATCGTGGAAGCCGATGCCCACGCGACCATTGACCAGACCACGTTTTACACCGCCGCCGAGTATCGCGTGTTCACCAACTTCCCCGAAGAGGAAAAGACCTTCCAGATCACCATGCCCGCCAGCGGCTTCGGCGGCATGGTGCTCAAACCCTGGGGCGAGCGCAAACGCACCGCCGCCCAATTGCAACCCCTGGTCCAGGCCCAGGTGGGCAAGATTCCCGGCATCCGCACCATCATCGCCACCCCGCCGGCCTTGCCCGGCGGCGGAACCTTCCCCGTGGAATTTGTCATCGCGTCCACCGCCGAGCCGGAAACGATTTTGAAGTTCGCCCAGCAATTGCAGGAGAAAGCCGTGGCCAGTGGCATGTTTGCCTTTCCCCCCATCATTGACACCAAGATCGACCAGCCCGAGGTGGAGATTGCGCTGGATCGCGACAAGGTGTCCTCCCTGGGCCTGGACATGTCCAGTGTGGGCGCGGATTTGGGCACTCTGGCCGGCGGCAATTACGTCAATCGCTTCAGCCTCGATGGCCGCAGCTACAAGGTCATTCCCCAACTCGAACGCTCCCAGCGCCTGAACGCCAGCCAGTTGGAAAATATGTATGTGAAGGGCCCCAACGGCCAGGTGATCCCGCTCAGCACCTTCGCCACCTTGAAACAAAAAAACACGCCCCGTTCGCTCAATCGCTTCCAGCAGTTCAATGCCGTCACCATCAGCGGGGTGGCCATCCGGCCGCTGGATGACACGCTCAAGATGCTCGAGACCGAGGCCGCCAAAATTCTGCCCAAGGGTTACAAGCTGGATTACACCGGTGAATCCCGGCAGTTGCGCACCGAGGGCAACAAGTTCCTGCCCGCCTTCGCCCTCGCCCTGGTCTTGATTTTCCTCGTGCTCGCCGTGCAGTTCAACAGCTTCCGCGATCCCTGGATCATCCTCCTCGGCTCCGTGCCGCTCGCCATGTTTGGCGCCCTGATCTTCAGCTTCCTCAAAATGCCGAACCCCACCATGCAATTCTGGACCGATGGCTGGACGACCTCCCTTAACATTTATTCCCAAGTGGGCTTGATCACCCTGGTGGGTTTGGTCTCCAAAAATGGCATTCTCATCGTGGAATTTGCGAATGTCTTGCAACGCGCCGGCAAATCAAAACTGGAGGCCGTGCGCGAGGCCTCCCTCACCCGTTTGCGGCCGATTTTGATGACCACCGCCGCCACCATTTGCGGGCATTTTCCCCTCACCCTCGTGACTGGCGCCGGCGCGGCCGCCCGGAATTCCATTGGTATCACCATCGTCGCCGGCATGGCCCTCGGCACGATTTTCACGCTGATGGTCATCCCCGCCATCTACGTGCTCATTGCCAAACAGCACAACCATGATGATGTGGAAGCGTGAACCGTTGGGACTTCACCCTCGGCAAGCTTAAACGCCCCCGTGGCTTGAAGCCGAAGCTGGATAATTGTTCATTGAAGCTGGGATCCTTCGCCAGGGTTCTTCATTTCACCGGCAAATCAATCCGGATCGTCGTCCCTTTCCCCAGCCGCGACTTGATGCTCAGCATGCCCCGGTGGGTCTCAATGATGCGCCCCACAATGGCCAGGCCCAGGCCATTGCCCTTGGCTTTCGTGGTGGCCAGCATGGCGGTGAACGCCCCCCGCTGCATCTCCTCCGTCATCCCCGCGCCCGTGTCTTTGAACTCCACGGACACGTGATGGATTTGGGGGCTCATGCTCGGCTCCGCCACCGCATGCGACCGGATGGTCAGCGTGCCTCCCTTGGGCATGGCTTCTGCCGCATTGAGAATTAAATTCAGAAACGCCTGCTCCAGTTGCTGCGCATCCCCTTGGATGGCCGGGAGGTCGGCTTGCAGATCCCGCACCAGCCGCACATTTTGATTGGCGAGTTTGTGGCGCACCAGCAGTCCCAGCTCATCCATCAACTCGTTCAAATTCACCGGGGCCAGCTTGGGTTCCGTCGTGCGCGCAAAATCCAGAATTTGCTCCACGATTTTGTTCAGATGCTCGATTTTTGCCTCGATGATCCGCGTGTCCTTCGCGCGCGGGTCATTCTCGGCAAATTTCAAATCCAGCGAATGATACAGCAGCTTCATGACCGTGAGCGGATTGCGGATTTCGTGCGCCACCTCGGCCGCCAGGAGCCCCAGCGCCGAGAGCTTTTCGTTCTGCCGCAGTTGCTCCTCCACATCCACCACCCGTTCATAGAGCCGCGCCTTTTCGATGGCGATGGCCGAGAGTTCCGCCAGCGCGCTCAAAATGCTGACCTCCTCGTTGGAAAAATGATAGGGCCGGCTGGTATAAACACTCAAGGTGCCGATCGCCTGGTCGGCAAAGAGCAATGGCACGCTCAGCAGTGAGACCAGCCCCTCTAGCCGCGCTACATCGACGTGCTGGTAGCGGCTGGAGGTTTGCACATTGGCCACCTGCAAAGGTTTTTTTCGGCGCACCACCACCCCCAGCAGGCTTTCGTCCATGGCCAGCCGGGGTTTTTTTACATACGCCTCGCCCGCGCCAAAACTTGCCCGCAGATCCAGCCACTCCCGGCTCTCATCCACCATCATCAGCGAGCACATCCGCGCCCGCATTAGACCACACGCCTCACTGGTGATGGCCCGCAGGGCCTCATCCAGATTGAGCGTGGAATTGATCGTGCGGCTCACGCTCGTCAGTGTTTCAAACAAGTGTGCCTTCAGCCGCAATTGTTCGTAAAGCCAGGTTTTCTGAATCACTTTGGCCGCCTGCACCGCCAGTTCTTCCAGAAGCATCTGGTGTTCCGCGCCAAAGGCATTCACCCGGTCGGAATCCACGTTCAACACTCCGCGTACCTCGCCGCCCACTTCCAGCGGCACCGCCAGTTCCGAGTGCACCCCGCGCCGCACCGCCACATACCGCCGGTCCTGGGTCACATCCCCCACGCAGGCCGGCTTGCCCGTGCGCGCCACCCAGCCCGTGATGCCCTCGCCCACCCGCAATTGCAGGCGCTTGGCCGCCGCCGGCAGGTTTTGCGAGGCCGAGATTTCCAAAATGCCCGAGGTGGGGTTGATCAACACCACCGAACCCGAGGCGGCATCCATCAACCGCACCCCCTCGCTCACAATCAATTGCAGTGCTTCCTGCGAATCCAGCGTGGAATGAATCACGTTGCTCACCTGATATAGCCGGCGCAGCTGCTCATGACTTAATTCCATCTTTGTCCCCTCAAAGTTCGTCATAATTTGAAAATCCCCGCCCCGCAGTGGCTCATCTCACCCGTGTGGTCAGGACCGCCCCCAGAAAGCCAAACAACAGGTTTGGCAACCAGGCCGCCAGCCAGGCCGGCAGGTAACCGTGCGTGCCCATCGCCAAACTCACCTGTTGGGCCACCAAGTATCCCCCCACAATAAAAATACTGCCGGCCACGCCAAAGAACAAATTGCGACGGCCCGAGCCTGCCCCAAACGGTATGGCGATGAGCACCACCACCAGGCACGTCCACGGTGCCGCCAGCCGGCCATGAAACACGGTGAGTAATTCGCTCGCATTCTGGGCTGGCAGGCGCGGATGCCGCCGCAGAAATTCCAGAATCTCGGGCAGGGGAATATTTTGCGTGCGCGGATCCAGCGTCTCGTAATTGCTCATTTTGATCTCCCCCTGAATTTGTTCCGGCGTCTCGTCAAATTCTGGCATCGCCAGCTCATTCGTTTGCACCGTCTTCACCAGCGCCGCCCCCGGACCCGCCTGGGCATATTCCGTGACCGCGTAAAACGTCCACACGCCCTTCACCCGCTGCGCCCGGCTGGCATTCATCTGCCGGCTCGAACCATCCGGTAGCGTCCAGTATACTGTCAGGTTGTGCATCTCCGCCCGCTGCGCGTCATATTCCCGAATGTACCACTTCCGGTGCGCCCGCTCATTGTTCAGCCCAAACTCCCTCGCCAGCGTTTGCAGCCGGCCATCCTCCGCTTTTTGCACGTACCGGGTTTTAATGTGCCCCGCCCAATCCGCGCTGCGCGGCACCACCACCTCCGTCAGCCCAAACAACAGCCCCGAGGCGAGCAAGCCCACCCCGAAAAACGGTGTGCAAATGCGCCACAAACCCAGCCCGGCCGCCCGCATGGCCGTGATCTCATGATGCCGCGCCAGATTCGTCAGCGTGTACAGCAGGGCCAGCAACAGCGCCACCGGCAGCACCAGCACCAGAAACCCCGGCGTCAACGCCAGGCAATATTCGATCACATCCAGCAGATGCAACTTCCGCTCCTGCAACTCCGCCAGATCTGTGAACAGAAAAAAGGAAATGTAAAAAATCAGAAAGCCGCCGAGGCAGTAAGCCAGCGGCGTCAGCAGTTCACGGAATAAATATCGGTCCAGCAGCCGCACAGACCGGCAGGTTAATCCCGCCGCGCCCGCCGGGGCAAGCCTAGCCTGTGCCGATTCGGCATTCCCCTGCGGCCCGGCTCCCCCCCGCCCGCCGTGCGTCCGGGCCCGCTTGGCCAGCCAAATTAGCGGGGCGACGCAGCCGGCCGGCGGCCTTGCCCCGGGCAACCGCCTCCCCCCGCTCCCCGGCCCTCCCCTTCTGGTGCGAAATAGTTGGAAAAATTCCGGCGATTGGAGGAATCTCAAGGCATGGCTGAACTACAGAATAGCAACGCGCCCGTGCCCACGCTCGAGGAAATCCAGCGGGACTGGCCGGCGGTGCAGTCGCGGTTGCACGACGCCGAGGTGCAATGCCGGGTCCTCGAGCAGGAAAACCAGGCGCTCCGCGGCCTCCTCCAAAAAGTGGTGGAGCACCGCAAAAAATCCCACAGCGAACTCGTCACCCTCATCACCACCCTGGCCACCAAAATGCCCATTAACGACGTGGGGATGATCATTACCCGCCTGATGGAACACGGTGCCAGCGTCAATGATGTCTGCTCGGCCATTATTCAGGGCAAGAATGAGGAAAATTTCCTCCAGCCCGCCATCCTTCGCGCACTAGACAAGGCCAAAAGCGAACTGCATGCGGCCATCCGGCCCTTGGTGGAGGAATTGATCCGCCTGGAGGCACCGCTGGACCCTGTCCAATTGCGGGCGCTGATTGACCAGCCCGAAGGTTTTTTCACCCCCGCCGGACGGCGCACCAACCGCGGCTACGTCAAAGGACAGGTGCCGCAGGAACAGATCATCCGCGACTTTGGCGAGGAAACCCTCGGGTTCTTCAAGAACATGACCACCGATGCCGTGAATAACCCCCGGCCCAAGCCGGAGGAAATCATGCTCGCCTTTCGCAGTGACTTTGAAGACCTGCTGCGCACCTCCCCGGTGGCGGAGGCCAAACGGGAGGCCTTGCTCGCCCTCCACCGCCGCATCCGCCAGAGCCGGGATCACCGCGCCCAAAAGGAGGCTTTTCTCAAACTCTCCTTCGTGTTGGAAGTCCTCCATTATTACGCCAACCAAAACACCGAGTTGCCCGAGCACGTTTTTGCCCAGCGCCTGCCTCCCCTCGTGGAGCAGTTGGTCGTCACCGGCGAAAACGATCCGCTCGATGAAAAACACCTCGCGCAGGCCGAAGCCTTGCTCGGGCATATTGTCAACCCCGATTACCGCCAGTCCGTCATTAATAATTTCGGCAAGTCCGGCGGAGCGGCCCGCACCGCCCGGTTTGTGCTCACCTTCCGGGCCGCCGTGCTTGGTGATAACGACCCCGTCACCCTGGATTTTGTCCGGCACCTGATCGCGTCCCAAAAACAACCCGCTCCCGGCCCCATCGCGGCCGTGCTCCGGTTTCTCCCCGTCGAGTCCCAAGCCGTGCTCGTCCGCGTCCTGCATAATAGCGAACGTTTGCGCCGTGAAGACGGTGAAATCCTTGGCCGGGCCCTCCTGCG
>CAIZWI010000184.1 GCA_903936645.1 uncultured Verrucomicrobia subdivision 3 bacterium
CCAAGGGTGTTCAGGCGTTCCAACACCCGCTCGCGGGCCAGGTTGGGATCGATGGCATCCTCAAACACCGCCGTGAGCAGGGCAAAACCGAACATGCTTCCCGCCCGGACGGTTTTAATGCCCGCCAGGCCCTGGAGCCCCCCGGTTAAGGGATGGGTGATCTGATCCTCCACTTCCTGGGGGCTGCGTCCGGGCCAGTCGGCAAACACGGTGACTTGATTTTCGCTCAAGTCGGGCAGGACATCCATCGGGGTTTGGTACAGTGCCTGCCAGCCCAGGAGCGCGAGCAGGAGCGTAGCCCCCACGACGAGGAGGCGGTGCCGGAGGGAGGCGTTGATGAGGCGTTCGATCATGGGGCATTTTCCGAAACCGTGCCCATGGCCTCGCGATCCAGTTGCGCCTGGCTGTCCAGCAAGAAGTTGCCCGCGACCACCACCCGCTCACCGGCGCCCAGCCCGGCAACCACTTCCCAGTCGGAATCTCCGGCGCGGCCCAAGGTCAGCTCACGGGGTTGGTAGGCGCCCGGGTTTTGCTCCACATAGACGCGGGGCGAATGGCCCGGCCAGAGCACGGCGCTGCGGGGCACGGTCAGAACCTCCGGCGCGTCCAGTTCCACCAAGCCTTCGGCGAGGGTATTATTGCGAAACCGGCCGTCGCGATTTTCCACCACCACCCGGACCATGGCGGTGTGGGTGGTTTCGTCCAGGCTGGGTTCGATAAAGTCAATTTTCGCCCGGTAACTGACTCCCGGCAGAGTGGCGGCGGTGAGGGTCACCATCTGGCCCCGGTGCAACCAGGGCAAATCCTGTTCATAGGCAGGGAATTCAAACCACAAGCGGCTGAAATCGGCGAGTTCAAATAATTTTTGACCCTGGCTGACATACTGGCCCTCATGGACGTAACTTTTCACAATGGTGCCGGAAAGCTGGGCGAGCAGGCCAAAGTGAATATCCTCCGGTTGCCGGTGGGGAATGGCCGTGATTTGCAGGGGGGACAAGCCATCCTGCAGCAGCGCCTCGGTGGCGGCGGTCAGCGCGGGACCGCCGGTTGGGAGGGCCTTTTGGTAAGCGGCGGCGGCCTGTAACAGCGTGCGGCTGAAGATGGTGGCAAACGGCTCCAGCGTGTGCAAACCCTGGCCGGCACAGTTCATGGCCAGCCCGTCAATCCGGCCCGCCACCGGCGCGCAAATGATACCGTGCTGGGATTCATCCTCGACCAGCCGGCCGGATACCCGCAGCGTGCGGGATAATGACCGGACGGCCACCGCCATGGTCCGCACGCCGGCCACGGGTGCCGTGCCGGCCTCCAGCACCACCAGCTCGCGACCGGGTTGCCCGGTGGACGCTGGCGTGGCCGGGCGGCGCGCCGCGACCAGATTCATCCCGCAAAGGGTGCACTGGCTGGCGTGAGCTGCCTGCACCCAGGGATGCATCGGACATTGATAACTGGCGGGCAGTGATTCGGCGGCCGTGGCGGTGGCCAACCGAAGTCCCGGACCACTGGGCCACCAGGAGGCGGCCAGCCAGCCCGCGGCGCCGGCCAACACCACCACCAGTAACATCGGGGTTTTCATGGGGCTTAATAATTATTGGTCGGTTCATTGATCCGATAAAAACCACGGGACAGGGCCAGCCGGCTGGCATTGGTCTCGAAGTAATTGACGGAGGTGCCATCGCTGGTGACGGTGGCCACGGGGCTCCAGCTACCGGTGGTGAAGTTCGTGGAAAACAGCAACTGGTAGGTGGTTCCGGGCGTGGCCTTGAAGTTCAGGTTCACATTCCGGTTGGTGCCGGTGCGGGTGCAGCTCGTGATATACAAGTCTTCGGTGTTCGTATTCTGCACCACAAACTGGGCCATGGTGCCCTCATCCTCATGGTCAATCATGTGGCAGTGGTACATGAACGGATTGTAGGGGCTGGCAAAAGTGTCGAATTTGGCCAGGAAGCTCACGGTGGAGTTTTGTTGGATGTAAACAGTGTCTTTCCACCCTTGTTCATAGGCCTGAATGCCATTGATCACGCTGGAACTGCCGGTGCGGGACAGCGGGGTAAATTCCACGTCGTGAATGTGGAAGGCATGACTGAAGATGGAGCTGTTCACGATGGTCCATTGCTCCACCGCATTCAAACTGACAGTTTGATTCACCACGTGGATGCTGAAGGGACTGGAGTCAAACACGAACACGCCGGAGGGCGGCTGACCACCGGACAGGGTGATGGTGCGGGTCTTGGTCACATTGGAGGAGGCCAGGAAGGTGTTGGTGCACAACGTGGTGGGCAGCGCCAGAATGGGGTTGGCGGTGGCATTCGTCACCACGATATGCAGGATTTGGAAATTTACATTGTTGAGCAGGCTCCCAAACTGGCCGGTGGTGCCGGTTTCCTGCCCGGGAAAGGCGAATGCCAGCTGGGTGCCCAGCGAGGCGGTCGAATTGAAAGCCATTAAATTCACGGCGGACCCCACCGCATTGGTGCTTAGGTTGAGCAGGATTTCCGTGCGTTCGCCGGGGGCCAGCACCACGCGGGTGAGCGGCACCGGCGCATTCACTAGTCCGCCGTCCGTGCCGATTTGGTAAAACGTCAGGTTATTGCTAAAGCCCAGGTTGTAAACCCGTTCAATTTCCGCGTTCAGAAGGCGCAGGCGCACATATTGCTGGGGCAAAATGACCTGGACATTGGTGGTGCCAAAATTCATCACGCCGTTCACCAGTTCATAGTCCCCATACGCGCAACCGGTCGCGCCATTGGTGACATTAAATTGGTTCAGTTGGGCGGTAGTGGTGTAAAACCGGCGGCTGGTAAGCACCAGCGGCACGTCGTCCACGCCATAGGTACGGGGCAGGGGCAGGGCGGCTTCCTGTGCATCCTTGACGATGATAAAGCCGCCGGCCCCATGGCCCAAATGATTTTGGGTGAGGGTGTGCAGGTGCGGGTGATACCAATAGGTGGAAGCCCGGTTGAGCACGGTGAAGGTGGGGGACCAGGTGGTTCCACTGGGAATGGTTTCATGGGGTCCACCATCCATGATGGCGGGGATGTGGAAACCATGCCAATGGGTGGTGGTCGTGTCCGGGAGATTGTTGGTCAGGTTAATCTGCACGGTATCCCCATTGGTCATGATCAGGGTGGGCCCCCAAAAATCACCATTGTTGTAAGCATAAGTGATGGTATTGGAGCCGGGGAGGTAATACTTGTTGGTCACGTGCAGGTTGAGGTTAAACGTGGGCTCCGTCAGGGTGGGGGGAATCCACAACGGAGTGTAACTTTGAACGCCAAGGGCGGAGCCGGCGGCGGTGATCAGGGAGGCCAGTAGGATGGGTAGCTTCATATGCCGACACCATAAACCTTCCAACCTTAAGCCAGCATGAAGCTGTGCAAAAATTGCACAAGTGAAGCCAAATTGCGTTTCGGCCATGGCGGGCCCGCAAAGGAGTCAAGCGCCGCCAAGTGCCGGGCCGAGCTTGCGGCCGGCGAGGGTTCCCACCGGCGTGCGCGGCTAAAAGTTTGAGTCCGCCGGATTTTGCGCGTATTTCTCCACAACCCGTTGCACCGCCAGCCAGGCGGTGGCCGTGGCGCCCTGGCGGCCGGCTGACGAAGCCTCCGGCACAGGAGTGGCGGGCGCGGTGGGAAGTTCCAGGTCGGGCGTCAGGACGGCGCGTTCCTGCCAGGCTGTCACATAATTTGTGAAGGCCGCTCTGAATTCCGGCGGGCAGCCGGTTAACTGAATTTCCGCCAATCTTTGGGCATAATCGGCCACCCGGAAAAGGGTGGCTGCGGGGTCGCCGTGGGCGGGTCCGGCGATTTCCGCTGCCGTGCGCGGGGGATGGCTGATAATTTGGCGGATGTCCTCGCGGGCGTCCAAAACCTTTTGGATGGCCCGATGATATGCCAGGGCTTCCTTGGCCGCTCGATGGCTGGCGCAACCCGTCAGCGCCAGACCCAGAAGAAGCAGGAGATGCAGGCCCCCATTCAGGAACCGGGGCCGTTGGCGGAGCAGCAGCGAATTCATTGGCAATGGGTGTCACCTTCGCAGGCAGCCGGTGCCATGCCAAGCTAAATTGGCGGGGCGGGCGGGCTTTGGGTGTGAGACAAAATTCTTCCGGC
>CAIZWI010000185.1 GCA_903936645.1 uncultured Verrucomicrobia subdivision 3 bacterium
CTCCACAATCCCGCTCAGCCAGGTGTTTTGAAAACGTTTGCGGATAGTAATCGCATAGTATTTTTCCGCCAAACCAGGCACGCGCAGCATGAATTTTATGTTGCGGGACTGGAGTTCGCGTTCAACGACAATTTTTGACACGAGGGCCAGGCCGCCACCGGACAAGGCGAGCAAGCGCAGCAGTGCCATGTCGTCCACCTCGGCATGGATGAAGGGTTCCACCCCCGCCTCGGCCAGCAGCAGATCGAAATTTGCCCGCACATCACTCTGCCGGCTCGGCAGGAAGAGCGGGACATTTTTTAAAAAATCGGGGAATTGGGGCGGCCCCCCGGCCAGCTTTTTCCCGCCCACCAGGAAGACGGGAACCTCGCCCAGCGGATGGTTGAAAATATTTTGTTCCTGGTCGGCCCGTAAAGGAATGTTCGACAGCACCAAATCCAGCTGGTGGTCTTGCAGTTGGCCGGTCAGTTCATCCAGCGCGCCGGCCACGACCACCACCTTGGTGCGGGTGTCGGCGAGGATGGGCTGGATGAAGTCAAATTGCAGGTTTTTGGAGAGTGGTCCCACCGCGCCAATGCGCAAGACCCGCTGCTGGGATTCACTGGACTGGCGGAAGCGGGAAATGAGTTCATGGCCGGTGGTAAAGATGGATTCGGCGTGTTCCAGCGCCACGCGGCCTGCTTCCGTGAGGTGCAGTTCCCGGCCGCGCCGGTCAAACAGCGCCTCGCCCAGCCAGGCTTCCAGTTCCGCCAGGTGCTCGCTGAGGGTGGACTGGGAAATGTTTAATTTCTCCGCCGCGCGCGTCACGCTGCGGTGCCGGGCAATCATCCAGAAATGCCGCAGGTGGTGGTAGTTCAGCCATTGCGGGTTTTCAAACGCCGAATTCATACTATCGGAATAACCGATGCATAGCATAGAAACAATCTAATTTTGCGAAGCATAGGATCCGGTTAACTTGGGGGCGTGATGGAGCAAGCCTATGAGTAACGAAACGATGCACCTAATGACCAATCTGTGCGCGGGGGCCGGTCCGCTGGCCTTGCTGGTGTTTGGCCTGCTGCCAACCGCCGGGCTGAACCGCCAGGGCAAACGCGCCGCCCGGACCGCCGCCACCCTGGCCCTGGCGGCGTTCGGGTCCTCCCTGCTGGCGGCGGTGACCCTGCTGGGCCATTCGTCCCCTGACCCGCAAGCGGCGCCGGCCGATGGGATGGCTGCGTTCATTTATTTTGACAACCTTGCCGCGGTGCTATTGGTGCTGGTGTCCTTTCTGCTGGCGGTGGTCAGCCGCTATGCCATCAACTATCTCGCGGGCGATCCGGCCCAGGGACGCTTCACCAAATGGCTTTGCCTGACCGGCGGCGCGGTGTTGACCATTATCCTTTCCGGCAATCTGGTGCAATTTGCCCTGGCCTGGTGTGCGACGAGTCTGGGCCTCCACCAGTTGCTGCTGTTTTATCCCGACCGCCCGGGGGCCGTGCTGGCGGCGCGTAAAAAATTCATCATCAGCCGGCTGGGCGATGTTTGTCTTTTGACCGTGATTGTTCTGGTTCACCAAACCTTTCATTCCTGGAATTTTTCCGTCCTCTTTGCGGCGGCCCGGCAGATTCACCAAGCCGGGGTGAGCACGGGCATGGACATCAGCGCGATTGCCTTTCTGCTGGTTGCGGGGGCGATGCTCAAATCGGCGCAGTTCCCCTTTCATAGCTGGCTGCCCGACACCATGGAAACGCCCACGCCCGTGTCGGCGTTGATGCACGCCGGCATCATTAATGCCGGCGGTTATCTGATCATCCGGATGCAGCCGCTGGTGACGCTTTCTCCGGCGGCAATGTCCACCCTGGCCCTGTTTGGCGCGTTCACGGCCCTGTTCGCTTCGCTGGTGATGCTCACGCATGCGAGTGTGAAACGGTCGCTGGCCTTTTCCACCGTCGCGCAGATGGGCTTTATGATGCTGGAATGCGGTCTGGGCGCTTTCGGCCTGGCGGTGCTGCACTTGGTGGCGCATTCCCTGTACAAGGCGCACGCCTTTCTGGCTTCGGGCAGCATGGTGAGCCTGACGAAGTCCGCCTGGACGCCAACGGCGCGACCCCAGGCGCATCCGCTCACCCTGGTGGCGGCATTTGCCACCGCCATCGGACTGGTCATGCTTGCGATGCGGTGGCTGGGGCTCGAGGCGGGGCACGCGCCGGCACCGGTCTTGCTCGGCTGCACCTTTGCGATGGCCCTGGCTTATGCCCTGTGGAACTTATGGAGCCAGTCGTTAAATTTCAAAATGGCGGCTTTTGGCGCGGTGGTCGGTGGCGGCATCATGGTCGTATATTTTGAACTCCACCAGGTTTTCAGCCGGCTCACCGGGCAGAATGAGTGGGCTAATTCGCAACTCAACACCTGGCCGGGAATGGTTTTAATGGCGGTGCTGCTCACGCTCTTTTTGCTGGTCCTGGTGGTGCAGACGCAATTACCGACTTGGACGCACCGCCCGTTTTTTCAGGCGGCCTACGTTCACGCGCGGAACGGATTTTATTTCACCACGCTGGCCAACCGGCTGGTCGCTGCGGTCTGGCCGGTAAAAAAGAACCTTAAATGAACAGGCATACCTCAATGAAAGCCGAATACCATCAGTCGAACCCGGCACTGCACACCTCGATTCAAGCGGCGGTCAAACGCATCGCGCCACTGTGGACATTAAAGAATTTCGTGGCGGTGAATCCCTTCGTGGGGTTGAGCGACCGCCATTTTCTGGCGGCGGCAACCTTGATCCAACAAGTGGGCCATGCGGAAATGCTCATGCCCGCGGCATATTATCGCGAAGCCATCTTGAGTGGGCGCATTCAGGAAAAGCATCTGCAAGCGGCGCTAAAGGCATTGTCCCAGACCACCCCAGATCCATGGGCCAAGGGCCTTGCCGGGATGCATCTGGAGCAACTACAAGCCGGGCTGGCGGAAGCTGCCGGGCGGGCGCAGCCCTGGCGGATGTTAACTTTTGCCGACTGGCTGGACGTGCGGGATGACTCAGGATGGGCGGCCTTCGTGGTTGAAGAAATTTCCAAGTGGTGCTCGGCCTATTATGACCAGGGCCAGTCCTCCTGGCGCATGCCTTGGCGGCAATTAGGACTCTTTGCCGCCTGGAAGCAAGCCGCACAACTGGACGCCAATGCGGAAATGACCGGCTTGCAAGGTTTCCGCGCGCTCGTCGCGAGCCTGCCTGACGATTATACCGCAATCATTGGTCAGGTGCTGGGCACGCTGGGGGTGCCGGAAGCGCGGCAGGCGGATTTTCTGCACCGCCAATTGATGAGCATCCATGGCTGGAGCAGTTACGTGCAGTTTCAGGTGCGGGAAAAAAGCCAGACCGGCCAACACGATGATTCGCTCACCCAATTGCTCGCCATCCGGCTGGTCTATGACCTGGCGCTATGGCATGGATTGGGTGGCGAGCCCAGGTCTCTGGCCGCATGGAGTCAGACTTTCATGGAACGGGAAAATCCTCAAGCCACCCAAAATCTGGTGGCCCGCTACCTCGCGCAGCAAGCGTTGGAACAGGGTTACCAGGCTCAACTAATCGCCCGGCTAAAGGCCCGCCGTCCGGTGACTGCCGCACCGTCGCAAAAATGGTTGCAGGCCGTTTTTTGCATTGATGTGCGGTCGGAAGTGTTCCGCCGGGCGTTGGAAGCGCAATCGGAGCACATCGAGACCATTGGTTTCGCGGGCTTTTTTGGCATGACCATTGAATATTTGAAATTTGGCCAGCCGGCGGGCACGGCGCGTTGTCCCGTGCTCTTGACCCCAAAAATCAAAGTGCGGGAGTCGCTGTGCCAGCCAGCCGGCGGGGAGGCCAGCCGGTTGCGGCAAATGGATTTCCGGCAGTCGGTCAATGGCGCGTGGAACTCCTTCAAGACCTCGGCAATCTCCTGTTTCTCGTTTGTGGAGACGGCCGGGTTGTGGTTTGGCGTGCGGCTGGCGCAGGATTCATTGGCGCTGAACGCGCCGGAGGTCAATTTCGCAACGCGGGGCGACCGGTCGCGGCCCAATGCGCACCATGAAGTGTGCCGTCCGGACACGCACGGCCACGAACTGGCAACGGGGATCACCCCTGACGACCAAATTAAAATGGCGGCATTTGCGCTGAAAAACATGGGACTGGTGGCCAACTTTGCGAAAATCGTCTTTATTTGCGGCCACGGCAGCGCAACGACCAACAACCCTTATGGTTCAGCGCTCGACTGCGGTGCCTGCGGTGGGCATGCGGGCGATGTGAATGCCCGGGTGGCGGCGCAGATATTAAACCACCCGGCCGTGCGGGCGGGTTTGCGGGAGCAGGGCATAAGCATCCCGGAGGAGACGGTTTTCGTGGCCGGCTTGCATAACACCTCCACGGATGAAATTGTGATTTATGACACCCAGAATCTTTCGCCCAAACAGGCGGCAGAACTGGACCAAGTTCAAAATTGGCTGGCCGCCGCATCCCAGCAAGCCCGCCGCGAACGGTCCATTTCACTTGGTTTGGGTGATGTGACCGAGGCGGAACTGGCCAAAAAAGTTTTCGCGCGCAGTCGGGATTGGGCGCAAGTGCGGCCGGAATGGGGCCTGGCCAACAACGCCGCCTTCATTGCGGCACCGCGTGAACTGACCCGGGGATTGAATCTCGAGGGCCGGGTGTTTCTGCATAATTATGACCCCGCCAAGGACCCCGAAAAGGCCACGCTGGAGCTCATCATGGTTGCCCCGATGGTCGTGGCCAGTTGGATCAATCTGCAATATTATGGCTCGACGGTGGACAACCGCCGGTTTGGCAGTGGCAACAAAGTTCTGCACAACGTGGTGGGCACGTTTGGTGTCTGGCAGGGTAACGGTGGGGATTTGCAACCGGGCCTGCCCATGCAATCGCTCCATGACGGGGTGAAATGGATGCACGAGCCGCTGAAGTTGAATGTGTTCATTGCGGCCGAACCCAGTGCGATTGAAGCCATTGTTGCCCGCCAGCCCGGCGTCCGGGAATTGCTGGAAAATGGCTGGGTTAACCTCGTGGCCATGGACCCGGCCGGCCAGCGTTTCTGGCGGTGGTGCGGATCGCAATTTGTCGAGCAGGATTAGTCGCAATCGTTTATTTTAGAGTATGCACATACATTTGCAAAACCCCAGTTCCCCGCAAGCGCAAGTTGGAAGCAGTTATCCGGTTCGGCTGGGTATTATTGGCGGCGGTCAGCTCGCCCGCATGACCGCTCTGGCGGCCGCCCCGCTGGGCGTGGAGGTTTTGGTGCTGGAAAAGAATCCGCTCGGTCCGGCGGTCCGGTTCTCGCCGGAATCGCTGGTGGCGGACTGGACGGATCCGGTGGCATTGGATCAATTTGCCCGGCGCTGCGCGGTCGTCACCCTGGAGAATGAATTCGTGGATGCCGCCGTTCTGGAGCGGCTGGAAGCGGCAGGTCACCAGGTGTTTCCCGGCGCCGCCTGCCTGGCTGTGACCCAGGATAAATTCCGGCAAAAGCAGGCCCTGCAAGACGCCGGTGTGGCCACCGCCACTTTTCGCGCGGTGGTCTCGCCAGCGGAAGTGCAGCAGGCCGGGAGCCTTCTGGGCTGGCCGTTGCTTTTGAAAAAGCGGCGTAATGGCTATGATGGGAAAGGCAATTTTACGGTGCGATCGCCGGACGAGGCCGCCACGGCCTGGCAAGCCCTGGAGGGGGATCAAAATGAATTGATGGTCGAAGCGTTTTATCCGTTTGTCAAAGAGCTGGCGGTCATTATTACGCGCGCCCGGGATGGCCAGATGGTGGTTTATCCCGTGGTGGAGACGATTCAAGAACACCATGTTTGCCGGATCGTCAAAGCGCCGGCGGCCATCCCGGAGGCATTGGCCGGAGCGGCAGCCCAACTCGCGCAACGCGCGGTGGCGGCGGTTGGGGGTGTCGGGAGTTTTGGCGTGGAACTGTTTCTCTCGGCGGACGGGCAGCTCGCCATCAACGAGCTGGCCCCGCGCGTCCACAATTCTGGCCATTATACGATTGAGGCCTGTGCCTGCTCACAATTCGAAAATCATGTGCGGGCAGTGCTGGGCTGGCCGCTGGGCAGCCCTGTCATGCGCACACCCGTGGCGGTCATGGTAAATTTGCTGGGCACCCGTCCCAGTTCCGGGCAACCTCTGGGCTTGGCGGAGGCGCTGGCAATTCCCGGTGCCCACGTACACCTTTACGGCAAGCAAAAATCTGCCGCCGGCCGGAAAATGGGCCATGTCACGGCTTTGGGAAGCGCGCCGGAAGCCACGCTGGGGCTGGCGGAACGGGCCGCGAGTCTCATCCGTTTTGCGTGCGAATTATGAAACAAATCAAACCGTTGGTTGGTATTATCATGGGCAGCGATTCCGACTGGCCCACCATGGCGGCGGCCCATCAAATCTGCCAGGAATTTGCGATCCCGTGCGAGGTGCGCGTGGTTTCCGCCCATCGAACCCCCGATGACATGGCCCGCTATGCCCGCACGGCTCACCGGCGGGGGTTGCGCGTCATCATCGCCGGGGCCGGGGGCGCGGCCCATTTGCCGGGCATGGTGGCCAGCCACACGCCGCTGCCGGTGATTGGGGTGCCGGTGGAGAGCAAAAGCCTGAAAGGCCTCGATTCCCTCTTATCGATTGTGCAAATGCCGGGCGGGATTCCGGTCGCCACTGTCGCCATTGGCGGGGCCCGTAATGCGGGATTGCTTGCCGTGGCCATTTTAGGCACGGGCGATTCGCGCTGGCAGTCGGCCTTAATCGCCTTTAAACGCAAACTGGCGGCGGAATCGCGCGCCCGTGGCCGGCAGCTAAACGCCCGTTTAACATCCGAGGCGGGCACGGCGACCCCTGAAAAATAATCCCGGCGGAGACGGTTCCAGTGCACTCTGGCAGGATTCGTTCTGCGGGCTTTCTCTAGAGTTCCCAGAAAGTAATTGACCGGTCAGTCAACGCATGCTAGAGTGTGTTTGCCAAACCAATAAACGGCATGAACCCCATCGCAAACAGCAACGCGGCACCCATGGAAGCTGGCTCAACCAGTCGAGGCGGCCGTGCGTGCGTGGAGGTAGTGGTTTGCTCACCACGCAAATTCTAAAGACTTATGGGCCGGACGAGCGATGTTAAGGAACGATTGTTGGAAGTGGCGTTTGACCTGATTTCGGATCATAGCTACGGCTCCGTGAGTGTGGATCAAATCTGTCTGCGGGCAGAGGTCAACAAGGGCAGCTTTTATCATTATTTTCCCTCCAAATCGGATCTGGCCCTCGCGGCTTATGAGGAGCACTGGCGCGAAAAGCAGCCGGAACTGGACCGGATATTTTCCTCCCAGTATCCCCCGCTAACCCGTTTGCAATTATGGTGTAACTACATTCGGGAACGGCAACGCTGGAAGGCGGAGAAGTTCGGGCACGTTTGTGGCTGCCCCTATTCCAGCCTGGGCACGGAACTGGCCACCCAGGATGAGCGCATTCGGGCCAAAGCGGAAGAATTGGTGGACCGTTCGTTGCGCTATTTGGAAAGCACGCTCGCGGAAGCGAAACAACAAGGGGTGGCGGGCTTTACCGATGCCAAGTTAACCGCCCGGCGGATTCACTCCACCGTTCTCGGCATTTTGCTGCATGCCAAAATTCGCAACCAACTGGCGGTGCTGGATGATTTGGAACCTTCCGTAATGAACATCCTCCGGATTCCACAGGCCGCCTGATTTATGCACCCCAAACACCAACCGCAGGGGATCCGCCAACCCATTCTGGCGGAGTTTTTGACTGACCAGTCAGTTAACCGGTTGAGGTGATACTATGTGGATTGTCCAATTAGCCTTGCGCCGGCCTTACACCTTCGTGGTGGCCGCACTGTTGCTGGTGCTGGTTACCCCGCTCATTCTGTTGCGGACACCCACGGATATTTTCCCGGCCATTAACATCCCGGTGGTAAGCATCATCTGGCAATATGTCGGCCTAGATGCGCAGCAGATGGAGCAGCGAGTCATTTACACGCATGAACGAGTGCTGACCACGACGGTTAATAACATCGAGCACACGGAGTCCACCTCCTACAATGGCAATGGGGTCATCAAGGTATTCCTGCAACCGGGGGCTTCAGTGCCCGCCGCCGTGGCCCAGATTACGGCCGTTTCCCAGACGATTCTGCGCCAGCTGCCGCCCGGTTTCACGCCGCCCCTGGTCATCCAGTATAATGCCGCCTCGGTGCCGATCCTCCAATATAGCATCAGCAGTCCTCAGCGGTCCGAGGCGGAATTGTTTGATATTTCGGTTAACCAAATCCGGGTGGGGTTGACGACCGTTCCGGGCACTTCCATCCCTTATGCCTATGGCGGGAAAACCCGGCTGGTGTCGGTGGATCTGAACCTGGCGGATCTCAAGGCGAAGAATCTCAAGGCGCAGGATGTGGCGGATGCGGTCAATGCGCAAAACTTGGTGCTGCCGAGCGGCACGGCCAAAATTGGCGCCACCGAGTATGCGGTGGCGGTGGACACGAATGCAAAATTGATTGAGGACTTGAACCACATTCCCGTCAAGGTGGTCAATGGCGCGACGATTTATCTCAGTGACGTGGCGCAAGTCCATGATGGTTATAATCCCCAACAAAACGCGGTGCGGCTGGACGGCGTGCGCGGCACATTGCTGACTATCATGAAAGCCGGCTCGGCTTCCACCTTGGAAGTGGTGAAGGGCGTCAAGGCGGCGTTGGAACGGGTGATGCTCACCGTGCCGCCGGATGTACAGGTTAAGGAATTTGCCGACCAGTCCTTGTTTGTCCGCGCGGCCATCAATGGGGTGGTGCGGGAAGGCATCACGGCCGGAGCGCTCACTGCCCTGATGATCCTGCTGTTCCTGGGCTCCTGGCGCAGCACGCTGATTATTGCGCTGTCCATTCCTCTTTCGGTGCTGGCCTCGCTGGCCATCCTGAGCGCCCTGGGGGAGACTATCAATCTAATGACTTTGGGCGGGCTGGCGCTGGCGGTGGGCATTTTGGTGGATGATGCCACCGTGGCCATCGAAAACATTCACCGCCACATGGCCGCGGGCGAGCCGCTGGAAAATGCCATTCTGATCGGTGCCCAGGAAATCACCATGCCGGCCTTTGTCTCCACCTTGTGTATTTGCATCGTATTTGTGCCGATGTTTTTCCTGACTGGGGTGGCGCGTTTTCTTTTTGTACCCCTGGCCGAGGCAGTGGTGTTTGCCATGCTGGCCAGCTACGTGATTTCGCGCACGCTGGTGCCCACACTAGTCATGTGGTTTTACCGTAATGTGCAACATTACGGGCCCGATGGGGAGGCATCCGCCGGTCCGGTCTGGCTCCGTCCCTTCAACCGTCTGCAAACGGCATTTGAACATGGTTTTGAGCGTCTCCGCCTGGGCTACCGGGCGCTGCTGGCAGCTTGTTTTATCCATCGCAAATTATTCGCGGGGCTCTTTCTGGCCTTTTGCCTGGGTTCCTGGTGTCTCACGAAAATGTTGGGCCAGAACTTTTTCCCGGCGGTGGACACCGGGCAGTTTCTCCTGCACTTCCGGGCGCATACCGGGACGCGCATCGAGGAAACCGAGCGGCTGGCCGACGAAGTGAACCACGCCATTCGGAAGGAAATACCGTCCGCCGAACTGGAAGGCATTTTGGATAACATCGGCATTCCCAATTCTTCGATCAATTTGAGCTACAATATCAGCGGTGTCATTGGCGCCGGGGATGCGGATGTCATGGTTTCCCTCAAACCGGGGCATGCCCCCACGGCGGATTACGTGCGCCGGCTGCGCGCCCGGTTGAATCATGACTTTCCCGGCACGCTGTTTTATTTCCTGCCGGCGGACATTGTCAGCCAGACCCTCAATTTTGGGCTGCCTGCGCCGTATGACATTCAATTCGTGGGTCGCAACCAGGCCACGAACCGGGCCTTGGCCACCCAGTTGGCCGCCGCCATCAAACGCATTCCGGGCGCGACCGATCTCCGCGTGAACCAGCCGGATGACCTGCCCCAACTGCGGGTCACCGTGGACCGTTCCAAGGCGGCCGACCAGGGCTTGACCGACCGGGATGTGGCGAATGCCGTGCTGCTGGGGTTGAGTGGCAGCGGCCAGGTGCAGCCGGCCTACTGGTTGAATCCCGCGATTGGGGTGCAGTATTTGATCAACGTGCGCGCGCCGGAATATGCCATGGATTCGGTTCAGCAGCTGCGCTCCATGCCGATTAGCGTCAGCCAACCGGGGCACACCAGTGCCCAAATCCTGGAAAATCTCGCCCGGGTGGACCGCGTAAATATTCCCCCCGTGATTTCTCATTACAACATTCAGCCGGTGATTGATGTTTATGGTAATGTGGATGGCCGTGACTTGGGCGGCGTCCTGGCCGACCTAAAACCATTGGTGGCGGGCATCCAAAAGCAACTGCCCCGGGGCAACAGCATTATTGTGCGGGGGCAGGCGGAAACCATGGACACCAGTTATTTGGGGTTGGGAGTGGGTTTGGTGGGTGCCATCGTGCTGATTTATTTTCTGCTCGTGGTCAATTTTCAAAGCTGGCTGGATCCTTTTATTATTATCACCGCCCTGCCGGGGGCGCTGGCCGGGGTGGTTTGGGGGTTGTGGCTTTCCCAAACCACGCTGAGCGTCCCCGCGTTGATGGGAGCCATCATGAGCATGGGGGTGGCCACGGCCAACTCCGTCCTGGTGGTGACTTTTGCCCGGGAAAATTTGCAGCGGGGAATGGATCCGATTACGGCCGCCCTGGAAGCAGGGACCGGTCGCATCCGCCCTATTTTAATGACGGCCCTGGCCATGGTAATCGGCATGCTCCCCCTCAGCCTCGGGTGGGGCGAGGGGGGCGAGCAAAACGCCCCGCTGGGCCGGGCGGTGATCGGCGGTTTGATCTTTGCCACCGTGGCCACGTTGTTTTTTGTGCCGATTGTATTTAGTCTGCTGCACCGTCGTAGTTTGATGGTGCCAACCCCACCCGTTGAACTGCCATGAACCCCAACCCTCCTCCCCCATTCCGCCGGCCCGTCCAGCGTCGGCAGTCAACTTGCGCCGTCCGGTATGGATTATTTGCCTGTTGATTGTCCTCGGGCTGACCATCGGTTTTGTGCCGCGCTGGCTGGCCCGCCGCCAGTTGGTGGCGGAAACCCGGGCGGCTGACGACGTTACCCTGGTCGTGGTGGTTTCACCCGTCCCGACACGCGCCGATCTGGGAGCACCCATTCCGGCCGAGGTGCAGGCTTTTGTGGAAGCACCCATTTATGCCCGGGCGAGTGGTTATTTAAAAAGTTGGTCGGCTGACTTGGGCGATCACGTTACCAACGGCCAGGTGCTGGCGGAAATTGTCACCCCGGAACTGGACCAACAACTGGAGCAAGCCCGGGCTGAACTGGCACAAAACCAGGCAGCGCTGAACCTGGCTAAAATCACGGATGAACGTTGGGCGGAACTGTTAAAAACTGCCAGTGTCAGCGATCAGGAGGCGGCGGAAAAAGCGGCCGATCTGGCGCTGAAAAAAGCCCTGGTGGATGCCGCGCAGGCCAACCTCAACCGGTTGTCCGCCTTAAAAAATTTCGACCGGGTCACCGCGCCGTTCGATGGGGTCATCACCGTGCGCAACACCGATATTGGACAATTAATCACCGCGGACGCCGGCCGGGAGTTGTTCCGGCTGGCGCAAACCGATCCGCTCCGAGTGTATGTGCGGGTGCCGCAAACGCTGATTCACACCGTGCTGCCCGGCCAGACGGCGGAAATGATTTTCCAGGAAATGCCCGGCCGCAAATTCACCGCCGTGGTCACCCGTTCCGCCGGAGCCGTGGATGCCGCTTCCCGGACCCTGTTGGTGGAATTGCAGTTGCAGAATCCCCGGGGGGAAATCTTCGCCGGAAGTTACGCCCAGGTTAGGTTCAATGACACCGCCGGTCCGGCGGTCCTGCGCGTTTCCGACAGCGTGCTGATCACCCGGGCCCAGGGGGTGCAGGCCGCGGTGGTGGACAGCGACGGCCGGGTGCACTTGCGCAACCTCACGTTGGGCCGTGATTTTGGCAATTACGTTGAGATCCTAGCCGGTTTAACCACCACCGACCGGGTGATTATCAATCCGCCCGATGCCGTTAGTGAAGGCATGACTGTGCAGGTGGCAGCCCCAACCGAAACCACCCCGGCCAAATGAACCAACTCCGATTATTGCTGCTGCCACTATGCGCCCTGGCAATGGCCGGTTGCCAGGTTGGACCAAGTTACCAACGTCCCCCGGTCCAAGCCACCGGAGCGGCCCCAGCGGCCTTTACCGATCTCGTGGTGACAAACCACGACACCGTGGTCTGGAAAGTTGCCACGCCGGCCGCCGACCAACCCCGGGGGGAATGGTGGCGCTTGTTTCAGGACGTGCAGTTAAATTCCTTGGAAGCCCTCGCGGCCACCAACAACCAAAATTTGGCTGCCGCCGCCGCCCGTTTGGACCAAGCCCGTGACTTGGCCGCCGCCGCGCGCGCGGAATATTACCCCACCCTCACTGCCGGTGGCACCCCCGGTGGGGAAGTGAGCCGGCAGCGCACCAGTGCGGCCGCACCGGTATCTGGCCACGAGGCCGGGGTGACGCATACGTACAATACCTTTACCGCCCCGCTGTACCTGGGCTGGGAACCGGATTTGTGGGGCCGCCTGCGCAACCAGTCCGGTGCCGCCCGCGCCCGATACGCCGCTGCTGCCGATGACCTGGCCTCCGCCCGCCTGGCTCTGGCCGCGGAAACGGCCGCTGACTATTTCACCCTGCGGGCACTGGACAATCAGCGCAATCTCCTGGCCGACACCATTGCCACTTACCAACGCTCGCTCGCGCTCGTGCAAAACCGCCGGCGCGGTGGGGTGGTAACCGATCTGGACGTGGCCCAGGCCGCCACGCAACTGCATTCGGCGGAGGCGCGTTTGCCGGTCATTGAACTGGCCCGCGAGCAATTGCAGAACGCCCTTGCGTTGTTGTGCGGCCAGCCCCCCATGAATTTTGCCGTGGCCACCAACACCTTTGCGCCCGCAGCCTTTCCGGTGGTGCCGGCCAGTCTGCCCGGGGAATTACTGGAACACCGGCCCGATATCGCTGCTGCCGAACGGCGCATGGCCGCCGCCAATGCCAGCGTGGGGGTGGCGAAGACCGCCTTTTTCCCCACCGTGCGGATCAACGGGGTGGCGGGCTTCCAATCCGTGGATGCCGCCACGTGGTTTGACTGGCCAAATCATTTCTGGTCCGTGGGTCCGTCCGTAACCTTGCCCATCTTCACGGGCGGCCTCAATCGCGCCAACCTTGCCGCCGCGCGCGACGCTTATAACGAAGCGGTGGCGAATTACCGGCAGACCGTGCTGACGGCGTTTACGCAAGTGCAGGATGCGCTGGCCGCCGAGCATTGGCTGGCCGAACAATGGTCGGCGGAGCAAGCCGCCCTGGCGTCCTCCCAAAAAGCCCTGGTCATTGCCAACAACCGTTATCATGCGGGTTTGGTCATCTACCTGGATGTGGCCGCGGCCCAGAACGATGCACTGACACACGAGAGCACCCTGGTGCAACTCAGCGGGGCGCGGTTCGTGGCCACGATCAATTTGGTGAAAGCCTTGGGCGCCGGCTGGGAATCCGCCAATTAACAAATGGTTTTATCGGCCTGTCGGACATCAGAAGGGCATCTTCGCTCCAGACCATAATTTCCTCTAGTTTGCATTTGGTGATATCTTGACATCAAAAAGCAATGTGTCATGGTTTTAATGTATGAGAACAACGCTCACCATTGACGATGATGTGGCCGGAATACTCCAAAAGAAGGTCGGTCAATCGGGTCATTCCTTCAAACAGGTAGTAAATGATCTGTTGCGCTCCGGTCTTGCCGCGAATGGCGAGGTGACTCTTCAGCGACCCTATGTGTCCGTGGTGGCCAAGCCGCTCGGTCTGAAACCAGGGTATGATCCCGATAAACTCAACCAGTTGGTGGCTGAATTGGAGTCCGAAGAATACGTCCGAAAACTATCGGTGACATGATCTTGCTGGATGTGAATCTGTTGGTTTACGCCTACGACGCCAGCTCCCGGTGCCATGGCCCGGCCCGGCAATGGTGGGAAAGCCAGTTGAATGGTTCGCGGATGATTGGTTTGTCCTGGGTGACCGTGCTGGGGCTGTTCCAGCGCTTTCCGTAAATGTATAACAGCCACCAGATTTCTTTATTAACCCTCTTGAATTCTGGTCACTCGTCAATTGCCGCCGCCTGCCAAAGGTTTTTTCCCTCCTAAGTCAGCCAGCCGTGTTAAATTTGCCAATCGAATTGGCAAAAACGACAATTGACGATCCGGGGGAGGACCGGAAACAATGGGCGCATGAACACCACCGGCTCCCGCCAGCCTGCCGTGCCCGCCACCGCCGCCGTTCGCGCGTGGGTGGATGTGATCGTGTTACCCACTTACTTGCCGGCTCCGCCGGACAAGAATCCCATGTTCTTGGAAAAGCGGGTTTACCAAGGCAGCAGCGGCCGGGTGTATCCGCTTCCGTTTACCGATCGCATCGCCGAAATCCCCACGAACCGCGCCTGGCGGGCTGTGTGGATGGAGAATGAATTTATCCGCGTGCTGGTGCTGCCGGAACTCGGCGGGCGCATCCACGCGATTCAAGACCGGACGAACGGCTACGATTTGATCTACAACCAGCCCGTGATCAAACCCGCACTGGTCGGGCTGGCCGGTCCGTGGGCTTCGGGCGGCATTGAATTCAACTGGCCGCAACACCACCGTCCCGCCACGTTTTTGCCGGTGGACTTTGAAATTGAAGAACTCGCGGATGGATCCAAGATCATCTGGTGTGGCGACCACGATCCCATGCTGCGCATGAAGGGCATGCACGGCATTTGCCTGCATCCGGGCCAGTCGTTGGTGGAATTAAAAGTACGGGTGCACAATCGTACCCCGTTGCCGCAAACTTTCCTCTGGTGGGCCAATGTGGCCACGCGTGTGCATGAGGCGTACCAGAGTTTTTTTCCGCCGGATGTTTATTACGTGGCCGACCACGCCCGGCGCTCCATGAGCGAATATCCCCTGGCCAAAGGCCATTATTATGGGGTGGATTATGGGGCCCGCGGGCGGAAGGGCATCCCGGCCGGCGAAATTCCCGAACAGTTTGTCCCCCCTCACTGCCCGCCGCAATCGCCTAAAGCCAACCTAATCGGCCTCCCAGATTACGCGCCTAATGACCTTTCCTTTTACGCCAATATTCCCGTGCCCACCTCCTACATGTGCATGGGCAGCCAGGAGGATTTTTTTGGTGGCTATGATTATCGTGCTCAAGCGGGGTTGGTGCACATTGCCAATCATCACATCGCCCCCGGCAAAAAGCAGTGGACCTGGGGGAATCACGAGTTTGGTTATGCCTGGGACCGGAATCTAACCGACCCCGATGCCCGGGGTGAATCCAGTCCTTACATCGAAATCATGGCGGGCGTGTACACGGACAACCAACCGGATTTCAGTTTTCTACAGCCCGGGGAAACCAAGGCCTGGAGCCAGTACTGGTATCCCATCCAGCAAATCGGTCCGGCCCAGCAAGCCAATTTGTCCGCGGCCGTCAGTCTCCGGGTCACCCGCGGCACGATTCGTCTGGGCGTGTCAGTGACCCGTGCCATTGCCCAAGCGG
This sequence comes from uncultured Verrucomicrobia subdivision 3 bacterium, assembly GCA_903936645.1. Classification (GTDB taxonomy): domain Bacteria; phylum Verrucomicrobiota; class Verrucomicrobiia; order Limisphaerales; family UBA11358; genus UBA11358. The sequence goes on from CAIZWI010000185.1 coordinate 15,644, forward strand.
TGGTGAAACTGACTGTGCGGGGCAAGCCACTGTGGGCGCTCACCTTGGATCTGGCACCTGGAACACCACTCGTCCGCGAAATGTCCCTGCCGCCGGGGGCAGGGGATACCGAGCTTCGGCTGGTGGTCACCGATCCCTCAGGCGCGGAAGTGATTACCTACCAACCAAAACCCCGGGGGCAGGGGACCGTGCCGCCGCCCGCCAGCGAGCCCCTCCCGCCGGAGCAATTGGGCAGTGCCGATGAACTGTACCTTACGGGGTTGCATTTGGACCAATACCGCCATGCGACCCGCTGTCCTACTCTCTATTGGCGCGAGGCCTTGCGACGTGATCCCGGCGATGCGCGTTGTAACAACGCCCTGGGTCTGTGGCATCTCCGGCGCGGTGAGTTTGCCCTGGCCGAAACCCATTTCCGCCGCGCCCTTGCCCGGCTCACCGCCCGGAATGCCAACCCTGCGGATGGCGAAGCCTCATACAATTTGGGCCTGTGCCTGCGTTATTTAGGTCGCGATGACGAGGCTTATGCCGCTTTTTACAAGGCCATCTGGAATCAAGCCTGGCAGGCCGCCGGTTATCATGCCCTGGCGGAGTTGGACTGTAAAAAATCCCAGTGGTCCACGGCACGGGATCATCTGGACCGGTGCTTGCGGCTGAACACCGACAATTTACGGGCGCGCAATTTGCTGGTCATGGTGCTGCGCCGGCTCGCCCGCGATACCGAGGCGAACGCTTTGCTCGCCGGCACCCTCGCGCTGGATCCCCTCTACTGGTGGGCCAGACACCTGGCGGGGCGGGAATTGACGTGCGATTTACCCACCGCGCTGGATCTGGCCCATGACCTGGCGGCCGCAGGATTGCTGGGGGAGGCCATCACCTTGTTGGAAAATATCGCCGTGACACCGGCGGATTTGCCCGATCAAAGTTGGGGTGTGCTGCCGCTGGTGCATTATACCCTTGGGTGGTTGCAGGAAAAGGCCGGCAATGCCCCGGCCGCGCTCAAGGCCTACCAGAGCGCCGCCGCGTTGCCGCCCGATTACTGTTTTCCATCCCGCCTGGAAGATGTGGCCATCTTGGAAGCGGCTCGGCGCGCCAACCCGCTGGACGCGCGGGCACCTTATTATCTAGGGAATTTGCTTTACGACCGCCGGCGGCAGGCGGAAGCCATCCGTCTTTGGGAGCGGGCGGCCCGCCTGGATAAAAGTTTTGCCATTGTCTGGCGCAACCTGGGAATTGGTTATTTCAACATCCAACAAAAACCCGCCCGTGCCCGGCAGGCCTATGACCGGGCCTTTCGCGCCAATCCCGCCGATGCCCGACTTCTGTTTGAGCGCGACCAACTATGGAAACGGCTGGGCGAGCGACCTGAACGGCGCTTGCAAGAATTACAGAAACATCCCCACCTAGTGGCGCAGCGGGATGATTTGAACGTGGAATTGTGCGCCTTGCTGAACCAGACTGGACAGCCCCAAATGGCTGGGCAGTTGCTGGCCAGCCGGCATTTCCAGCCCTGGGAGGGCGGGGAAGGAGCGGCCTTGGGCCAGCATGTGCGCACTGAACTGGCCCTCGGCCGGGCCGCCCTGGCCCGGTCGGACGCCGCCGGTGCCGCCGGCCACTTTGAGAAAGCGCTGGCCGCACCGCGGAACCTCGGAGAAGCCCGGCATTTGCTCGCCAACCAGAGCGACGTTCACTATTGGCTGGGGTGTGCGCTGTGGCAATGCGGAGCGCGTGAACTGGCCCGGAACCAGTGGCGTGCCGCGGCGAATTTCAAAGGCGATTTTCAAGGCATGCAAGTCCGCAACTTTTCAGAAATGACCGCTTATTCCGCCCTCGCCCTCGCCCGGCTTGGTCACAAGCAGAAAGCCAGCCAGTTGTTCCAAGCGCTGCTCGCTTACGCCAAAAACCTGGCCCGCACTCCTGCCACCATTGAGTTTTTTGCCACCTCACTGCCCACCATGCTGCTGTTTGCCGATGACCTGAATGCCCGGCAGCAAACCACGGCATTATTTTTGCAAGCCCAGGCCTGGCTGGGCCGGGGCCAGGTCAAAAAATCCCGCGCCCTGCTCGCCCAAGTTCTCCAGCGCGATCCCAACCATGCCCTTGCCCTGGAATGGCAGCAAATGTCCTTTGCATTTCCCGCCGGCAAATGAATACACTCCGTTATTACCAGCTCACTTTTCAGCCCCGGAGGCTGAACGCGCAAAACCATGACAGCAAGAATTCCAGATCATGAAAAGTAACTTTGTCCAAGTCCTGCTCGCCCTGCTCGTGTTGCCGGGCACGGTGGTTTTTTCCCACGCCGATACCAACCTCACCGCTGGGCTTGACCAATTCCTAACCCCGCCGCCCGCCCGGGAAGCGCGGCTGCACGGGCCCTTAGTTTACGGGGTGCGGCCGGGATCACCAGTGCTGTACCGAATTCCCTGCACCGGCGAACGCCCCATGGAATTCCGCGCCGAGCATTTGCCGCCGGGCCTCACGCTGAATCCCACCAATGGTATCCTGACCGGCGAAATTCAGCAGCCCGGCGATTATCCGGTGACCTGGTTTGCCCGCAACGCGCGTGGCGGCGACCAGCGGAATTTTTGTATCAAGGTGGGCGACCAACTGGCGCTTACCCCACCCATGGGCTGGAACAGCTGGTATATTCATTTCGCCCATGTCACGGAGGCGACCATGCGGCATGCAGCCGATGCCATGATTGCCAGCGGCATGGCCGACTTCGGTTACCAGTATGTGAATATTGATGATGGCTGGAATATCAAACCTGGAAACAAGAACTCGCCCGCCGACCTTCCCACGCGGGACGCGGAGGGCCATTTGCTCCCCAATAAAAATTTCCCCGATATCCAAGGCATGGTGGCTTACTTGCACAGCCGGGGATTGAAGGCCGGCATTTATATTTCCCCCGGCCCCACCACCTGCGCCGGTTTTGCCGGCAGCTGGGGGCACGAGGCGGACGATGCCCGCACGTTTGCGGGGTGGGGTTTTGATTTTCTCAAATACGATTGGTGTAGTTATGGCGGTCATGCCGCCACCAAAACCCTGGCTTATTTTCAACAGCCCTACCGGGTGATGTCCGCCGAATTAAAAAAGCAACCCCGCGATCTAGTCTTCAATCTCTGCCAGTACGGCATGGCGGAGGTCTGGCAATGGGGTGGCGAAGTGGGGCAATGCTGGCGTACCACTGGAGATCTTGGGAATGAGCGCGACACCGACTTGCCGGGGTTTTATCACATTGCCTTTCGCAATGCCAAACTCTCGTCCTATGCCCGTCCGGGCGCATGGAATGATCCCGATTACCTGCTCCTGGGCTGGATCGGTGGTTCGCATGGCAGCCACCCCACCACCCTCACGCAGAATGAGCAGTATAGTTACATGAGTCTTTGGGCGCTGATGGCCGCACCCCTCATCTTCAGCGGGGACATGGACCGCCTGGATGCGTTCACCCTCAATGTCCTGTGCAATGCCGAGGTAATTGATGTGGATCAGGACCCGTTGGGCCGGCAGGGCCGGATATTTCGCCAGACGGCCGATGAATATGTCCTGGTGCGCGAACTCGCGGATGGCTCTCGCGCTGTCGGTTTGTTCAACCTCTCCGCCCAAACCCGCACGGTTTCCGTCCCCTTGGGCGAACTGGGAGTAGCCGGTCACACTCTCGTTCGCGATCTCTGGCGGCAGCAGAACCTCGGTCCGTGCAACGGCCTATTGGCCGCCGAAGTTCCCCCGCACGGCGTGCAATTGCGGCGCGTGCAGGCAGATAACCATTAATCCTATGAAGCACCTCCCCATGGGATTCCGCATCCTGTTGCTGACTCGTTTGCTGCGGTACAGCGCCGCACTCCTGACCCTTTGCGTCTCTCTGTTATTGCCCGCCGCTGCGGAGACTCCCTCCGTGGCGGATCCAAATATCTACCTGGCCGGGGTGACCGCCGCTTTGGAAAAATCCTGGCCCACCAATCATATAGTGAACATCGTTTGCCACGGACACAGCGTGGTCGCGGGTTATTTCAAAACGCCCGAGGTCCGCCTGCTCGAGGCCTACCCGGCCTTGCTCCGGCGCGACCTTGCCGGACGCTTCCCGCACGCCGTGCTCAATGTCACCGTCACCGCCATCGGGGGCGAAGATGCCGAGCAGGGGGCTGTGCGGTTTGCCCGGGATGTGCTGAGCTTGCATCCGGACGTGGTGACCTTGGATTATGGTTTGAATAACCGCCGGATTGGCTTGGCCCGCTCCGAAACAGCCTGGCGGTCCATGATTGCGGCCGCCCAAAAACAATCGGTAAAAATTATTTTGCTCACCCCCACCGCCGATCTATCGGCGCGACTCAATGATCCCCAGGATCCCTTGAATCAGGAGGCTGAACTGATCCGGCGCCTGGCGGGCGAATATCACACGGGGCTCGTGGACAGCCTCGCATCCTTTAAAAATTACGTTCACCAGGGTGGCCAGTTGGTGGATTTAATGGCGCAAGTCAACCACCCGAATGCTGCTGGCCATGCCCTGGTGGCTGCCGAATTGATAAAATGGTTCCCCCTAAATTGAATATTTTATGATCACACCAGCCTCCTCCCCCGGTGCCAATTTTAAGGCAGATATAAATTGGCGCTACCTGTGGCTCATTTCCGGAGTGGCCGCCCTGGGGGGGCTTTTGTTTGGCTGGGACTGGGTGGTCATCGGCGGGGCCAAGCCCTTTTTTCAGCGGTACTTTGAGCTCACCAGTCAGGCCCAGATTGGCTGGGCCAATAGTTGCGCCCTGGTCGGCTGCCTGGTCGGGGCGATGGTGGCCGGCACGTTGAGCGACCGGTTCGGCCGCAAACGCTTGTTGATTATTTCCGCCTGCCTCTTCGCCGTCACGTCGGTCGGCAATGCCCTGGCCACCAATTTCTCCATCTTTATTTTCTGGCGCATGCTGGGCGGCGTGGGCATCGGTCTGGCGTCCAACCTTTCCCCCATGTATATCGCGGAAGTAGCCCCGGCGGCCATGCGTGGACGGCTGGTTTCCGTCAACCAGCTCACCATTGTCATCGGCGTGCTGGCGGCCCAAATCATCAATTGGTCCTTGGTCCGCGGCCTGCCCGCGGGAGCGACGGATGAATTTATCCGCACCTCCTGGTTTGGCCAGGCGGGCTGGCGCTGGATGTTTGGGCTTACCGCGGTTCCGGCCGTGTTCTTTTTTCTTGGCATGCTTGGCGTCCCTGAAAGCCCTCGCTGGCTGGCCAAAAATGGCCGTTCGGAGCAGGCGCTCGCCATTCTCACGAAGATTGGCGGGGTCGCTTACGGCCGCGCCGCCATGGCGGAAATTCAATCCACCCGCGCCATTGGCGAAATTCAACGGGTTCAATTTCGTGAGTTGCTCGCACCAAAAATGATCCGGGTCTTGGTTTTGGGGGTGACGCTCGCGGTCTTTCAGCAGTGGTGCGGCATCAATGTCATCTTCAATTACGCCGAGGAAATCTTCAAGGCGGCGGGTTACGACATTGCCAGTGTGCTCAGCAACATTGCCTGGACCGGATCAGTGAACCTGGGCTTCACCTTTGTGGCGTTGGGCACCGTGGACCGTCTGGGCCGGCGGCCCCTGATGCTGTTTGGTGCCGCCGGACTGGCGGTGATTTACACGATCATGGGGGCCTGCTACGCACACGGGGTGACCGGCCTGCCCGTGCTGTTGCTCGTGTTGGCGGCCATTGCCTGCTATTCGATGTCCCTGGCGCCAGTGACGTGGGTCGTCATCTCTGAGATTTTTCCCAACCGCATCCGGGGTGCCGCCATGTCAGTGGCGGTGTGTGCCCTATGGATAGCCTGCTTCATTCTCACCTACACCTTTCCGCTCCTAAACGCCACGCTGGGGGCTGCCGGCACTTTTTGGCTTTACGCGGTGGTCTGTGCGCTGGGCTTCGTTTTTATTCTGGGCAAACTGCCGGAAACCAAGGGCAAATCACTGGAGGAACTGGAGCGGGAATTGGTGGATTAATACCCGTTTGTGGGCGGGAATTGTTAATGACTTGATCGCATGAAAAATTCAATCCAATGGGTGCTATTGCAGTGGGTTCTGCTCCTCGCTCTCAACTTGCCGGCGGCAAATGTTGTGTCATTGAAAGGCCCGTGGCGGTTTGCCCTGGATCGACACGACACCGGCATCAGTGCGGGCTGGTTCAAGCAGGCGCTGCCGGGGAAGATTACGCTGCCCGGCTCACTGCCGGAGCAGGGGATTGGCGACCCTGTGACCACCAACACGGTCTGGACCGGCGGCATTGTGGATCGTTCCTGGTTTACCGCGCCGGAGTATGCGGCTTATCGAGAGAGCGGTAATGTCAAAGTGCCTTTTTGGTTGCAGCCGGACACCTATTACGCCGGGGCGGCCTGGTTTCAGCGGGACATCACGATACCGCCCGCCTGGTCGGGCGAGCGGATCACGCTTTCGTTAGAGCGGCCACATTGGGAAACCCGGGTTTGGGTGGACAGCAATTGCGTTGGGACTAACAATAGCTTGTCCACCCCGCACGAATATGACCTGGGCCGGCTCGCCCCGGGCCGCCATACCCTGACCATCCGCGTGGACAACCGCCGCATTGTGGATATCGGCGAAAACTCCCACAGTATCTCCGACCATACTCAGGGCAACTGGAATGGCCTGGTGGGTGATCTCCAGCTGAGTGCGACCCCGCCGGTCTGGCTCGCCGATTTACAAGTGTATCCCCATCTCGCCCGCCGGTCCGTGACCATTACCGGCCAAATCGGCAACCTGACCGGCACCAACGGAGCGGGGGAAATCCAGTTCTCCTTGGGCCGCCAGCCGGTCGAAACCCTGGCCGTGATGTGGACCACGCATGGCGGCACGTTTACCCGGGAAATCCCGCTTGCTGAAACGGCGCCGCTCTGGGACGAATTTCATCCCGCCCTGCAACAACTCACCGTCCGGTTGGGGAACCATGAGCGACACGTCACCTTTGGCCTGCGGGAAATTGGCACGGAAGGCACCCAATTTACCATCAATGGCCAAATGACTTTTATGCGGGGCACGCTGGAATGCTGCATTTTTCCCCAGACCGGCCATCCCCCCACCGATGTGGCCGCCTGGAAACGGATTATCCGGGTGGCCAAGGCTCACGGCCTCAACTTGATTCGCTTTCATTCCTGGTGCCCGCCGGAGGCGGCGTTTGTGGCTGCCGATGAACTGGGATTTTATTACCAGGTCGAAATCGCCTCCTGGGCCAACCAGTCCACAACCTTGGGCGCGGGCCAGCCGGTGGATGACTGGCTGTATGCCGAGGCAGGACGAATCCTTCGCGCCTACGGCAATCATCCCAGCTTTATGCTCATGCCCTATGGCAACGAGCCCGCTGGCAAGCAGTCCAATGCCTGGCTCGCCCGCTGGGTGACGCATTGGAAAAACGGCGATCCCCGCCGGCTGTACACCAGTGCCAGTGGCTGGCCGCAGTTACCTGAGAATCAGTTTCATATCACGCCGGACCCCCGGATTCAGGCCTGGGGCGACGGGCTTAATTCCCGCATTAACGCCCGGCCGCCGGAAACCACCACTGATTACCGTGACTACCTTGGCCGGCGCACCGTGCCGGTTATCAGCCACGAAATTGGCCAGTGGTGTGTTTATCCTAATTTTGCTGAAATCAAAAAATACACGGGCTATTTGCATCCCAAAAATTTTGCGATCTTCCATGACCGCCTCGTGGCAAGTGGTCTGGATAGCCTGGCCCCGCAATTTCTGCTGGCGTCCGGCAAACTGCAGTTGCTCTGCTACAAAGAGGACATTGAATCCGCCTTGCGCTCACCCGGTATGGGTGGTTTTGAACTGCTGGATCTCCATGATTTTCCGGGCCAGGGAACAGCCCTCGTGGGGGTGCTGGACCCGTTCTGGGACGACAAAGGCTATGTGACCGCCCCCGAATACCGGCGCTTTTGTGGCCCAACCGTCCCGCTCGCCCGGTTGACTCAGCGGGTATTTACGGTGGCCGAAACGCTGTCAGCCGTTGTGGAAATCGCGCACTTTGGCCCGCATACCCTGCGTGGCGTGACGCCGGTTTGGCAATTGGTAAATGATCGCGGCCAAACCCTCGCATCAGGCGTTCTCGCAACCAGCGATATACCCATTGGCAACGTCACCCCACTGGGGTCGATTAAAGTGGCGTTGCAAAACTTTCCCGCCCCCGCCCGCTACAAACTGGTTGTCGGGCTCCCGGAAACCGAGTTTAACAATGACTGGGATATCTGGGTTTATCCCGCCCCCGCCACCCCGGCGGCCCCGCCGGGGCTGTTGGTGACCGATGTGTTCGATGACACCGCCCGTAACACCTTGCGCACGGGCGGCAAAGTGTTGCTGACCCTGCCCGGTCATTCGGTCCGCAACTTTGAGCACGATCCGGTGAAACTGGGTTTTTCCAGTATTTTCTGGAACACCGCGTGGACCGGCCGGCAGGCGCCCACCACGCTGGGAATTGTTTGCGATCCCCGGCAGCCCGCTCTGGCCGAATTTCCCACGGACGATTACAGCAACTGGCAATGGTGGTATTTGGTCCATCGGGCCGGAGCGCTGCGGTTGGATTTGCTGCCCCGCGATTTGAAACCCATCGTTCGCGTGATTGACGACTGGGTCACCGCCCGCCCCCTGGGATTGGTCGTGGAAGGCCGGGTGGGAGCGGGTAAAATCATCATCTGCGGTTTTGACCTCACTCGCGAGGCCGGCGATCCCGTTTCGCAGCAAATACGGAGAAGCCTGGCGGATTATGCCACCAGCGACCGGTTTGCCCCGGCCACGCAATTAACCGAGGCTGCCGTGGCCGCTTTGAGCCAATAGTGAAAAAACCGCCTGCCACCATCCCCCGGGTTGCTTTGCTGATTGAAAGTTCCCGCACCTACGGCCGGGGTATCCTGCGCGGGATTGCCCGTTATGCCCATGCCCATGGTCCCTGGTCCATTTTCTCCGAAGAACGCGAATTGCATGGGGGCATTCCGCAGTCTTTAAGGAACTGGCAGGTCGACGGCATCATTGCCCGCATTGAAAACCGGCGGATGGCGCGGGAATTATTGCGCTGGGGCGTGCCCGTCGTGGATGTGCTGGGCAATGAACCCTATCCTGCCATAGCCGGCTTTGACACGGATGCCGTGGCCGTGGCGCGGCTGGCCGGCGACTTTTTCACGGCCGCTGGGTTCCGCACGATTGCCTTCTGCGGCTACCGGGGGATTCCTTTCTCCGACCGCCGCGAACGGGCTCTGGCCGCGCACCTGGCCCGGCAGGGACGCCGGTTGCTGGTGTGTTCGCCCAAACCGCCCGGGTCGTCCGCCCGGCACATTCAAGCGGTGGAACAATCCGGCATGACCACCGAAAAAGGGATCGCGGAATGGCTGCGCAAACAGCCGCGGCCACTGGCCTTGTTCGCGTGCAACGATGTGCGCGCCCGGCAGGTCCTCAACGCCTGTCGTGAACAGGGCCTCCGGGTCCCGGAGGAAATTGCGGTGATGGGCGTGGACAATGACGATGTGTTATGCAGTTTGAGCGAGCCATCCTTGACCAGCATCCAGCCGGATACTGAACGCCTCGGCTTTGCCGCCGCTGCCTGCCTGCACCGCCTGATGCGCGGCGGCTCGGTTCCGTTGGAAATCCAGCAACTTCAGCCGTTGGGGATCATTGAGCGGGATTCTACCGACGTCATCTCCGTGGCCGACCCCATCGTGGTGCGGGCCCTGCGCTTTATTCGCGACCAACTCGCCAGTGGGATTGGGGTGAAGGAAGTGCTCGCCGAAGTGGGCCGCTCCCGCACCGATGTCGAAAACCGTTTCCAACGTCACTTGCAAACCAGTGTGCGCACCGAAATCGTGCGGCAGCGCCTGCTGCGAGCCCGCAGCTTGCTCCGCCAGACGGATTTGCGGATCGAGGAAGTCGCCCAACGTTCCGGGTTGGGCACCGCCGGGCAGCTTTGCCGGTTGTTTCGCACCCAGCTCAATACCACGCCCGGCCACTTTCGCGCTGCCAGCCGCACCAGCGACGTTTCTCCCGGCGCCGCCCAGGGACCGCGCTGATGCCCCAATTTCCGGCTTATTTCTTAAACAAACCGCCCAGTCCCGAGGTGATTTTATTCACCGTATCAACCGCCGCTTTACCGGCATCTTTGCCCAGATTGCCCACGTCTTTCCCTAAGTTACTAATGGCCGCGGTGACCTCATGCAAAGTGGAATCCGAAATGGCTTTGAATACCTGGCTGGCAAGATCCGCCGGCGTCAGGCCATCGCTGCCCTTGCCCAGATCAGTCAGGTGAATATCGGGCAGGGGCAGGGTCATTTCCTTCCCGCCCAGGCCGGTAAGACTGACATGAACCTTGGCCCCCGTGATCAGGAAATCATCCACTTCCAGTTTTTTTGCCGGTTTGCCGGTGGCCGCGGTGCTCGGGGCAGCCGGGGAATTAGTGCTGCCCGGGCCGGTCAAACTTTTGACCGTGTCATTGAGATTGGCCTGAATTTTACTCAAATTATTCCCACTTAACCCGCCTTCAAACGTAATCTCCGGTGCTTCCACCCGTACGCTGTGAATGACGATTTTGTCCGACAGCGCCGAGGCGACATCCACGCTGACCTCCGCCAGACCCACGCTCACCGCGCTCGCCGTTTTATAACCCTCGGGATTCCCGATCACCAGGCCTTTAACCTTGGCGGAGCCGGACAAAACGCCAATATGAATGCTGTCCAAGGTGAGCGGTACCTGGACAATTTTGGGGCCGACCGTATTCACCGCCGTCTTGACAATGCCATCTAGGAAAATCCCCACCACCAGCAAGGTGACGGAGACCAGAACAACCAGGGCAATTCCACTCCACAACAGGATTTTTTTTATTTTCATAAATTGATGCTTGGGTTGCTGATCTTTTGTGATGCAACCACGTCATTGACCGGAATTCGCTGCCATTAGCCGGCGGCCATTACCAACCAATCATCACCTAGGAAACACCGGGACAACGCCGGTGGCAAGTTTGTTTTGGGGCTTATACTCCGGCTGTCGCCGGCAGTTGTTTTAGCGGAATTTATCATTGCTTCTCCGGTGCTGAATTCATACTCTCTCGTACCGGCAGTTCAGTCTGCGTCATGATACAAGGGTTTTTCGGTTATGAAATCAAAGACCGCGTCAACGCCAGAGAAAAAGAAAACTCCGCTCCGCGAGCCTAAGTCCGCTGGAATTGTTCAAGCTGCACCCCCTCCCGAGGTGACCGCTTCCGCGCCCGTCTCTCCAAAAACAATTTCCACTCCCGCGCCCAAACGCTCCTCCCGCAAATCGATCATTCCCACTGTGACCACCGCCGCCCCAAAAGTATTGAAACCTAAAGCCCCCACCCGTCCCGCTAAAATTGCCGTACCCGCCGCTGCCGTTGCCACCCCGGAACCAGTTGCGCCCGTGAAGGTTCCAGCGCCAGTGCAACCGACTCCCCGCCCGGCCGTTGCCGCTGCCGTTCCCCTGGCTCCGACCCCGCTGTCAGAACCAAAAAAACCAGTCGCCACCCCCCAACCCATTTCCCCAATCGTGGCACCGGCGGAAGTTAAACCAGTGATCACAATGAAACAACCGGAACCCGCCAAGGTGGTTGTGGCGACTGTGCCGGTCGTGCCCGCCCCCCAAGCCGTGGCCATTGCTGAGGCAACCACTCAGCCCGCCGCGCCTGTGAGCCCGGTTTCTGAGCAACCCGTCAAGGAACACAAAACCCGGGTCACCAGCAGCACGGTGGTGCGCCGCACTTATACTCAACGCAAGAAATATGATGTGCCGGCAATCTTAAAGGATTCTGATGAGTCGCTGGACCCAGTCCTCGCCGGTCCCGGCCAAAAATTCGCCCTGGGGGGCTCGCCCACCACGCGGGGAACGGACCCCGCCGAGGGGGAATTGCCGGAAGCCTACGGCACTAAAAAGCTCTTTCTGACCGCGCGCGATCCGCACTGGCTCTATGCCCATTGGGATTTAACCCTCCGTCAACAGCACGAATACAACGCCGGCTCCTCGGATGGCCACCTGGTCCTGCGCGTTTACGCTGCTCGCATCGAAGGCCACCCCCTTTACGAGATTCATGTGCATCCCGAGTCCCGCCATTGGTTTATCCATGTGGAACGGGCGGGCAATTCCTACTGTGCGGAACTGGGTTATTATTCCCCTGTCGGGAAATGGATGCGCATCTCCGTTTCGAGTGCCACCGTCACGCCTCCGGATGCCGCCTCCCCGGAGACGGACGTGGAGTTTGCCACCATTCCCACCGAAATTCCCTTCCCCAAGTTAATGCACATTATTGAGGAAGCCGTGCGGGAAAATTTGCCCCTGGTGCAGGCCATTGAGGAATTGCGCCGGGCCGGCCACCCGGATTTGCCCAAGTTAAAACCCGTGCCGGCTTCGGCGGCACCCGTGCTTTCCCAAGCCTATCACTCGGACCCCACCGGGCACGCGTCGAACCCCGGCTCCACCCCGGTCGTCCCGCCCATCACCTGGACACCCCAGCAGGAACAGGCCCTTGCCCGGGTGATTAGCATTGATCAAAGCCGGCGCATCTGGATGGGCTCCCTGGAAATCACCGAGTTAATTCGCCGCCGGTTGACCCAGGAAGTCATCCCCACCGCCAGTTCCCCCATGCAGGCATTTGGCCGGCCGGGTCCGGAAATGGGCTGGCTCGCCGCCAACCAGTCTGGCTTGTCGGTCCGCGATACCGCCAGCAGCCCGGCCCAGCCCTTCGGATCGGGCTCGCCGGTCGCCAAAAGTTTTTGGTTCAACGTCAATGCCGAACTCATCGTCTATGGGGCCACCGAACCGGGGGCCAAGGTCACTTTGGGCGGCCATGAAATCAAGTTGCGTCCCGATGGCACCTTTAGCTATCGCTTCGCCCTGCCCGACGGCAAATATGAGCTGCCCGCCATCGCTATTTCAGCGGATGGCACGGATGGCCGGTCCGCCGAACTCAAATTCGCCCGCGAAACCAACTACTTGGGAAATGTGGGCACCCATCCACAAGATCCCTCGCTAAAACCCCCGGTGCCTGATAGTCTGCCCACGAATCTGTGACCTATAGACGATTTATGGATGCGTCTGAACGCGGAGCCGTCATGCTCGTTCGCTTTATTGCCATTTCACTGATTGGCGTGAGCGTGGCTGAAATCGCCCTGACTTTTGCCCTGGAGGCGAAAATCCCGGTGACCGTTCTCTCCTGCGTCCTCAAATCAGTGCCGGCGTTGTTGGGCATCCTCATGCTGGTAAAATTGCGGGCCCTGGCCGCCTGGATTGCCGACTTGCTGGACAACTAAGGCCTTAAATTTGTTCATCCATGCCCGGCTATCTATCCATCGTCCTCCACGCGCATCTGCCCTACGTGCGCCACCCGGAACATGCCAAATTTCTCGAGGAAAGCTGGCTGTACGAGGCCATCACGGAAACCTACATCCCGATCATCCAGATCCTGGAAAACTGGCAGCGCGACGGCGTGACGGCCAACCTCACGCTCTCCCTCTCGCCCACGCTGTGCTCCATGTTGCTGGACCCCATCCTGGGCGCCCGCTTCGAACGTCACCTGGACAGCCTGATCGACCTGGCGGAAAAGGAGATTCACCGCACCCATTGGGACCGGCCCTACCGCGAGCTCGCGTGGATGTATCATCACAAGCTGACCCTGGCGCGCGAAACCTGGCGGTTTTACGGCGGTAATCTGGTGTCGGCGTTTCGCCTGTTTCAAGAGGCGGGACGCATTGAAATCATCACCACCGCCGCCACGCACGGCCTGCTCCCCCTCATGGCCGGCCATCCGGCTTCCATTCGCGGGCAAATTCTCACCGCCCGGGATCATTACCACCACTGCTTCGGCCGCGATCCCGGCGGCATCTGGCTCCCCGAATGCGCTTATGTGGCCGGGATTGAAACCTATTTGCAGGAGGCCAACATCCGGTGGTTTATTCTGGATACCCACGGTATCCTGCATGCCTCCCCCCGGCCGCGCTACGGCACCTTTGCCCCCATATACACGCCCAATGGCATCGCCGCCTTCGGCCGTGATTACGATTCCTCCCGGCAGGTTTGGAGCAAGCACGAGGGGTATCCCGGCGATCCCCGCTACCGTGATTTCTACCGCGACGTCGGCTTCGACCTCGATTTCGATTACGTCAAGCCGCACCTGCCGTCCCCCGACCATCGTGGTTTTACGGGCATAAAATATTTCCGCATCACCGGCGGGCGGGGCCCCAAGGAAATCTATCAGCGCGATCACGCCCTCAAGGCCGCCAGCGAACACGCCGCCCATTTCCTGGCCGAACGCATGGCCCAGCTCCAAAAACTCGAAGGGCTCATGGACCGCCCGCCGCTCATTGTGGCGCCGTACGATGCCGAGTTGTTCGGCCATTGGTGGTATGAGGGCCCCGAATTCCTCGATTTCCTCGCGCGCAAAACGTTCAACGAGCAAAAATCCCTCACCCTCATTACCCCCGGCGAATACCTCCGCCGCCACCCGACCAACCAGGTCGCCACCCCCAGCGCCTCCAGTTGGGGCGAGGAGGGCTACTGGCGCGTATGGTTGAATGACAAAAATGAGTGGATTTACCCCCACCTCCAAATCGCCCAGGAACGGCTCACCGAACTCGCCCAAACATTTCCCGAGGCCACCGGCCTCACCGCCCGCGCCCTGCGCCAGGCCGCCCGCGAATTGCTCCTCGCCCAGTCCAGCGACTGGCCCTTCATTCTGCGCGCCGATACCAGCCCCGCCTACGCCCGCCGCCGGGTCAAGGACCATCTCCTGCGCTTCATCGCCCTGCATGACCAGCTAACCGCCACCGGCGTGGATGAAGCCTGGCTCGCCGAAATCGAAGCCAAAGACCCCCTGTTTCCCGACGTGGACTGGCGTTATTGGTTGTAACCCGCCGTGCCGGGCAGCCAAGCCCGTCCGGTTATTGCCCATTCCGCAGGTTGGGGTGCCGCCGCCAGTCGCGGGGCGATTGCCCCAGCCGCCGGCGAAATACCGTCGCAAAATACTGGCTGGACTGAAAGCCGCACGCCAATGCCACTTCGGTAATACTCCGCTCCGGCTGCGCCACCAGCATGCTGGCCGCCGCCGCCACCCGCTGGCGAACCAGAAATTCCAGCGGCGCCACATTCGTAATCCGGTGGCAATACGCGGCGAACCGGCTCCGCCCCAGCCCGCAATTCTCCGCCATGGATGCCAGAGTCCAGGGCTCATCCAGCCGTCCCGGCAGTTCCCGCAGAAACAGCCGGATGGTTCGTTCACTGGTGGACAGGCTTTCATCCAGTCGCGGCTTGCGCCGTTCGAGCATTTCCGCCAGCGCGATGACCAGCTCGTTGAGCACGATTTTCAGCCGCGTCAGGGCTTCATCCGTCACCTGCCCGCCCCGGGCGGTTTGGCTGAGCTGGCGGAAGCACCGGGCCACTTCCTCATCCACCCGCCAGACCGGCTGCTCATTCTGCCGCAAGATCGTGGTAAGTTGTTGCAAACGCCGGCGAGGATACAATAACCAGCGCGGCCACACCCACGGCTGGTTGGGCCGGCGGACTCCCACATCCATGATCACCCAGTGGTAACGGGAGGCCGGCACCTTGGGATTGCCCACCCGGTGACGCTGCCAGGGCCGCGTGATCGTCAGGCTGCCCGGGCCCAGCATAAATTCACCCCCGCCCGCCACGGCAAACGGGAGCTGGCCGGCCTCCACATATGCCAGTTCCAACCCCTCGTTGCGATGCCAGTCCAAACCCCAGGCCTGGTCTTCCGGAGCGTCCCAATAACCCGCCATCATCACTTCGCGCAAGTCGTGGCGCGGCAGGCGCACGCCCGGATACGTCCCCCGGCCAAAGGCGGCCAGGCGCAACCGCCCCTGGGCGGCCGCCTGTTTCAGGGGCTCGCACGAATCGGCGTGGTACAGCTCGGCCGGTGAGCGAAAGGTGGCCGGTTTAACTTGTGTGATTTTGTTCAATATTTACCAATCAGTGAAAGTGAACGACCCTAGCCGGGGAAATTGCTAAAGTCAAATCATGACCAATCTTCGTTGCCTGGCGGCCTGGGTCGTGGTCGTCCTGCTGGCCACCCAGCCCGGGGCGGTGGCGGCCCCCTGGCGCGTGCTGTTGCTCACCGGGGCCAACAACCATGACTGGCGCGCCACCACGCCGGTCTTGCAAGCCGTGCTGGCGCAGGATGGCCGGTTTGCCGTGGACGTGTCGACCAATGTGGCCGGATTGTCCCCGGCGGACTTGTCCCGCTATGATGCCATTCTCAGCAACTTTAACACCTTTGGGATGAAAGCCCCCGGCGCGGTGTGGCATACCCAAATGCGCGCAGCCTTCGTGGCCTTCATCCGGGCGGGCCATGGTCTGGTGGTGGTGCATGCTGGCAGTGCCGTGTTTTATGACTGGCCGGAGTTTCAGCAAATCGCCGGTGCCACCTGGGGGCCGCACACCCACCATGGCCGGATGCATACCAATGAGGTGCTCATCACTGCGGCACCGCATCCGATTACCGCCGGCCTGGTCGGTTTTTCAACCTTTGATGAATTTTGGCAGGGCGCGCAACTGGCCCCGGGCGCGCAGGTCCTCGCCACGGTGACGCCGCAGCCGGCGTTCGGCGGCAGCGGCCAGCCTGAACCCATCGCGCTCGCCACTCAATGCGGTGCCGGCCGCGGCTTCACTTTGCTGCTCGGACACGATGCCCGGGCCATGGCCTCCCCCGGCTTCCAGCGCTTATTGCGGCGCGGCACCGAATGGGCCGCGAGTGGCCGGGTTGCCGAACTGTCTCCCAACGAATCATTCAAATGAAAACTACCAATCACCTCACCCGCCGGCGTTTTGCCGGTGGACTCCTCCAGGCCGCCCTCTTTGCGGCCACCGCCCCCAACCTGGTCCCATTGCGCCTCCTCGCCGGGGAAAACACACCCGCCAAACGCATCCAGCTTGGCCATATCGGCGTGGGCGGCCAGGGCACCAGCCTGCTCAATAATTTCCAAAATGTGGATGCGGCCGTTTCCCTGGCCATCTGCGACCCGTTTCGCCAGCGCCGCGAAGCCGCCGGCAAAGTGGTCACCCAGCGGCGCCAGGTGGTCCCCAAATTGTATAATGACTTCCGTGAGTTGCTCGCCGACCCGGCCATCGATGCGGTGGTCATTGCCACGCCAGACCACTGGCATGTGCCCATCGGCCTCGCCGCTGTCCGCGCGGGGAAAGATGTGTATATTGAAAAGCCCCTGGGCCACAGTCTGGCGCAAAACCAGGCCATGCTGGCCGCCTGCCAGCAACACCGCAAAATCTTCCAATACGGCACCATGCAGCGGGCGGAGGAGATGATCAAGCGCGGCGTGGAACTCGTGTTGAATGGCTACATTGGCGAATTGCAGCGGATCGATGCCTGGGCCCCGGCCGGGCAGGGGGGCGGCTCCCTCGACGAGATCCCCGTGCCCGAGGGCCTCGACTACGACTTATACCTCGGACCTGCGCCCGTGCGCCCCTGCACCAAGGACCGCATCACCAGCAAGGGCTCCTGGCATTGCGCGGACTATGCCCTGGGCTTCATCGCCGGCTGGGGGGCCCATCCTCTGGATATTGCCATCTGGGGCATGGACTCCGATAAAAAAGGCCGGACGTCCTTTCACGGCACGGGCACTGTTCGCACCCCCAATGCGCTGTTCAACACTTGCTCCTCCTGGGACGTGAATACCCGGTTCCATGACGGCGTCACCCTCCACTTCATGAGCGATGATGTGGCCAAATCCGTCGTCGCCCCCTATCGCGCCGACAACTGGGAAAATAACGGCACCACGTTTTTTGGTTCCCGCGGCTGGGTCAGTGTCGGCCGGGGCACTTATGCCGCGAGCAATCCCGACTGGTTTAAGCTCAGACAATGCGCCGGCCATCACCGGGTGCGGTACCACAACAAATATTACCAGGCATTTGTGGAAAGCGTGCGCGATCGCACGCCCTCCGTGGCCCCCATTGAAGACGCCTTGCGCTCCGATGCCATCAGTCATCTGTCGCTCATGGCCATCAAGACCGGCCAGGAAGTCGTCTGGGATCCCCGCAAATATCAGATCATTGCCCCCGCCGGCCTGGCTGAACAAATGCACACTGCCATCCGGGGTGATTGGTTGCAAAGCTGAGTTATGAAAATCGGTTGCTTTGCCCTCGTAGAACCGTTCCGTTCGCTGGACCGGCAGTTTCAAGCCATCAAAGAAATGGGGTTGGACTACGCCGACCTCACGGACAACCATCAGGGCGGCATGCTCGGGGTGGAATACGGATTTTCCGCCTCCATCAGCCTCGACAGCCACCCCGCCAAAATCCGCGAACTCGCCAGTCGCGCCGGCATTGAACTCACCGCCTTCTGCGCGCATGCCAATCTCCTCGATCCCCCCGCGCCGGATATTTACGGCACGAATGAAATCATCAAGGCCATCCGCCTGGCCGCGCTGCTCGGCCTGCCCGAGGTCATTACCACCGAGGGCGATCCCAAGACCCACTTTGGCGAGCACTTGACGCGCGCGGAACAGATTTTCGCCACCGTCGAGAAACTGCGCTCGCCCGTCGCCTGGGCCGCGGAACTGGGGGTGAAATTGCTGCTTGAACCCCACGGCCGGGTCACCGGGACCATCGCTGGCATGGGGCGGTTGCTGGAGCAGTTGGGGCATCCGCAAACCGTCGGCATTTGCCTGGATACCGGCAACGCCTGGCTGGGGGGCGCCGAACCTCTCGACTACGTCCGCGAATTTGGCTCGCGCATCGGTCACGTTCACTGGAAGGACCTGCCGTCGGAAATGCAATCCCAGCGTGGCCAACTCTATGGTTGTGGCATGGGCACCATTGCGCTCGGCGATGGCGTGGTCGGCATTCCGGCGCTGGTGCAAGCCTTGCAGGCGGCCGGCTTTGATGGGGCAACCACCCTGGAAATCGTTGGCCGGGAAGCCGTCATGACTTCCGCCCGGCGGCTGAAAGCCTGGTGGGGCTGACCTAATCCTGGCGGTTTCCCCCGGCTTGGGACCACCTTCGCCCGGGCATTCGCTCCGTTAATGCGACTCCAGCAACCCCAAAAAAAGCATTGGCTGCCAGCCAACGACCTGCCTAACTGGGCCCATGCGTCCCAACGGCAACCCAGCCTTCACCTTGCCGGAGTTGCTCTGCGCCCTCGCCATTATCGCGATCCTGGCCGCCCTGGCGTTGGGCGTCTTGCCCAAAGCCCTCGGCCGGGCCCAACGGCTTCGTCATCAAAGCGCCGAAGGCCAGACCAACATACTGAAAATGATCGATGCCAGCGACACCCGCTAAATCCTCGCCAGGCAAGGTGATTTCGCTTCTGGCCGGTGGGGATGTTCGCTGGAGCTAGGCGTTTTGGATTTGGAGGTTTCCCCCCCCTCAACCTTCCAAGGCGTTCAGCGCGGCCCGGGCATGCTCCCGCTTGGCCTGCCACTCAATCAACCGGTTCCGGTGATCTTCCAGCACCGCGGCCGGCACCTTCGTGGTAAAATTGGGATTGGCCAGCTTTTGCTCCACCTTCAAAATTTCGCTGTCGAATTTTTCGATCTCCTTTTGCAGCCGCGCCTTCTCCGCCGCCACATCAATCAGGCCTTCCAGCGGCATGAATAATTCGCCAATCGCACCCCGCAGCGTCGGGGTGCCTTTGCGCGGTTGGAAATCCGCCGCCACCACTTCCAGCGACTCCGCGTTGAGCAAAATCTTGAGCACTTCCTGGTCATGCGGCGTGGGTTCCGCCGCCGGCTTGAACTGAAACTTCACTTTCTTATTCGCCGGAATGTTGCCCTCGCGGCGCAGGTTGCGGCCCTGGGTCACAAATTCGTACTTCGCATTCACGATGTCCAGCCAGCAGGCTTCCAACCCATAATGCGCCGTGAAATCGGCATCGAACGGCTTGGGCCAGTGAGCGTACATGATGGTCTGGCCGCCCTGGTCTTCGGGCATGTCGGTGCTGAATCCCATGCCATGCCAGAGTTCCTCCGAGATGAACGGAATAAACGGATGAAACAGGCGCAGGGTGTGCGACAGAATGAAATCTATCACCGCCAGGGTGTTCGCCTTCAGCGCGTCATCCGTGCCATAAAACACCGCCTTGCTGGCTTCCACATACCAGTCGCAATATTCATTCCAGAAGAACCGATACAGCGCGGCCGTGGCGTCACTGAACTTGTAGGCGGCAAACGCCGTGTCGAGCTCGCGAATGGCCGCATCGAGCTTCAAGAGAATCCACTTGTCGTCGTTGGTCAGCAAGGCCGGGTGGATTTCCCCCTGCACCTCGCCGCCCTGCATCTGCCGGAAACGGCAGGCGTTCCACAGCTTGTTGCAGAAATTGCGGCCGAGTTCCACGTCCTTCTCGTCGAACATCACATCCTGGCCGAGCGGCGCGCCGCGCATGGTGCCGAAGCGCAGGGCATCCGCGCCGTACTTGGTGATGAGTTCGATAGGATCGGGCGAGTTGCCCAGGGTCTTGGACATCTTGCGCCCTTGCTTGTCGCGGATGATGCCGGTGAAATAAACATTCTGGAAGGGCAGGGCATCCGGCAGGCCAAACTGCGGCTCGCCCATGAATTCGTAGCCCGCCATGATCATGCGCGCCACCCAGAAGAAAATAATGTCCGGCCCGGTGACAAGGTCCGTGGTCGGATAAAACTTCTTGAGCGTCTCCGTCTGCTCCGGCCAGCCCATCGTGGCAAAGGGCCACAGCCAGGAGCTGAACCAGGTGTCGAGGACGTCGGAGTCCCGCTTAAAACCAAAATGATCGCTCTCAAGGAGTTTGGCCTCTTCTTCAGAATAGTCTCCACAAAGAACGAAATTAAATTCTTCTCCGGAAATGTTTTCACCGTTGGTGGAAAATTCTTTTCCCGAAAATACCACACCGTCTGAAATGCGAACCACCATCAAGTCATCTAGTGAGAAATCCAAATTGATGAGGTTGGCAAAGTGATGTGGTTGCGGGCCGTTTGGTAAATTCTTTTTCTGGACACAACTCCACACCGGAATCCGATGCCCCCACCAAAGCTGCCGGCTGATGCACCAGTCTTGAATGTTCGTCAGCCAGTGGTCATACACCTTGGCCCAGCGATCAGGATGGAACTTCATCCGGCCATCCGCCACGCACGCCTTGGATGGCTCCACCGCGGGATATTTCAGAAACCATTGCTCGCTCAAACGTGGTTCAATCGGCACATCCGCGCGCTGACTGTAACCGACATTGTTCTCATAAGGCTTGGCCTCCACGAGCGCTTCCTGCTCAGTCAGTTTTTCCACCGCCACCTTGCGCGCCTTGAACCGGTCCAGCCCGCGCAGATCCGCGCCGGTCAGGTCGTTCATGGAACCATCGGCATGGATGACCTCAATCAGCGGCAGCTTGTGCCGCGTGCCGATGTCAAAGTCCGCCTTGTCATGCGCCGGGGTGACTTTCAGCACGCCCGTGCCGAATTCAAAATCCACATGCTCGTCGCCAATGATCGGGATGAGCTTTTGCTCGCGCGGCAATTCGGCGGGCAGGGGACGCACAATGTGTTTCCCAATTAGGTGCGTGTAGCGCGGATCCTTCGGGTTCACCGCCACCGCTGTGTCGCCGGGAATTGTTTCCGGCCGGGTGGTGGCAATCGTCAGCCAGGTGCCGGGCAGTTCCGCCACTTCCACCTTGAAATGGTACATGAACCCCTTCTGCGCTTTCATTTCCACTTCTTCGTCGGAGAGCGCCGTCTGCGAAACCGGGCACCAGTTCACCATGCGTTTGCCGCGATAAATCAGACCCTTTTTGTACAACTCCACAAACACCTTTTGGACGCACCGGGAATAATCCGGGTCCATGGTGAAGCGTTCCCGCGTCCAATCGCAGGAACTGCCCAGCTTCTTAAGCTGATTGATGATAATGTCGCCGTGCTTCTCCTTCCAGAGCCAGACCCGCTTCAAGAATTCCTCGCGCCCCAGGTCGTGCCGCGTCTTCTTTTCCTCCTTCTTGAGCTGCTTTTCCACCATCACCTGCGTGGCAATCCCGGCGTGATCCGTGCCCGGCAGCCACAGCACTTCCTTGCCATCCATGCGCGCCTTGCGGGCGAGGATGTCCTGGATCGTGTTGTTGAGCACATGCCCCATGTGCAGCATCCCCGTGACATTCGGCGGCGGGATGACGATGGAATACGCGGGTTTGGCAGACTTCGGATTGGCGGTGAAGCAATTCTGCTTCAGCCAGAAGTCATACCATTTGTCCTCAACCAACTGAGGTTCGTAAGCTTTGGATAATTCGGCCATTTTAGGAACCGTTATCCTAACGGGAAACCCGCCCCGGCGCAACTCTGCGCCGGCTAAATGTCCGCTTGCGCGTTGACTCAAATTAAAAGACACCGAAGGGGAGGACGCTAGGGTGGGCCAAATGCATCGTTGACTCATGGTAAAAA
>CAIZWI010000186.1 GCA_903936645.1 uncultured Verrucomicrobia subdivision 3 bacterium
CTTTTTTGCCTCGGCCTGCTGGGTTTTTCCGCCATCCGCCTGCCGGCGGCGGTGAACCCTGCCCTGCCCGTCATTCCCACCCGGGTGGTGACGATCACGCAGTTTGGAGCGGTGGGCGACGGGGTGGTTACCAACACCGGGGCTTTGCAAGCCGCGATCGACGACACCCGGGCAGCGGGCGGGGGCACGGTGGACGTTCCCGCCGGGGTGTTTTTGTGCGGGCCCGTCACGCTGGCCAGCAATTTGCGGTTGCAACTGGAGGCCGGGGCCATTTTACGCCTGCTACCCTTGGACAAATATCCGGGGGGCACGGTGAACCCGGCTAATTTTCTGAGTGGCACGGGCTTGCACGACGTGGCGATTGGGGGGCCGGGGATGATCGATGGGCAGGGCGTGCCGTGGTGGCCGCTGGCGAAGAATAAGCGGGCGCACCGGCCGCGCCTGATTGCGCTCTCCGCCGCCCAGCGCCTGTTGATTGAACAGGTGACCCTGACGAACTCGCCGATGTTCCACATTGCCATCAGCGGGCATTCCGGCAACGTCACTGTGCGGGGCGTCACCATTCGCGCCAATCCCTCCACCGACCCGGTGAATCCCGGGCACAACACGGACGCCTGCGATGTGAGCGGCACCAACATTCTCATTCAAGATTGCAATGTCAGCGTGGGGGACGACAATTTCACCTGCGGCGGGGGCACTTCGGATGTGTTGATCACGAATTGCACCTACGGTTACGGCCACGGGGTTTCGGTGGGCAGTTACACGCACAGCGGCGGGGTTTCGAATATCACCGTTATTAACTGCACCTTTAACAACACGGAGGCGGGCATCCGCATCAAATCGGACCGGGATCGCGGCGGGCTGGTGCAGCACCTGGCCTACCTGAACCTGAGCATGACGAATGTGGGCTTTCCCATTTTGATTTATGCGGCGTATACGAATGCCAATCCGGTGTACCGCGCGCTGGCCCGGCTGACCCCGGCCCAGGCGGCGGCGTATCCGGCGGCGGACATCGGCGAACGGACCCCGATTTACCGGGACCTGGTGTTCAGCAATCTCACGGCCACGGTCCAGCCGGGCCGCCGGGCGGGCTTGATCTGGGGGCTGCCGGAAATGGCCATCACCAATATTTTATTGCAGCAGGTGCACATCACGGCGGACCGCTCCTTTGGGATTTATAACGCGCAGCAAGTCCGGGTGGTGGATTCGCAAATCACGACGCCGGCGGGCGTGCCGCCGTGGGCGGTCACGCAGTCAGACCTGGTGCCGGGGCCGCGTTAGCCGGCCGGCGGCCGGGCTCACCATTCAATCACCGAGGCACCCCAGGTCAGGCCCGCGCCGAAAACGACGAGCAGGATGAGGTCGCCGCGCTGGATATTGCCGGAGGCCACGGCTTCATCGAGGGCGATGGCAACGGACGCGGCGGAGGTGTTGCCGTATTTGTCCAGGTTGACAAAGACTTGCTCGGGTTTGGCGCCCAGGCGGGTGCCGACGGCCTCAATAATGCGCAGGTTGGCCTGATGCGGAATGAGGCACTTGATTTGGGAGATCTCGAGGCCGCAACGGTTGAGGGCTTCCGTGGCCGCGCTGCACATGGCTTGGACGGCGTTTTTAAAGGTTTCCTTGCCCGTCATGCGCAGATAATGCTGTTTGGCGGCGACGGATTCCAAGGTGGCGGGGCAGCGGCTGCCGCCGCCGGGCATGGAGAGGAGGTCGGCTTTCTGGCCATCGGCCCCGAGGACGGAGGTGAGGAGGCCAGCGGAGTTTTCCCGGTGTTGCAAAATGGCCGCGCCGGCGCCATCGCCAAAGAGGACGCAGGTGTTGCGATCGGTCCAGTCCACAATGGAGGAGATTTTTTCCGCCCCGATCACGAGCACGGTGTCGTAGGTGCGGGACATGATAAACTGCATGCCAATCTCGAGGCCATAAATGAAGCCGGAGCAGGCGGCTTCGAGGTCAAAGGCGGGAACGTTGCGGATGCCCAGCTTGTGCTGCACGATGCAGGCGGTGTTGGGAAAGGGCATGTCCGGCGTGATGGTGGCCACGATGATGAGCTGGAGCTGGCTGGCCGTGACGCCGGCCATGGCCATGGCCCGTTCGGCGGCCTTGACGGCCATGTCTGAGGTGAATTCATCGGCGGCGGCGATACGGCGTTCCTTGATGCCGGTGCGGGTGGTGATCCATTCATCACTGGTTTCCACGAGCTTTTCGAGGTCGGCATTGGTCAGGACCCGTGCGGGCAGGTAGGAACCGACACCGGTAATGGAGCAGGAACGGCCGACAAAGGCATGCCGGGCCCGGGGATTGGTGAATTCAACACTCATGAGGCGGTCGGAACGGGGGCTTGAGCGGCCGCGAGCGCGACGTTGGCCCGGGCGATTTCCTGGATAATGGTTTGATTGACTTGGTGTTGCAGGGCATCCACGGCGACGCGCACGGCACTGGCCACGGCTTTTTCGCGGGCGGAGGCATGGGCTTTGAAAACCGCGCCACTGAAACCGAGGAGGGGAGCGCCGCCGTACACTTCCGGATCCATGCGCCGGCGGAGGGTGCGAAAGGCTTCCTTGGCCAGGTAGGCACCGATCTTCCGCTTGGTGGTTTGGGTGAGCTCGCGCTTGAGCATGGAGAACATGGCCAGGGCGAGGCTTTCGGCGGTTTTCAGGACGATATTCCCCACAAAGCCGTCGCAAACCACCACATCCACATGGTCCTTGAAGAGATCATGGCCTTCGACATTGCCGATGAAATTCAGGTCGAGCTGTTTGCAGAGGCGGAAGGCTTCGAGAGTGAGTTCATTGCCCTTGGAATCTTCCGTGCCAATGCTGAGCACGCCCACGCGCGGTTTGGCGCGGCCGAGGACTTCCCGGGAATAAACGCTGCCCATCACGGCGAACTGGGCCAGATGGTAGGGCTTGCACTCGATGTTGGCCCCGGCGTCCAGCAGCACAAATTCATTCCCCTGGCGGGGAATGACGGTGGCAATACAGCCGCGGTCCACGCCGGCAACCCGGCCCACCTTGAAGGTGGCAGCGGCAAAGATGCCGCCGGTGTTGCCGAGGGAAATCAGGGCATCGGCCTTGCCGTCATGGACCAATTCCGAGGCGCGGACGATGGAACTGTCGCGTTTTTTGCGGAGGGCCACCACGGGTTTATCCTCCATGGTGATGACCTCGGAGGCGTGGACCACCTTCATGCGGTGGTCGCGAAAACCCCGTTCGGGCAATGCGGCATGAATGGCGGCCTGGTCTCCGACCAAATAAACCGCGGAGATTTTTTTATTGTTTTCGAGGGCCATGCGGGCACCCTCAATCACCACTCCGCAGCCGTGGTCGCCACCCATCACATCCACTGCAATTCGCATAGACGAAGGAAAGCGGAAAACAACCCGCACCCCGGCGCAATTAAGCGCCTGCCGAGATGGTCAGTACCTGGCGGCCCTTGTAGAAACCACAGGCCGGGCACACCCGGTGCGGCATATACGGCTGCGCGCATTGGGGGCAGGTGCTGATTTGCGGCAATTTGAGCACGCTGTTATAAGCACGGCGCATACGCTGCCGGCTCCGAGATGGTTTACGCTTTGGAACGCCCATAAATTATCTTTGTCTGACTACAGTTTCAGTTTGTTTAGCTCCGCCCAGGCGGACACTTTCGGTTCAGGCTTTTCCCCGGCTGCGGGGGCCTGTTTTTCACTCGTTTTCTTTAAACCGGCGCATTCCGGTTTGCACAACGGATGTTGCGGAAATTCGAGTATCATATCTTCCCGCAGAAACGGAGTCAAGTCCACGTTATCGTTGTCAATGGTCACCGCCTCGTCGCCGGTCAGGGGCAGATGAATGGTGAGTTCGTCCAGATTCAAGGACTTGGCAAAGCGTTGCAAGCACCGGACACATTCACAATCCAGGATGGCCTGGAGTTGGCCGCGGACCAGAATGGCGTCCTCGACCATGGCAACCTCCAGGTCATACTGCACGGGCTGGGTGACTTGAAACATGGCGTCCTGCAGGCCGAAGTCGAGTTCAGCGGGGGAGAGGTCGCCTTGTAAAAACAGGGTTTCCTGGGAGAGGAGACGCAGATTGACGATTAAAGCCATGGCAATAAGGGATTAAAGCGGGGTGCCGGGGGCAAATTTCGCGTGCAAGGCGGTCTGGACATGCTCCGGCACAAAGACGGCGACATCACCCCCCAGGCGGGCGATTTCCTTGACGATGCGGGAGCTGAGGAAGGTGTAGGTGTCCTTGGGCATCATGAAAATGGTTTCGACATTTTCATTGAGCTTGCGGTTCATCAGGGCCAGTTGGAATTCGAATTCAAAGTCGGAGACGGCGCGCAAACCGCGCACGATGGACTGGGCTTTTTGGCGAACGACATAATTCACCAGCAAGCCCTCAAAGCTGTCCGCTTCGACGTTCGGGAGATGGCCGATGGATTTTTTTACTAATTCGAGACGTTCCGCCAGGCTAAACAGCGGATGTTTGTCCTCATTCCTGGCCACGGCCACGACCACGCGGTCAAATAATTTGGCCGCCCGCTGCACCACGTCCAAATGGCCGTTGGTGAGCGGATCAAAACTGCCGGGATAAATCGCCGTGCGCACAAATGAAGAGTAACCTTTTGGGGGGAAATGACGAGCAAGAAATCAGGGGGTGGGCGGGGTCTGCCAGGGGACTTCAAAAATGCGGACGGCGGTCCGAATACCCTTCACGGTGACGGCGGGCAATTCCACGCACGTGGCGGCGAGCGCCGGGTCGGCCCGCAGCAAATGACTATAGGTGACTTCGCTGATAATAATGCGGCCGCTGCCCGAAACTCCCTCCAACCGGCTGGCCAGGTTGACATCCCGGCCAAAAATGGTGTAATTCGCGATGTGTTCGCCGGAACCCATCAAGCCCACGATCACTGTGCCGGTGTTGATGCCGGTGCCGAGTTGCAGGGCGCGCAAGGGTGGCCGGGGCGGCAGGCCGGCGGCGATGCGTTCGCGGTTTTCCAATTCACGGTCCATGTTCTCCGCCTGGCGGGTCTGGTTGAGCTGGCGGATGGCGCGTTGCGCATCGACGGCGGCGCGCACGCAACCCAGGGCGTGTTCAGCGTTGCCCAGGGGGGCGCCCCAAAAGGCCATGACACAATCGCCGATGTATTTGTCGAGGGTTCCGCCGTGGGCGATGACGGCATCGGCCACCTTGGTGAGGTACATGTTTACCGTGGCGAGGGTTTCCCGGGCGGATTCATCGTAGCACTGTTCGGCGGCGGCCCCGGTGAGTTGGTGCTGACGCACATATTCGACGGAGTTTTCCTGCATTTCATCCGTGAGGGTGGTGAACCCGCGGATGTCGGCAAAAAAGACGGTGACTTCGCGGCGGCTGCCGACCATGGAGAATTTTTCCGAGGCCAGCAATTCATCCACGACATCCGGGGAGACGATTTTGGAGAACACGGATTTGACGCGGCGTTTCTCGCGTTCTTCAATCATGACCAAATAAACAATGAGCAACCCGTGTTCGACGAGCATGGCACCCACGACGGGATAGAACAGGGGCAGCCAGTAGCGCCAGGCGATGTAGGCAAAAAAGCAGACGGCCACGTACGCCAGAATCAAGCCGCCCACGGCGAGGCTGGCGTAGATGATCCGGGTGCGCCATTGCCAGGTGACCCAGGCGACGGTAATGGCTAGAAACGTCATGATGGCGAGTTCCGCCAACAGCGGGGCGCGATGGATGAAGCGACCGGTGATGACGGAGTTGGCCACGTTCCAATACGTACTGACCAAGAGCGTGTCGTTTTCCAGTGGCGTGGCGCCGCGGTCGGTGAGGTCGTTGCCCTCGGCGGCGGAACCGACGATGACCAGCTTGCCGCGAAAATCGTTGCGCAGGCCGTTGGTTTCGCCCTCGGCGCGATGTTTGTGCTGGTAGAGGAGTTGTTCGATGGGTTCCTGCTCAATGCGGGGGTCCGTATGGGTCAAACGCCAGTCGACGTAGAAAAAGCCATCCGGATCGATGGGGATGATCCGTTCCAGACCCGCACGGTTGTGCAGGATGATCCGGCCATGTGGACGGTCGATGATGGCGTGGTTCAAATCCAGATGAAGTTCCTGCGCCGCCAACTGGACGCCCATCTGCCAGATGCGTTCCTCGGAGAACGCCGGTGCTTTGGCGGGCAGGCCGGCGGGCAAGGGATCGCCCACCAAATCGGCCAGTTGGAAGTTGTTCTCGGCATCCACGGGCAGGGTGACAATGTTGGTGGTGCCGTTTTGCGGCAGCAGAATCTTACCGGGCAGGAAGGCGGCCCGTTTTAAATCCAGGTCAATTTCGGGATCGGCCGCCGCCTTGGCAATGACGGGATGCCAGCGACGTTGCAAGTGAAAGGCCCGGACGCGTCGCAGGGTGCCATCGGAGTCTTTTTCGGTGGAGACATCTCCCACGGCGAGGGCATTGGTGACGAATAGGTCGGGCGGGGAAATTTGGGGGGTGGCCGCGATGAGCACATGGCCGGATCGCCGGGAGGTCTGGGCAAAATAATCGTCGGACTCAAGATACTTGCCATCGGGAAGCGCCACCGGGGGGTGATCATTGCGTAATTCGCCGAAAAGGACGTCAAAGCCCACCGCCCGGGCACCCTGGGCACTCAGTTCTTCCACCAACCGGCCGTAAACGAGGCGGGGCCAATAGAGGCCGTAATGGTAATTCAAATAGCGGTCATTTTGGATGGCATCAATACTGGAATCTTCCATGGCCACAAAGGCCAAATTGGTGGCGGCGGGGGCGGGAAAATGGAGGGCCATTTGGACCCGCCAGTCGTAGGTAATTTGTTCCAAGCGCTCCAGCCCGGCCCAGCGGGGAAAGTAATACGGCAGCAGCAGCCGCACGGCAAACACGAGCAGCAAAACCACCAGAGCCAGCAGGACCGGGGTGCGCTTAAGCGGTTGGAGCTTCACACGGGCTGTGTAACGAAAAACCCGGAGCAACACAAGGCTGCTCCGGGTTTGGTTAAGTTAATTTTGGCTCAGGTTATAGAACCAAGGCAAATCACGGATGCGTGGTATGTTGCTGCTGGCCACTGTCCGTCGGAATGCCCACGCCGCCCGTGATGGTGATAATGGGACCGTTGACGGATTTCAATACGTCGGTGAGGGTCCCCACAGCGCCAGCGTCCAAGGTTTGCACAGCGGCGGTGGCGATGGTGTCGAGCTGTTGAATAATGCCTTGAATATCGGCAGCGCCAGCCGCGGTCAAGGTGCTGACGAGTTGGTTCACCAAGGTGGCGGTCAGGTTAAAGGACTGGCCGGGGCTGAGGGTAACTTGAATGGGGGGAATCGGCTGGCCATTAGCTCCAGCGACGGGATTGCCATTGGCATCGGTGAGGGAGAAGGAAAGCCACACCGTGCCGCTGACGACAGCGCAGGAGCTGGAGCTGCCGTCGGTGCTCAAATCCAATTCCGTGCCGCGAACGGCGGCCACGCCGTTGGGGATTTTTACAAAATATTCAGAGGACGGGCTGACTTTCTTGACGCTGGCCAAGATGCGGCCTTTTTTGAGATTCAGAACGGCGTCGCTGATGGCCGTCGGATCGGATTCCGGGACGAGCAATTTATCAATGCCCAGAGTGGTGTTCGGCCGCAGGCGAATCATGTTGTTTTCGCGAATGGGCGGAATGTTGGGCGCGGGATTGTCCTTGCCATTGATTTTCATCAGAGTCACGTTCTTCTCGGCCGGGGACTGGCCGATCAAAACATCCACGATGGAGGCATCACCCGAGCGAAGGATGGAACCGGCGGACAAATATTTGCCGACCAAAGCGGGAATGAAGGTGGTGCCACCGTCCAAAGAATACTCGGCATGACCTTGGATGCGCACGATGGTCACCACGCCATTTTTGTCATTGTCAGCCTGGACGGCCAAATTGACCAATAAAATGGTGCCACTCAACACCGCAGCGAACAACAACTTATAAATTTTCATAGCGACCTTTTTTAAATCTTTTACAATACTTGATCAGTATAAGTGGTTGAGGTCAAATGTCAACCCATAAATTGTCGTGTAGTTTTCAAAAGGAGAATTTTGTGTGCGAGCAAAAGGAGACATTAATCAGAAGACCGGACAGTGGAGCAGAACGATTGGTTTGGCCTTTTGGTTGGGGGCATGGCGGAGGTAATAGACGTCGCCATCTGGGC
>CAIZWI010000187.1 GCA_903936645.1 uncultured Verrucomicrobia subdivision 3 bacterium
GGGCTCAACCTCCTGGTGACCCTGCTGCTCATCAAGAACCCCAAGCAACGTTCCGTCGGCTGGGAATGGACCGCCATCTTCGCCGCCCTGGCGCTCCTGCAATATTCGCTCCTCCGTGCCTGGCTAAACTTCGACTGGCTCAAGCGCTCGCTCGAATGGTGCCAGAAGCACCTCTAGTGCGAATCGTGCCCCGTGGTGACGGCGCGCGGGCTTCCGCCCGCCACAACGTCCCGCCCCTGGCTCCGGTGGTTGCCAAAACCGCCAGCGCAGCCCCGTCTCACAACGGAAAGTCGTGGTTATCCTCGGGTACGACAATCCGGCGGGCGGGCTTTTCCGGCGCCACCTCCGCCTTGGCAGCGGGCTCTTCCCCCGGCTCCGCCAGCTCAATCGTCACCTCGCTGATCGGCTCCGCCGCCGGCAGCGGCATCGCCGCCACCACCACCGCCGGTTCCGGCAGGGCCAGCGTCACCGCCGGGGCTGCCAGCCGGGCTTTCGCCCGTTCCACCAATGCCCGCAGGGTGATCGCCGCCGCGGCCACCCGCTCCGCTTCCTCAATCCGCGCAAATTCCCCATAGATTTCGTCCCGCACCGGCTCCGGCCGGGCAAAGACCTCCGGCTGGTTTACGGACCGCACCGCGAGCAGGATCTGATGGGCGTTAATCGCGTCCAGGGGGCGCGCCGGACAGTAGGCCGCCTCCGGTCCCGCCACCTCCGTAATCAGCCGTGGCACCAGCAGTGTCGCGATAATTTGCTGCGTCAGGCAGGGGGAGATCCCCAGTTCCACCGCCACCTCGGCCACCGTGGCCGGCGGCTGCCCCTGCTGATACCGCAGCCCCAGGCACGTCATCAGGCGCAGGGCAATGAATTCCCGGCCGCGCTGGTTCACGTTTTCGGCCAATTGATCCTGAATATACGAGAGCCGGTTTTGAAACGCACACGCCACCTGCGCGCCAAAGAGCAAAATCACCCACGAAAAGTACAGCCCCAGCATCAACACCGGCACCAGCCCCAGACTGCCATAAATCATGCTGTTCGTGACCACCCGGGAAACATAGAGGTAGCCAAACCAGTTGTTTGCCTGCCACAGTGTGCCCGCCACCACCGCTCCCACCAGGGCTGCGCTCCAGCGCACCCGGGTGTTCGGCACCACCAGGTAAACCAGCGCGAACGTCACCCACACCAATACCAGCGGCAGCAGTTTGAAAATCAAATTCCCCACCAGCGGTGTCTCGCTCACATACTGCCGCACCACCTCCAAATGCGCGCTCCCCGTCAGGCTGAGGGCCCCCGCCAGCACCAGCGGCCCCAGCGTGAGCGTCGTCCAATACAGGACGATGCGCCACCGCCATTTGCGGCCCTTGGTAATGCCCCAAATGTCGTTAAACGTGGCCTCAATATTGGCCAGCATCGAAATCGCCACGTATACCAGCAGCAACATGCCCACCAGGCCCAGTGCGCTCGACTGGGTTTTCTGCACAAACTCATGGATGCTCCTCGCCGCCTCCTTTTGCGCCTGCACCATGTCCGCGTTCCCGCCCGCCCCGGCGGCCGCCATATTGGTGCCGGTCACCACGTTGGTGGCGCCTCCCGCGATGGTATTGGTCGTGGGCAGCGTCAGTCCATTCGTCGCCGTCAGGGCCAGCCCGGGCACCGTATTGGTCACCGTGGCCGGCGGCACCAGCACTTCCACCATTTGATTGATCAACCCATAAATCTGGTCCTCCCCCTCCGATTTCAACAAGCCGCTCGTGACACTGATCACCACCGCCAGCATGGGAATCAAGGCCAGCAAGGAGGAATAGGAAAGGGCCGATGCCCGCACCAGGCAGCGATTCCGCACAAAGCTCTGCCCGGCATGCCGGCAAAAATGGGCAAATTGTTCCAGACCCGTCAGCGTGGCCAGCCCACCCCCCGGGCCGTCCGCCGCACCCGCTTTCGCACCGCGAAGGATGTCCATCAACTGCTTGATACGCTGCTTTGCCATGTTGCCCGCTACGCTAACAAAACTGCCCCGTCAGAGCCAGAATATCCAACCCGCCACCGCCGGGGCCTCATTCAATTACCCGTTTCCGGGCACAAAAAAGCCGCCGGATGACTCCGGCGGCTGGTCATTCAAACGTCTGTGGGCTTAGTACGAGGCTTGCGAACCCTTGATGGAGCGTTTCTGCATCCAGGGCATCAGCGCGCGCAGCTTGGCCCCCGTTTTTTCGATCGGATGCTGCTCGCCCTGTTTCAAGAGCGCATTGTACTTGGGATACCCGGATTCATATTCCTTCACCCAGGTTTTCGCAAACTTGCCGGACTGAATGTCCTTGAGCGCCGCCGCCATGCGTTTCTTCACGCCGGCATCAATGATCTTGGGACCCACCGAGACATCGCCCCACTTGGCCGTTTCCGAGATCGAGAAGCGCATGCCGCTGATGCCAGCCTCGTTCATGAGGTCCACAATCAGCTTCAATTCATGCAAGCATTCAAAATAAGCCATCTCCGGGGAGTAGCCGGCTTCCACCAGCACTTCAAACCCGGCCTGCACCAGGGCGCTCGCCCCGCCGCACAGCACGGTCTGTTCGCCGAACAAATCCGTTTCGGTCTCTTCTTTGAAATTGGTTTCAATGACCCCGGCGCGCGTGCCGCCAATGCCCTTGGCCCACGCCAGCGCAATCTTCTTCGCGTCCTTGCCCGGATTCTGGTACACCGCGATCAACGACGGCACGCCCTTGCCTTCGGTGTATTGGCGGCGAACGATGTGGCCGGGGCCCTTCGGGGCGACCATGATCACGTTCACGTTCTTCGGCGGGACGATTGTCTTGAAATGGATCGAGAAACCGTGCGAGAAGAGCAGGGTCTTGCCCTTGGTCAGGTTCGGCTCGATGTCCTTGATGTACGCCGCCGGTTGCTTCGTGTCCGGCAGGGCCACCATGATCACGTCAGCCGCCTTCACGGCTTCCGCCGTCGGCAGCACTTCAAAACCTTTTTCCCGGGCCACCGCAATGGACTTGCTGCCTTCGTACAGGCCAATAATGACCTTGAGGCCGCTTTCCTTCAGGTTGAGCGCGTGGGCATGTCCCTGCGAGCCGAAACCGAGCACGGCGAGGGTTTTATTTTTCAGCACGCCCAAATCGGCGTCTTTGTCAGTGTAAACTTTGGCCATTTTAATGAACAGGTTGTTGGTTGAGGTTAAAATTACAGGCCGGCTTCCCGGCTTATTTGCGCGACAGCGCGATTTTCCCGGTCCGGGTCAGTTCAGTCACGCCGAAGCTCTGCATGAGATCCACAAATTTTTCCACTTTGCTCTCGTTGCCCGTCACTTCAATCGTGAGGGACTTCGGCTGCACATCCACGATTTTCGCGCGGAAAATATCGGTGATCTGCATCACCTCGGCGCGCGACTGGGAATCCACCGTCACTTTCACCAGAACCAGTTCCCGGTCCACAAATTCGCCCTCGCCAAAGTTCTGCACCGTCAGCACATCCGGCAGCTTGTTGAGCTGCTTGATAATCTGCTCCAGTGTCGCCTCATCGCCATGCGTGATGATGGTCATGCGGGAAACCGCCGGATCCTGGGTCGGACCCACGTTGAGCGTGTCAATGTTATAGCCACGACCGCTGAACAACCCCGCCACGCGCGTGAGCACGCCGAACTTGTTTTCCACGAGCACAGAAATGGTATGTCGCATAAATTCCCGGTGAAACGGGTCACTAGGCTAACAGCCCCACCGACCCCGGTCAATTTGAAAATCAGCCCGGTTTGGCTGGCGGGTGTGAGACAAATTTCTTCCTTCGCCCGAGCCTTGCCCCGGAGGGGCGCCGGAAATTAGCCGGGGGCACCTGTCCGCCATAGCTCTGTGCGCAGGCGGAAGCTTTGCGCCGCCCCCGGTACCCAGCCCGGAACAATCGCGCCCCGGCAGGGGCGCTGGAAAA
>CAIZWI010000188.1 GCA_903936645.1 uncultured Verrucomicrobia subdivision 3 bacterium
CGCCGCCCAGGTGTTCACCGCCCCCGATGCCATCAGCTTTTCCCACCTCGTCGACCCCGCCGCCCCCGGGCTGTATTTGTTCTTCGCCGGCATGCTCGGCATTTTCTTCTCGTTGAACCTCCTGCTGTGCGTGTTCAATCTCCTCCCCTTGCCGCCGCTGGATGGCAGTGCCCTGTTCATGCTCTTCCTCCCGTCCGCCTGGGCGGACAAAGTCCAGGCCCTCCGGCGCCATCCCGGCCTGAATTTCCTCGGCCTCTACCTTTCCTGGCAGCTCATCGCCGTCATTTTCCGCCCTGTACATTTGTGGGCCGTGAACCTATTGTATCCCGGCAGTCATTATTATTAATTCCCAAACCAACCTGCTTATGAAATCCAAAACCGGCTGGGGTCTCCTGGTGTGTGCCTGTGTATTGCTCGGTGGGGTGGCCCCGGGGTGGGCGCAAGACCAGCCCAAAGACAAAGCTGAGACGGAGGCCCACAAACTGGTCCAGGCCTTGAAATACCAGCACGGCCAGATCGTGCTCGCCGGTGGCCTCGCCACCCTCAAACTGCCCGCCAACCTCAGCTACCTCTCCCCGGATGACACCGCCATTGTCCTCGAAAAACTCTGGGGCAATCCCCCGCAGGCCAAAAAGCTGGGCCTCCTCATCCCCACCGACAAAACCCCCCTCGATCCCGGCTGCTGGGCCGTCACCATCGCCACCACCGAGGACGGCTATGTCAAAGATGATGACGCCGGCAAAATCAAATACGACGAACTGCTCAAGCAAATGCAGACCGCCATCCACGACCACAACGCGGAACGCACCGCCCACGGCTATCCCGCCATGGAACTCGTCGGCTGGGCCGAACCCCCGCATTACGATGCCGCCACCCACAAACTCTATTGGGCCAAGGAATTAAAAATTGAGGGCGAGGACGCGCACACCTTGAATTACGACATCCGCATACTGGGCCGGCACGGCGTGCTCGTGCTCAGTGCCATCGCCGGCATGGACCAACTGGCCGAAATCCGTCAGCAAAGCCCCGGCATTCTGGCCATGATCGATTTTAATGAAGGCAACCGCTACGGCGATTTTGATCCCAAAGTGGACAAAGTCGCCACCTACGGCATCGCCGCGCTCGTCGCCGGTGGCATCGCCGCCAAACTCGGCTTCTTTAAACTCCTCTGGGTCGGCTTGCTCGCCGCCAAAAAATTCATCGTCATCGGCGTTTTGGCCGTCGTGGCCTGGGTGAAAAAACTCCTCCGCAAACGCTCGGATCCCCCCGTATGACCGCGCCATTTCCAAAAAACATCGCCCCGGTGGCCCTCGCCACCCTCGTCAAACAATGCGACACCCTCCTGCGCACCGCCGAGATCGGTGATTATAGTGGGGCCGCCAACGGTTTGCAGGTCCAAAACACCGGCACCGTCACCAAAATCGCCGCCGCCGTGGACGCCAGCCTCGCCACCGCGCAAATGGCCGTCGATGTCGGCGCCGATTTGCTCCTTGTGCACCACGGCCTCTTCTGGAATTCCCGCCAGCCCTGGACCGGCAAGAATTACGAACTGCTGCACCTCCTGATCACCCACAACCTCGCCGTCTACAGTTCCCACCTGCCGCTCGATGCCCATCCCCAACTCGGCAATAATGCCCAACTCTGCTCCGCCCTCGGCCTGAAACAGCCCACCCCCTTCTTCCCCAGCCACGGCCAGCCCATCGGGTTGCAGTGTCGCGCCCGCCTTTCCCGCGAGGAACTGAGCCAGCGTCTCGCCCGCGCCACCGGCGCGCCGCCCAAGCTCATCCCCGCTGGCCCGGACCTCTGCCGCCGCATCGGTGTCGTCACCGGCGGAGCCGGGGGCGACCTCAAACTCGCCGCCGCCGCCGGGGTCGATACCTTCATCACCGGCGAAGGCCCCCACTGGACCTACGCCCTCGCCGAGGAACTCGGCTTGAACGTCTTTTACGCCGGCCATTACGCCACCGAAACCTTCGGTGTCCAAGCCCTCGCCGCCTGGCTCTCCCAAAAACACCACCTCCCCTGGGTCTTCCTCCACCACCCCACCGGCTTATAGCCGCCATTTCCTTGAAGTTTGAAATTTGAAGTTTCCGCCCGCCGACGGTTTGCTAATCTGTCGCCCGTGAAATCCCGAATCATCACCGCCGTCACCGTGCGCAATGGCGAGGAATTTATCCAGCAAACCCTGGCCGCCATCGCCCGCCAAACCCTGCGCCCCGATCGCGTGATCATCTTCGACAACCAGTCCACCGACCGCACCCTGGAAATCGTCCGCCAATTTACCGCCCTGCCGTGCGAAATCAGCATCGCCGAAACCTCCGGCCAGTGCATGTTCGCCAATTTCAACCGCGCCCTCGCCCTCGGCGACCAAACCGACTACCTCCACATCCTGCACGCCGACGACACCATTTCCCCCACCTTTTATGAAGTGCTCACCCGCCAGCTGGCCGATTGCCCTGGCCCCGGCCTCGCCTGGTGCATGGATGAGCGCATCGATGAGCACAACGCCCACCTCAGCTATTCCGGCCGGCCCGACACCACCATCACCGTCCTCGACCGCGACACCTTTCTCCAGCGCAAAGCCGAGATCGGCAACCAGGCCTTTTGCGCCAGCCTGCTCAAAACCAATGGCCAGCCCGTTGCCGTCCGCTTCCCCTTGGATTACCCCGTCCTCGGCGACCAAATCTTCTGGGCCGCCTTTGGCGCCCAGTGCCACAAACGCGTCTACCTCAATCAACCCCTCGCCCAATACCGCTGGCACGGCGCCAACAACACCACCTTCCTCGGCCCCAGCCTCCAATCCCTCGTCCTCGACGAATGGCGCACCATGGAAACCAACGAAGCCCTCCGCGGCGTCGGCTGGCAATGGCACCGCGCCCTGAAATTAAAAGGCCTCTTCGCCGTCCGTTCCGGCATCAAGGCCAAGCGCATCCGCCAGCAAGGCAATGCCGATTACTCCCGCCAGATCGTCCGCGTCACCAAAGAAATCACCGGCCCCTGGCTCTGGCTCGCCGGCCAGGTCCTCATCGAACTCCGCGACCTCTACATCTACGGCATCCTGCGCCACCAGCGGCATCCCAAAAATATTTACCATTAGCCACCCCCGCCAAGGAACCCCCTGCGACTCGTGGCATCCGGCCCGGCCTGACCTGACCTGACCTGCAACTCGGCGTCCGGTCCGGCGATCATCCGCCTTGCTGGCCAAGGTGCCGCCCCCCTCCTGAATAGAAATTCCCAAGGGCTCTCCCGATAAACCACTAAGTCCCATGACTCACCTCATGCCCCCAAATGATCGCCTGATCATCTAAAAATCGCCCGTGCCCGCCTGGCTGCCCGATCGCCCCTCATCCC
>CAIZWI010000189.1 GCA_903936645.1 uncultured Verrucomicrobia subdivision 3 bacterium
ACCCGTCTTCAGCGTGGGCACCCTGACCTTGAACGGCACCAACCAGATCCGGCTCAATGGCCGTTTCACGGTGGGCAAGATTCCGTTGATCAAATACACCGGATTGATCGCCGGTACGGGTCATTTCGCGAACACCCTGGTTGCCCCGCAAGGGGTTGTCGCAGTGCTCTCCAACAGCGTCGCCAGCTCCACCATTTACGCTGTCATCACCAGCACCGGCCCGGGCCTCCTATGGACCGGCAACAATGCGAGCCTCTGGGACATTGGCACCACCACCAACTGGCTGTTGTTCACCACCCCGACCGTCTATCAGCAAACCGTTGTGCCGGGTGACGCGGTGACCTTTAATGACCGGGGCATTGGCGCCGTCATTCTGAACACCAGCGCGAGTCCCGCCAGCATCCTGGTCAGCAACACGGCGGAAAGCTATACGATCCAGGGCTCCGGCAGCCTCGGTGGCGTGGCCGCCCTGACCAAGCTCGGCACCAACACACTGACGCTCGCCCTCGCGGGAGACAGCTACAGCGGCGGCACCACCATCAGCAACGGCACCGTGATTCTCGGTGCCGCCAACGCCCTCGGCTCCGGCAACCTGGCCATCAGCGCGCCCGGAACGCTGGAACTGGCCGGCAACGCCCAGACCGTAAATGGCCTGTCCGGCGCGGGCACGATTGATAACAACGCCGCGGCCGCCACCCTAACCACCGGCAGCGGTGGCAGTGGGAATTGGAGTGGTAATATCACCGGCTCGGCAGGGGGCGTTGCCTGGGTTAATAATGGCACCAACACCCTGGTCGTCAGTGGCAAAAACTATCTCAATGGCGCCACCCCCAGCCTCGTGCAGGCCGGCACGGTCATTCTGACCAATGGTGGGGTGCTGAGCATCGCTTCCCAGGAACTCTGGATTGCCGGGAACGTGGCCTCCACGGGCGCGGTGGTGGTGGCTGGCGGCACCCTCACGGTCTCCAATAACTGGCTGGTCGTTGGCCGGTTGAACACCGCGGCGAACGGCACCTTGATCGTCAATAGCGGGACGGTACAAAAAGCCGGTGCCAACAACATTGTCGTTGGCTCACTCGGCGCCACGGGCACCTTGATCGTCAATGGCGGCCAGGTCTTGAACAGCGGCAACCTCTGGCTGGGTGAAAATGCGGGGGCGAGCGGCACCCTCTATCTCAATGGCGGCTTGTTACAAGCCACGGCGATTCGCTACAACGGCACCGCCCCCGCCACCTCGGCGGCGTATCTGAATGGCGGCATCCTCCAGGCTGTGCAATCCACCAATGACTTCCTCGAAGCTTCCAGCATGGTGATGAGCAATGGCTTCATCCTGGATGACGGCGGGAACACCATCGGCATCCAAATCGGCCTCACCTCCGGCGATGGCTTGAATGGTGGCTTGGTAAAACAAGGCACCGGCACCGTCTACCTGGATGGGTTTAACAGTTACACCGGCGCCACCGTGGTAACCAACGGCACCCTCGCCGGTGCGGGCACCCTTGGCGGACCTCTCGTGGTCGGCCCGGCGGGCAACCTGGGTGCGGGCGATGCCGCCGGCCTGGGGGCCTTGACCCTCCAATCCACGCCTTTGACTCTCCACGGCAACGCCACCTTCCGTGTGGACAAAACCGGCGGTAACGCCGCCAGCGACCAAATTATCGGCATCTCAACCGCCAGCTTTGGCGGCACGCTGACCATTACCAACCTCACCGCGGATGGCACTGCCCTGGCGGTGGGTGACACCTTCCAGTTGTTTAGCACTGGTGGCACCGGTAATTTCACCAGCATCGCCGGTTCGCCCGGCACCGGCCTGGCCTACCATTTCAATCCCGCCAGCGGCGCGCTGAGCGTGGTGGTGGGCAACACCATCGCCCCCAACCCGACGAATATCACGGTCACGGTCACCGGCAGCACCTTGAACCTCGCCTGGCCCGCCGACCATCTCGGCTGGATTCTCCAGGCCCAAACGAACCGCGCTGCCTTGGGCCTCAGCAACAACTGGGTGGACATCACCGGGAGCGCCGCGGTGACCAGCCTGAGCGTCACGGTTAACCCCGCGAACCCGACGGTGTTCTACCGCCTGCGTCATCCCTGAACGCGGCCGCATTGAGTAAACAGCATGGGGCGGCGAAGCGACTTCGCCGCCCCGTTTTTTTGGTGGATGGGGAAATAATTTTATGAACTGGCTGAAATGGTGGGTATTGACGTTCGCTGCCACTGGTTTTGCGGCGACTTTGGCCTGCGCTCAATCCGCCGCCACCGTCACCATCCAGGCCGGCCAGCCCGGCGCGGTCGTCAGCTCCAATCTCTTCGGCATCTTTTTTGAGGAGATTAATTACGCCGGGGAGGGCGGTGTTTATGCTGAAATGGTCCGCAACCGGTCCTTTTACAACTCCGCCAACCCGGACTTTTGGACCCTGATCACCTCCGGTACCGCGACCGGTACGATCGTTGTGGATACGACTCGGCCTTTAAACCCCAATCAGCCAAATTCCCTTAAACTCACCTTGGCCTCCGGCACTGGTACTGTCGGGGCGGGCAACAACGGTTTTTGGGGCATGGCCATCCAGGGAGGGGCCTCTTACAACCTTAATTTTTACGCCGCCGCCGCCGCTGGCTTTTCCGGACCCCTCACCGCCCAACTGCAAAGCGCCAATGGCAGCCGGATCTACGCCCAATCCTCCTTCACTGCGTTGACCACGAACTGGCATAATTTTACGGCCGTCCTGCCCGCCACCGCCAGTGACACCAATGCCGAACTTGTCTTGAGCCTCGCCCGCCCCGGCGCCGTCTGGCTTGCTTCCGTATCCCTGTTCCCCAAGCAGACGTATAACTATGATTCCAACGGCCTCCGCGCCGATCTCGGCGGCATGCTGGCCGCTTTGCATCCTTCTTTTTACCGCTACCCCGGCGGCAATTTTATTGAGGCCAACAACCTCACCAATGCCCTGCGTTGGAAAAACACCATCGGCCCCGTCGCCCAGCGCCCTGGCCACAATAATGACGCCTGGGGTTACTGGTCCACCGATGGCTTCGGGCTCGATGAGTACCTCCAGTTTTGTGCCGACCTCGGCATGGCCCCGCTCTACGATATTAATGCCGGCCTGGCCCTGGGTTACAATGGTGCCACCAATAACACCGTGCCCCTGGATCAAATGGGGCCCTGGGTGCAGGATGCCCTCGATCTCGTGCAGTATGTTAATGGCGATACCAGCACCTATTGGGGCGCGCAGCGCGCGGCCAACGGGCATCCCGCGCCTTATAACTTGCAGTATCTCGAAATCGGCAATGAAAACGGAGGCACTTACTACAACGACCGCTTCGCCTTGTTTTACGATGCGCTCAAGGCCAGTTATCCTGGCCTGCATCTGATCTCCCCCAATTGGGGCGGCCTGCCCATCAGCCGGCCGGTGGAGATTGCCGACGAACATTATTACGCCAGCCCCGCCACCTTCATTTCCTACGCCACTAAATATGACAGTTACAGCCGCGCCGGACCCAAGGTGTTTGTTGGTGAGTACGCGGTGACCACTGGTTATGGGAATTACGGCAATCTCGCCGCCGCGCTCGGCGAAGCCGCCTTTATGACCGGGATGGAGCGCAATTCAGATCTCGTGCTCATGGCTTCCTACGCCCCATTGTTCGCCAATGTGAATGGCATTCAGTGGCACCCCGACCTCATCTATTACGACAGCGCCCGGGGCTTGTTCGGCACGCCGTCCTATTATGTGCAGGAACTCTTCGGCCAGAATCGCGGCGACACCGTCCTGCCCGCCGCCGTCGTCCTCACCACCAATGCCACCGTCGCCCCCCATGGTGCCATCGGCCTGGGATCCTGGAGCACGGCCGTCCAATACACCAATCTGGTTGTCACGAGCAACGCGGTGGCGTTGTATCAAAGCGATTTTGTCAATCAGGGCACGACCGGTTGGAATGTCTTCAATGGCACCTGGAGCGCTGCCGCTGGACTCTACCAGCAGACTGCCCAAATTACCGACTGCTACAGTACCACCGGCAGCACCAACTGGGCTAATTACACCTTTACCCTCCAGGCCCGCAAAACCGCCGGCGCCGAGGGCTTTCTCGTCTTGTTCAATTATTTGGATGACAACAATTTCACCTGGTGGAATATCGGCGGTTGGTCGAATACCGCCGACGGCCTGGAACAAACGGTGGGCGGGGTCAAGACCACCTACGCCAAGGTGAACCAGACCATTGCCGCCAACACCTGGTATTACATTAAAATCGTGGTGGCCGGTTCGCGGGTCCAGTGTTACCTCGGCACCAACGCCGTGCAGATGGCCACCAACCTCGTGCAGGATGTCACCCTGCCCGCCGCGACCAGCGGCCTCCTCGCCTCCGCGACCTACTCCCACACCGCTGGCCAGGTCATTATCAAAGCCGTCAATCCTTACAGCACCTCCGTCGCCACCACCTTCAATTTAAGCGGCCTGAACCACCTTGGCTCCAACGGCACCCTCATCCGGTTAACCTCGGGCAATGCTGGCGATGAAAATTCTCTCGCCGCCCCCACTTACGTTTTCCCCACCACGAACACCCTCGCGAATGTCAGCTCCAATTTTGCCCTCACCCTGCCGGCGAATTCCCTTTCCATTCTGCGGCTCAACGCCACCGGGCTGAACGCCTACACGGCCCTCCAGTTGCAATTACCCGCCACCTTGAACCGGGGTCAGTTGGCCTCCGCCACCGTCTATGGCTTGCTGTCCGGTAACTGGAGCAATCTCACTGCCAATGCCAGTCATGCCCTCGCCTACACCTCGGCCAACACCAACCTGGCTCTCGTGGACAGCGCGGGTAATATCACTGCGGTCGGCTCCGGCACCGTCGCCATCAGTGTCAGCTACCCCAGCCTCGGACTCACGGCCACCCAGACGGTTCAGGTGGTCGCCGCCCCCGTCGCCGTGGTGCACCGCTACAGTTTCACCGAAACCAGCGGACCCACCTTGGCTGATTCCGTGGGTGGTCCGGCCTGGAACGGCACCCTGCCCAACGGCGGCACCCTTGGCGGCGGGCAACTGGCCCTCGCCGCCGCCGCCAAACAATACGTCCAATTGCCGCCCGGCATCCTGAGCAATTACGCCGCTGTTACCATCGAGGCTTGGACCACCTTTCCCGATCAACTGCCGGCCAACTGTTTCCTGTTTGGTTTCGGCACCTACAGCGGTGCCATCGGCTACAATTACATCTTTTGCGCCCCTCAAAGCGGCCGTATCGCCATCACCCCCGCCAACTACGCCGGCGAGCAAAACGCCTACGGCCATGCCGATTTTAGTTTCCACACCAATTTTCATATCACCGCCGTGTTCAATCCGCCCGGTGGCTGGCTCGCCCTCTATACTAATGGCGCCCTGGCTGGTATCAATAATGCGGTTACCGTCTCCTTTACCTCCGTCAGCAATCTTTACAGCTGGATTGGCCGGTCCCTTTACAGCCCCGATCCCTACCCGGATTTCAGCCTGGATGAATTCCGGATTTACAACGGCGCGCTCTCGGCCACTGAAATCGCCGCCACTCAGGCCCTCGGGCCTGGCCAGTTGCTTGGCACCGCCAGTCCAGTCATGTCGGCCACTCTCACCAATAACCGGCTTACGCTCGCCTGGCCCCTGGCCAATGCCGGATTTACTTTGCTGACGTCCACCAATCTAGCCGCCGGGAACTGGACTCCCGCACCGGTCGCCCAAATCGTCGGCAACCAGTGGCAGGTCACCCTGCCGCTGGCGAATACCCGGCAATTCTTTCAGTTGTTTAAATAAGCCAGCCGGTCGCTTGCGAGTTATCAGCCCTGATCTGGTCACCGTTCCCTGATTCGGTGATAATCGCCTCACCATTTCCGGGTATTGTCGCCCACCCCGTTGTCAATTATGGTAATGCACCATTTACGCAACCACTTTGATTACGACGATGATTTCCATGCGTCCCCCCCGGCGGCAATTGCTTTCCCTG
>CAIZWI010000190.1 GCA_903936645.1 uncultured Verrucomicrobia subdivision 3 bacterium
CATTAAAATCAAACTGGAGCTGCTGGTTGGGGATTTGCGCCGCAGCGGTGAAGCCAACCAAACAGGAGCACAGGGTGGCCAGGCTGGCGGCCCGACGGTTGCCGAATGACGCCACACCCGGGGCGTGACCGCCCGGGCGGATCAAGGTTCGTAGGAAGTTTTTCATGCAGTGAGGAATAAACGCAGTTGTTTTTGGTTCGTGATTTGGGATTACGAGAACCAATCTAACGGCAAAAAACGATTTGTAACCTGTCCAACTGGACAGGTACCCGGGGCGGACCTTGCGCAACCTCC
Organism: uncultured Verrucomicrobia subdivision 3 bacterium; assembly: GCA_903936645.1. Lineage (GTDB taxonomy): Bacteria > Verrucomicrobiota > Verrucomicrobiia > Limisphaerales > UBA11358 > UBA11358. The sequence goes on from CAIZWI010000190.1 coordinate 295, forward strand.
CCGCGTTGACTAATTGATAATCCCGCGCTGAAAAGCGGCCGTGGCGGCCTCGGTGCGGTCGCTGACGCCCAGTTTGGCGAGGATGTTTTTGACGTGGAACTTGGCGGTGAATTCAGAAGCGCCCAGCACCGCGCCAATTTCCTTGTTGCTCAAGCCCTTGATCAGCAAGCGCAGCACCTCCAGCTCGCGCGGGGTTAATTCCGGGGCCGAGGCATGGTCGGCCAGACTGCGGGCAATTTCGGGCGGGATGAATTTTTCCCCGGCGGCGACCGTTTTGATGGCCCGGAATAATTCCTCACCCAGCACGTCTTTGCGCAAATACCCCAAGGCCCCCGCCTGGAAAGCGCGATAGACATCCTCCTGGGCGTCAAAGCTGGAAATAATGATCACCTTCGCCCCGGGAAAATCCCGGCAGAGCGTGGCGGTGGCTTCAATGCCCGTCAGGTCGGGCAGGCGCAAGTCCATGAGCACGACCTCGGGCCGCAACTGCCGGTACAGTGTGAGCGCCTGGCGGCCAGTGCCCGCCTCCCCGACCGCCTCCAGGCCTTCATCCATTTTCAAGGAGGTCAAGAGGCCGATGCGGACCACAAAGTGGTCATCCACAATCAGTACTTTAATGCGCGGCTTCATGCTTGGATTGGACTTCAGCCCGGGGTCCGGGCAGCGGCACGACCACTTCCACGGTGGTACCCCGGTCCGGAACACTGGTAATGGTTAATATGCCATTCATTTTTTCGGCCCGCTCCCGCATGCCGAGCAGTCCGAAATGTCCCGCTGAGCTGGGGGCCGTGTGGGCCACATCAAAGCCCGAGCCATCGTCCTGCACCACCAGCCTTACGGCCTGGGGCTCAAAGCGCAAATGGATTTGCACGGTTTTCGCGCGGGCGTGCTTGAGCACATTGGTGGTCGCTTCCTGGCCCACCCGGAGCAGATGATTCTCCACCTGGCTTGCCAGCGGCACGGGGGTGCCATCCACCTTGAACTCAATCTGCACCGCCAGTCCGGCCTCCACCTCGCGCGCCAGGGCGGCCAGGGCCGCCGGGAGGCCGCCGGTTTCCAGCGCCAGGGTGCGGAGGTTGCGCACGGTGCGCCGCGCCTCATCCTGGCCATGGCGGACCATCTGCCGGGTTGTTTTTAAGATCTGCGCCGGTTTGGCGGGCATCTCCCGCCACGAATCGGTCAAGGCCCGCAACTGCAAACTGATTCCCGCCAGCGCTTGTTCCAGGGTGTCGTGCAATTCCCGCGCAATCCGCGTGCGCTCCTCCAGCGTGGCCTCGCGCTCGGCTTTTTCCCGGATAATTTTGGTCTGCAAGCTCACCTGCCGCCGCAGTTGAAACACCCACAAGGCCACCAGCGACAGCAGCAGGGACAAGGCACCCACCAGGGCCAGCCAGCGTTTCAGCGACCACCAGGGCGGCTGCTTTAAAATCTGGATGGCACCGGGCGCAGCCAGCCATAGTTCAAACGAATCCAGGCCCCGGCCGGGTTCGCCTGCGGGGCGGAGACCGGCATAGACGCCGGTCATTTCCAGCAGACTGCCCGTGCGCAAGGCGGGCAGCAGGGCCGCCTGGCCCGGGATGCGCGCTAAAAAGGGCCGCAGCCCGGCCTGCATTTCCAAAACCAGTCCGGCGCGCTCCACCCGCTGGTTCACCAGCACCGCCGCAATTTGAATACGCATGGTGTCCAATCCACCGCCCACCAAATCCTCCGCCCCAACCACTTTGGCCGCGGGCAGCGGTCCCGTTCCCAGTTTACGCAACGCCGCTTCATGCAAGATCGGGGAAGCGCCGCCAATTTCCGGGTAGCCCACGGCTTCCACCAGGTCACCGGGTTGCACGGGGGCGGGTTCCAAGGGCAAAATGCGCAGCCCGGAGGTTTCGTCATTCAGAAAAAGCTCGTGCGGCTGGGCAAAAACCACCACCCCGCGCATCTTGATGCGCGGGAAGGAAGCGGCCTGCAAATCGAAACGCAGCAAATCCCGGGGGGATTTCAACGGGGCGTCAAACACGTCGGGCGGGGCCGGACGAATGAGGTTGATGCGGGTGTTGCGGAGAAAGATTTGCCCGGGGATGATTTCGTGCGTTTTAACGTCCCAGGTCGCCATCAGCACCCCCCGGATGGCCACCTGACAGTTCAAAGCCGCCGGCAACAGGGATTGGTTTTGCGCTTCAAACCACACCCGGAGCCGCCCTTCCGGCATGAGCAGGCTGGCCTGGTTGGAGGACACCTGCGTAATGGCTCCTTGAATTTCCACCCATTGCACATCCATGCTGCCATTGATCAATTGATGCCAGGAAGGATGCGCCGGCGCGGGCAGCTGTCCATTGCCTAGAAACTTGAGCGTTTCCGGCACAATGATCGGCGCAAAATCCCCGGGGTGGGCCTGGCCGGCCACTTCCCACACTTCGCCCGCCCCCGGCAACGGGTGGTTGGTCATCCCCCGCATGTCCACATACACCCCGCGCGTGTCATCCTGCAAGGTCAGGCTGCCAAACGCGCTGGTCACCACCCCCCGGATGCGCACCGGCAGATGCCGCGCGGCATCCTCGGGCCGCAGCAATTGGACCTGCTCGGCGGTGGTAAGCAGCGGCGGCGGCGCGGTCAACTGGGGGGCTGGCTCCAGTATTTCCAAATCCTGGGGGCCCGCCACCACCAGCCGGCCCAAAATCAAATTCGTTTCCAAACTCGCCATCCCACGGCCCAAACCGCGCGCGCGAATCCGGGCGTGGAACAATCCGGCCGAGGTCAATCCCCGGGCATCCACCAGGCGCACCTGCATGGTCCCGTTGCCGGAACGCAGTTCAAACTCCAGACCCGCGCCGATTTTCGTCATGAAATCCACCCGGCCCGTCATCGCCACCCACCGGCCTTCCGTGGCGCGTGGCATCAGCTCACCGGCCCGGGCCGCGGCGGCGGGCGGCGGCGCGGCGTGTCCCAGCAACTGGACCTGGGGCTCCGGGTTCGCCAAAAAGAGCAAGGCCCCATTGGCCGAGCGCAAATGAAAGGCATAGGTTCCCGCCACCGGCGCGGCAAAACTCCCGGTGAACCGCACTCCCACCCGGTCTCGTTGCGGGTATAACTCCAAGCCAAGGTTGGTCACCGTGACGGTTTTGACCGGTTCCAGCCAGTTGAAATCCGGCACCGATTTCCAATTGCCCTCGTAAAGCCTGGCCAGCAACCCGGGCTGTTGGTTCGTGTCGGGCCCCTCCGCCTGCCACCAGGCAGTCGGAGGCACGGGTTGCAACGGCAGTTGCGGCCCGGCGACGGTCAATGCCAGGCCGGGGGCAAAATCGCCGTTGAACCAATCCAGTTGGAACGGGTGCCGCCCGGCGGCCAGGGTCACCGCCCCGCTGGCCTCGGCGAGGCCATGCATCCCGTCATTATCCACCAACGGGACGGCGGAAATTTCCACGCCCGTGTCCCGCTGGCGAAACCAGGCGGGCTGTGCCCGCACGTGAATGGCGTCGCCGGGCTGGAAGGACGTCGTCAAATGCTGCCATTGCAGCAATTCCACCCCGGTGGCATCCCGCACCACCAGCGCCCCCAGCTCGGGCCGGCTGGCCGCACAGACCCAGGCGTCCAGCTTCATGTTGGCCATCAGGTGGGGTTGGGTTTCGAGCGCCGTTTGTAATTGCGCGAGGTTCGTGATCGTTACCACGGGGGCATCGGCCATCGCGACGGTGGGCGGTCCGCCACTCAACAGGCCCACCAGGCAACAAACCAACCACAAGGCGGTCCGCCTCGCCGGACGCGGGCGACTGGCAAAACGGTGGTTTCCGGGCGGATGCATGGTCTGGCCATCCTAATGGAAGTGAATTTAAGGGCGCAACCTTGGATCTGGGAAGTTGTCGAGGGGCGTGGGGCTGGGATCGTAGGATCATGGCGGCGAGACGCCGCCATAACCCGCAGGCGAGGACGCCTGCGCTACTTCGGTCGAGTTTCGGCTGCCAAGGAAAATGAAAAAATTATTGCTCTCCACCCATGATTCTGAATAATTCTCGCCAGCAGCCAGACTGATATGGCTGGCGGATTCATGATTAACCTTGGTAGCAAAAAACCTGAATATGCTTACTCCCATCCTCATTGCGATCGCGGTCATGGTGCTGGCGTTCGTCGTCTTCGTCGCCACCCGACCGGCCGGTTTTCGGGTCATCCGCTCGGCCACCATGGCGGCCCCGGCCGCCAAGGTGTTCGCGCAGGTCAATGACTTCCACCAATGGGCGGCCTGGTCGCCTTGGGAGAAGCTGGACCCGGCCATGCAAAAAACGTTCAACGGCGCGCCCTCCGGCACCGGGGCAATTTACGAATGGAATGGCAATAAAAAGGCGGGCGCGGGCCGCATGACCATTACCGAGAGCCAGCCGGGCGAAGTGATCCGGATTAAACTGGAATTCCTCAAGCCGTTCCAATCCATGAATATTTCCGAATTCACCTTCCAGCCGCAAGGCGGTAACACCTTGCTGACCTGGACCATGAGCGGCTTCCCCGATTGTTTCATGTTCAAAGCCATGAGCCTGCTGTGCAACATGGAGAAACGCATTGGCGGTGATTTCGAGCGCGGGCTGGCCCAGATGAAGACGATCGTGGAAAAGGCCTGACGTTCAAAGTACGCAGTCAGCCGCATAGGCGAGCCTGGGGTGCCGGCCACTCCGCGCGGGACGCAAACATCCCCGGATCAACCAGTGGCCTGGCGCGGGGCAGGGTTGCGGCGGCGCCGTTGATTTCGGCTTTTTCAAGGCGTTGCTTTAAACCATAATGCGGCGGTGCAGCCCCGTTTACCGTGAAACGAAATTCCCCACCGGCTGGTGCCTTCACCTTGATCGAACTCCTGGTGGTGGTCGCCATCATCGCCATTCTGGCGGCGATGTTGCTGCCGGCCTTGTCCCGCGCCAAGGCCCGGGCGCAGGCCGTTTATTGCCTGGGTAATTTGAAGCAGTTGCAACTGGCCTGGCAACTGTATGCCAATGAGAATCGCGAATTTATTGCGGGCAATGACTGGCAGGGCGAGGCCGGCGCCAACGGCACCCCGCGCGGGAACGCGAACTGGGTCACCGGCTGGCTGGACCCGCGCCAGGCCAACAACCCCGACAACACCAACACCCTGTTGCTGGTCAATTCCCAGTGGACGGACCTGGGACCGGACACCCAGTCGGCCACCCTGTACCGCTGCCCCACCAGCGCCATCCAAGTGCAGGAAGGCAATGCCTTTTACCCCCTGGCCCGCACCGTGTCCATGAACGGCTGGATGGGGTATAACAGCTCCCGGTGGAACCCGGGTTACCAGTTGTTTCGGAAAACGACCGAGCTGGTCCGGCTCGCCCCCACCGATGCCCTGACATTTGTTGATGAGCGCGACGACAGCATTGATGACGGTTATTTTGCGATCGACCTGACGGTCGCCCAGCTCGCCAACCTCCCGGCGGGTTATCACGCCGGTGCCGGGGCAGTGACCTTTGCCGATGGCCATGCCGAAATCCACCGCTGGCGAAGTCGCGAAGTCCTCGCCCGCCAGCCGACCGCGACGGTCACGGTAAAACATGAGTTTCAAGCCGTGGCCGGGGACAACCCCGACTTGCTCTGGCTGCGCGCCCACGCCACATATCTGGAAGAGTGAAACCCCGGGCCTTTGCCCGGGCCGCGTTAGGCCTTTACCGGATGGCGGCGGAAGCACAGGCTGCCCGCCAGGAGCCCGGTGGTCAGGAGGCCCATCAGGACACCACTTGGCTCCGGAACGGCTTGCACGGCCCAAACCGCATAGGAACTGCTATTGGGCCGGCCACCGGGGTAGCCGTAGTAAAAATTAAAATCCGTGCCGGAAGTGCTGGTCCAATATTCCGGCTGGACGTTGCTGGCATAATCATGGGGCCCGGAACCAAAACCAATCTGTGACCCATATTTGAACCCGTTCGCGGGGTTCGGGGCGATCAGCTGGTCAAACAGGGAGGTGAATTGGGCCGGGGTCGGCAGTTCCCAATTGGCCGTCACGCCGGGCACCTGCAAACCGGCCGCCCAAGCCTGGGCACCGGCGTAGGTAAAGGTCTGGCCGGAGATATTCGCATTTTGAGTAAAGGTGGTATGATCAGTGGTGTCATAAATGACCCCGCTGCCGCCGATATTTTCAAAAATCAAACTGGCCTGCACCCCCGACGGGGCGATGACCAGCAGGGCACCCGCGCACATTCCGGCTAAAGCGACAACATTTTTGGTATTCATAAGCTGCTTAAAAGTTATAGTGAACCGCCCTTTAAAACTAGGGCGGCCCGCCGGGGTGCACAAGCGGATTAGCTCCAATTTGGGCTGTAAACCACTGTTTTCGAGGCATTTGCGGGTGTGCTTCTGGCGCACACCCCCCGGGCAACCAGGAAATCGGGGGGCTGAACGGGGATTTTAGGCGGGGGGAGCCGGGGCGCGCGCCAACGGATTATTGGCTCGCGGGCCGCAGGGGCCGGGGCGGGCCCAGAAACGGTGCTGGCGGCGGGCCAAAGACCAGTTTGCGGATCGTGTGGTTCCCGGTATCCGCCACATAGAGGTTGCCGGCCACATCGACCGCCACTCCCCCGGGGCTGTTAAAGCGGGCAGCCAGTCCACCGCCGTCGTTCGTGCCACTGGTGCCCGCGAGGCCCGCCAGGGTGGTCACTTCGCCAAAGGGAGAAATTTTGCGGATCATATGGTTGCCCGTGTCCGCCACATAAACCGTGCCATAAGCATCCACGGCCAGCCCCTGGGGATTCCAAAACCGCGCATTAGTGCCAGTGCCATCGGCCGCCCCCGCATAACCGGGCAATCCGGCCAGGGTGCTGACCATGCCCGTGGGTGTGATCTTGCGAATGGCATGGTTGCCACTGTCCGCAACATACACATTGCCGTCCGGATCAGCGGCCAGGCCATAAGGCGAGTTGAAACGGGCCAGGGAGCCGGGGCCATCGTTATGGCCGGGGGTACCGGGCTGGCCGGCCAGGGTGGTGACTTCTCCGGCCGGGGTGATTTTCCGGATGGAATTATTGCTCATGTCCGCCACCAGCACATTGCCGGAACCATCCAGCGCCACACTCCACGGATTGCGAAACCGGGCCTGGTCGCCCAAACCATTGGCCGACCCCGCCTCTCCGGCCTGACCCGCCAGGGTGCTGACCACCCCGGCAGCCGTTATATGCCGGATGGTATTATTAGCGGTGTCGGCCACGAACACCGCGCCCGCGGCATCCACTGCCACGCCAAAAGGCGCGGAGAACCGGGCCTGGCCGCCCACGCCATCGGTAATCCCATGACTGCCGCTCAAGCCGGCCAGGGTTCGCACCAAACCGTTGGGAGCAATCATCCGGACCGTATGGCTGGCGGTGTCCGCGACATAGACATTCCCGGCCAGATCCGCCGCCACACTGTTGGGCAGCCAAAAATGGGCCTGCTGGCCGGTGCCATCCTCCAGCCCGGCCACGCCCATTTGGCCGGCCAGCACGGTGGCATTCCACAGCGAGGGCGGCGGGACCACGGGCGTGGTTTCGACGGGCAAGGCGGGTGCCGGAATGACCGGTTTGGCCGGGGCCGCCGCGGGCACGACCGGCTTGGCCACCAGCTTGACCGGCGGCTGGCGCCAGACCCACCAGCCCACGCCGGTCCCACTGGCCAGCGCGGTCACCACCCCGCCAATCAGCAGCGCACGCCGGACGGGGAGCGGCCAGGGCTTGCCCCGGCCCGTAAATCCACGCGGACCCGCCGGCGACTGCTTCGCACGCAAACCTTCCAAATCTTTTAAGACATCCCGCATGTCGGCATAGCGGTCGCGCAATTCGCGCGCCATGCACCCCTCGGCAATGATCACCAGGCCGCGATCCGCCTGGGGATTCAGGCTGGCGATGGGCCGGGGCGGGCCGGCGATGATGAGCCGCAGAATTTCCTTGGTGCCGTTGCCCTGATAGGGCGGAAAACCCGTGAGCATCTCATAGAGCAACGCCCCAAAGGAATAAATGTCGCAACGCGTGTCCTCGGCATCGCCGGCCGCCACCGCCGGGGACATATAAGGCGCGGTGCCCTCCAGACTCGTATGGCCCACCTCGGTGATGGAATCATTGAACAAGGTGCGGGCCAGCCCGAAATCCGCCAGGCAGGCACGCCCCTCGGCGGTTAGCAAAATGTTGGCGGGTTTCAAGTCCCGGTGAATGATGCCATTGCGATGCGCAAAGCTGAGGCCCTCCGCCACTTGCGCCGCCAGGTCCAGCACCACCCCGCTGGCCAGGGGCTGGCCCGGTTGAATCCGGCCGGCCAGGCTGCCCCGGGCAAACCAGGGCATGACAAAGTAGGGACCGGCCAAGCGGTTGGAAATCGCCTCGACGGAAACGACATTCGGATGGTGCAATCGTTGCAAGTGGCCCGCCTCTTTGAGGAAGCGGTACACCATGTTTTGATTCGCGAGCATCTCCACTTTCACCAGCTTGATGGCCACCTCGCGCTGACTGGCCGGGTCCCGGGCCAGCAGCACAATGCCCATGCCGCCGCCCCCGAGCAGCCGCAAAATTTCATAGTGGTCCAGCACGGCAAGCAAGCCCGGACGGGTGGGGGGCGAGAGCATGCCCTGGGCAATCAACTCCGCCACCGGTCCGGTGTAGGCGGAAACCGGCGGCGCAAAGGCCGGGCGCACATCTTGGGGATCCTCCTTCAAGCCGTGCCTCCGGTCGTCGGGGTCGAGACTTTGGCGAGGGCCTGGGCCAGCAAGGCCCGGGTTTTCTCATCCAACCAAGTTTGTTCGAGCGTGCGGAGCAGCCCTTCGCGCAAGGCGGCATCCGGCAGTTGGGTGATGCGCGCATTCAACCGCACCAGCGCGGCGGCGATGCTGGCATAATACAGCGCGGCGGCGATTTCGCCGGGCAGACCGCTCTCGGGCTGGTCCACGTTGGCCCGGGCAAAGGACTTCACCATCTCCAATAATTCCAGTGCAGGCGTGGGATGCTGAAACAAATCGCCAAAACTTTTCAACCCCCAGCCCGGTGCCTCGGCCAGCCTTTGCAAACGCTGGGCCGCGGGCGCGTCCAGCACCCCCAAATCCACCATCATGGGCGCAGACATTTGGTGTCGGAAAATTGCCGCCAGTTCCTCGGTGCGCCACAAGCGGGCCCGCTCCCCGCCGGAGGACAGCAGCGATGCCAGCTTGTTCGCCCGGCTTTGGTAAATCGCCGCCGAAGAGTTAAATTCGGACATAACAGTTCCATCAGCCGGTACGGGAGGTTGATGGTTATCTTGCATGATTAATAATTAATCGCGCTGCGCCAGGCGCACGAGAAATTCTTCCAGGGATTGAATCTCCGCGGCCGCCGCGGCATCCTGGCCGGCATATTCCTTAATCACCCGCCCCAGATGCGCTTTGAAGATGCGTTTGGCACTCAGGAGCGTGTTCGAGGCATCGGTGGGTGACTTCAAATCAAAACGAGTGATCAACTCGTCGTAGGCCGGCACCTCGGCATCATTAAAAATGGGCTCCAGCAGCCGCAGGCGAAACAATTCCCAAATGTAACCACGTCGCGGTTGGTCGGTCCCGGGGCGCCGACAATCCTGCTCCATTCGCTGGAGGGTCTCCGCCAGCACCGCCCGGGCCCAGGCCAGGTCAAAGGCCTCGGAAGGCGCGTCGGGCTGGGGTAATTCCAACACCAAATCATCCAGCGAAACCGGGGGATTTTTCACCTCCGCCCGGTTTAACCGATCCAAAACGAAATGGCGGAGGCTGGTCTTGAGGAAATCGCGAAAACGCCCCCGGTTTTGGTCCGCCCGGCGGAGCCAGCCTTCCTGCAGCATTTTATCTTCCGCGAAATCTTGCAGCAGCAAATCGGCCTGGTCTTTCAGACCGGGGAAGGTGGCCAGCAGAAAAATCCGCAACGGCTGCCAGTACCGGCGAATCAGCCGGTCCAGCGACTCGGTTTCCGCCACGGCCGCCCGGCCTAATTCGGCCCAGTCGGTGCGGGGAAACAAAGACGTATGGGGGGTCTCACCAGCCATGGGGTTGCGCCACCGTGCGGTTGGATGCCGCGCCCCACCATGCCACCCAGGGAAGGCCGGGACAAATGTTGCCGTTACTGTGCATAAACGTTGGGGGGATAATGAGGGATGGGAACGAAATTGGAAAGGATTTCAACGGTGGCACGGGCTGCCTTCGAAGCCAGCTCCCGGCTTCCTCCCGGAAGCGGGTGGGGTTGGCCGTTTATTTAATCAATTATCTGTCAGCGACTTGCGCGGAAATGATTCAGCCCGGGGCGCGCGGACGGACGAGCTTTCCGACCAGAGGTGCCAGCCCCGCCAGCAACGGCTGATCGCTGGCTCCCGCCGGCCTGACCATCCGAAATCCGCCGGGCGTTAAAGCGGCAGATCAGGCTGTTTCTGGGGGGCAGCCCCGGCGGGCTTATGGTTCCACCGTCGGCGAAAATTCATCCGCATGGTAGGAACTGCGGACCAGCGGACCGCTGGAAACGTGCACAAAACCCATGGTTTTGGCAATTTGGGCGTAGGCGGCAAATTGTTCCGGCGTGATGAATTCCTGCACCGGCAAATGCTTCAACGTGGGCTGCAAATACTGGCCCATGGTCAGCAAATCGCACCTGGCCGCGCGCAAATCCGCCATGGCCGCCAGCACCTCCGGCTCGGTTTCGCCCAAGCCCAGCATCAACCCGGATTTGGTGTAGACCCGGTTGCCAGACCGGGCTTTGACCCCGGCCAGCACCCGCAGGGAACGGTCGTAGGTGGCCCGGTGGCGCACGCTCGGGGTGAGCCGGCGGACGGTTTCGAGATTGTGATTAAAAATTTGCGGGGCAGCGGCGAGCACCAAATCAATCGCGGCATCGCTCTCGTTGAAATCGGGCACCAGCACTTCAATGATAATTCCGGGATTCAAACGCCGCACGGCTTCGATGGTTTGTTGAAAATGTTCCGCCCCGCCATCTTTCAAATCATCCCGGGCCACCGCCGTGATGACGACGTGCTTCAATTTCATGCGGCGCGTCGCCTCGGCGACCCGCAGGGGCTCGTCTTTTTCCAGCGGCAGGGGTTTGGCCGTGTCCACCGCGCAAAAACCACAAGCCCGGGTGCAGCGGTCCCCGGCAATCATGAACGTGGCCGTGCCCTTGCTCCAGCATTCCCAATGGTTCGGACACTTGGCGCTCTCGCACACGGTGTGCAACTTCAGTTCATCCAGCAAGGCGCGGGTATGGCTGAAGGTGTTGGACGTGGGCAGCGGCAGGCGCAGCCATTGGGGCAGGCGCGGGCGAGGTTTCAGTTCAGTGGTCGTCATGATTGGTTCTTCGCGAATGTCGCAAATGAACGGCGGCTAAAATACCACCAAAGCCAGTTTGTGTAAATTAGCGAAATGCGCGGCGGTTCAGGCTTTGGGCAGCGTTTCCCAAAATCTTGCCAGCTCTTCCGGACCGAAATCAGCCAGAACTTTACCATCCACCTCGATCACCGGCGCAAAACGCTGGCCGGAAAGATTGATCATTTCCGTGAAAGCCTTGCCATCGGCAATGACATCCAGGGTTTCGTGCTGAATGCCGTGGGCCGCCAGCCAGGCGACCGCCTTGTGGCACCACGGGCAAAAGGGCTTGATGAAGAGACGGACTTTCATCCCCCAATCTGCTGCGCATAATCTGCCGGGGACAGCAAACCAGCGAGTTCGGCCGGGGCGCTTAATTTGATTTTGAAAAACCAGCCGGCCGCATGCGGATCGGTGTTTACCAGGGCGGGTTGGGCCACCACCTGCGGATTAATTTCCAGCACCTCACCGCTCACGGGGGCATAAATGTCACTGGCGGTTTTTACCGATTCCACCACGGCGGAGGCTTCCCCGGCCTTCACCACGCGCCCCACGGCGGGCAGCTCCACAAACACGACGTCGGTCAATTCATGCTGGGCATGGTCCGTGATCCCCACGGTGGCCACGTCCCCCGCGACCCGGACCCATTCGTGCGATTTCGTATATTTCAAATCAGAAGGTACGTTGCTCATAAATTCTTTGCCGGCTATTTGAACACCAAAACGAGTGGACTAAAAGAAAATAAACCATGGCCGGCCGTTTTGCAGGCGGCTGGGGACACCGCGGTTGGAGCAAACCAACACCCCGCGGCCCGCCCGGAAATTCGGCCGCCGCCACCCCGCAGGCGAGCCTCATGTTGTGAGAGAAAAACGGTCAGCGTTTGTAAATCGGCTTTTTGACCACGACCGCCGGGGCCAGTTTGCCCCGAATTTCAATTTCCAACCGGGTGTCGGGCTGGGCGAATTCCGCCGGCACATAACCCATCCCAATACCCAAACCGAGCGAAGGACTTTGCGTGCCACTAACCACCTGCCCCACGACCTGGCCTTGGACATGAATCGGATAATGCGGCCGGGGCGGCGCGGATTTCTCCGTCATTTTGAAAGCCACCAGGCGCTTCTTGGGTCCGGCGGCTTTTTGCTCCGCCAGAATGGACCGGCCCGTAAATTCGCCCTTGTCCAACGCCACAAAAAAGCCCACGC
>CAIZWI010000191.1 GCA_903936645.1 uncultured Verrucomicrobia subdivision 3 bacterium
GTATCAACTTAATCCGGTTAAGGTCGCGGGCGCAGGCCAGCGCTTGCCAGCCAGTGCTTTAGCCTTATGGAATCAAGCGCCCAGGCCAATTTCATTTGCGAAAAATCATAAGATATTTTATATATACATAACGTTTAAATTGGGGGTCAAACCGCCGACGCAGCCCATTTGAAATTAGACACAACATCACCCCAGGCCAACTGCCCGGCCAAGTCCGGGCAGCCAAAGGCGGGCGGCTGGCCTGCCGCCGTTCGCCAGCCAACTTGATTTATTTCCTTCCGACTGGTGAGCAGGCGAAACAGGACTGGGATCGCGCTCGGACGCGCGAGATTCAGCGTCCACCCCGTCCACCTGACCCGCTTGGGCACCATGGCTCGCGGATCGGCCGGGCCATAATAGAAAGGCCATTTCCCATGGCGCGGGTCGTTCCGATGCTGGTGGGGCAAAGATTTTAGTGGGTGGGCTCAACACCCTCCCCGGCGGAAGTTGGATGGATGGATTTTGCGGCTTCCGCGGCAGCGGTCTTAGGCGGCCCTTTTCGTTTCGCCACGGCTTGCTTGAGCAGGTACTCGATCTGCCCGTTGACACTCCGCAGTTCGTCCTGCGCCCAGGCCTCCAACTCGGCCCAGAGCGCAGGATCGATCCGCAGCAAGAATGGCTTTCGCGCAGCCATGAATTAATTATACAGGGTGCCGGTGTTCACCACGGGGTGCACCTCGGACTCACTGCAGAGCACGACCATGAGATTGCTAACCATGGCCGCCTTGCGTTCGTCATCGAGGACCACCACTTGTTTGGTGGCCAGTTCCTTCAAGGCCATGTCCACCATGCTCACCGCGCCATGCACAATTTTTTGCCGCGCGGCAATCACCGCCTCGGCCTGTTGCCGGCGGAGCATCACCTGCGCGATTTCCGGCGCGTAGGAGAGATTGGTCAACCGGGCCTCATCCACAACCACCCCGGCCTTGGCCAGGCGCTCCTGCAGTTCCACCCGCAAGGCTTGGGAAACCTCCTCCACATTGCCGCGCAATGAGGACTCGTGCTCGGCCGCATCGTCATAATTATAGCTGCTGGCCAGATGGCGCAGGGCGGTTTCGCTCTGCGTATGGACGTAATTCGCGCAATCGTCCACGTCAAACACCGCCTGGGCCGTGTCCCGGACGCGCCAGACCACCACGGCGGCAATCTCAATGGGATTGCCCCGTTTGTCGTTCACCTTGAGCTTCTCCAGCGCGAGGGTGCGGGCCCGTAAAGAGACCTTGTACCGCGTGCCCATGCTCTTGCCCGCCCGGTCGCCGTTCGCATAAAACGGATTTCCCCAGTGAAACCCACTCTGGCGGACGGTGCCCTTGTAGGCCCCAAACAAGATCAGCACCCGGCCCTCATTCGGCTGCAAGGTAAAAAACCCGACCATCAGGAGAACCGACAGGACCTCAAGCAACGCCCCACCAATAATCAAGTACGGGTTGCTCGACGGAATGCCACGGATTAACAAGGCCACCCCGCCCGCCAACCCGCCGATGGTAACCGGCAGCATCAGCCAGCCACTCAGCGCCGCCATTTCGCGTTCGTTACTTCCACCCATTTTTTCAATGTTCATAAAGTTCCTTTACCATATCACTTGTGATATGTAAGTGATATCATACTGGAATCATCCTAAAGTGCAAGTGGAAAAATGCTTAAAAACCAAGTCGGTCGAAAAGCGCGGATTCAGGGTCCACTGGCAAAACGAGGCCAAAATAGTATTAACGACGTTCGGCCACCCAGAATCCCACCCAGATTTGGCCCACGGCCAGCTCCCGCCAGCCGCAAATTTAACCCACTATCCTTTAATAGGTTAACCTGTTCACTCGCCCACCAATCGTCCTCGTAAAGGTCAAAATCCGGCAGCATGCTGAGGCTGGCCCAAGCGTCCCTCCATCAGAATACCTGCATCAAAATAATTTGCCCTTATCCCGTTTCAGTTTAGTATATAGAACTAAATTTTACACGATGACCAATTCAACAGCCAACGGCGAGATTCCTGCCCTGCCCCCCGGCGTGAAGACCACGACCCTCGAGAATGGACTGACCATTATCGTGCGTGAAGATCACAGCGCCCCGGTGGTCTCGGTGCAAGCCTGGTGCATGGCCGGCAGCATCCACGAAGGCCGCTGGCTGGGAGCCGGGCTGTCCCATGTGCTGGAGCACATGCTCTTTAAAGGCACCACCACCCGCCCCGGCAGTCGCATTGACCAGGAGGTCCAGGAAGCTGGCGGCTACATGAACGCCTACACCAGTTTCGACCGCACGGTATATCACATTGATGTCCCCAACACGGGGGCCCGCACCGCCATCGACATCCTGTGTGACATCATGCAGCACGCCAATTTGCCGCCGGATGAGCTGGCCAAGGAAATGGATGTGATCCGCCGCGAAATGGACATGGGCCAGGATGATCCCGGCCGCCGCGCCAGTCGCCGGCTGTTTGAAGTGGCGTACACCAAGAGTCCCTACCGTTACACCATCATCGGCTACCCGGATATTTTTAACGAAATCAAGCCGGAGGACATCCGCAGCTATTACACGGAAAAATACGCCCCGAACAATGTGTTTTACGTGGTCACGGGGGACATCCAACAAGCCGAAGTTGTGGCGCAGATCCGCGAGGCATATGCCAAGGCCAAAGCCACGGCCATGCCCGGGGTGGTACTGCCCACCGAACCCCGGCAAACCACCGCCCGCGAAATCATTGAGGAAGCCAGGATCGAACTGGGCCATGTGCACTTCGCCTGGCACATTCCCGAAGTGCGGCATCCGGATATTCCTTTGCTGGATGTGCTGAGCGTGCTGCTGGGCAATGGTCGCAGCTCGCGGCTCTATCAGGAAGTACGGGAGATCAAAGGGGTGGCGCATCAGGTGGATGCCTGGACCTACAACCCCGGGCTCACGGGCTTGTTTGGCATTAGCGCGGTGATTGACGGCGAGCAATTCACGCCCACGTGTGACGCCATCCTGACGGAGGTGGAGCGCGTGAAAACCACGGTGACGGCCGCCGAAGTGAACAAGGCGGTCAAACAGTTTATCGCCGCCACGCTCTCCTCGCGCAAAACGATGGAAGGGCAGGCGCAAAATCTGGGCGGCAACTGGCTGGCGGCGGGGGACTTGAATTTCTCTGAAAGATACCTGGCCGCGGTCAAACGAGCCACCCCGGCCGAAGTGCAGCGCGTGGCGCGGGAGTATTTAACGCCGGAAAACCGTACCCAATATGCGTTGCTACCCGAAGGCACCGCGCCCAAGGTTGCCGCCACCAGTGAGACCAACACGGATCAGGCGATTGAAAAGTTGGTATTGCCCAATGGTTTGACCCTGCTGTTAAAAGCCGACCATCGGCTGCCGTTCGTGGAATTTCGCGCCTTGTTTCAAGGCGGGGTACTGGCCGAAACCACGGCGAACAATGGCATCACGCAATTGCTGGCCCGACTGCTGCTCAAAGGCACCGCGCGCCGGACGGCGGAAGGGCTGGCCACGGAGATTGAGTCGATCGGCGGCAGCATTGATAGTTACGGGGGCAACCAAAGTTTTGGGGTGAATGTCGAAGTGATGAGCAGCGATTTCGCCAACGGCCTGGACTTGCTGGCGGATGTCATCCTAAATCCCACCTTCCCCGCCGAGGCGCTGGACCGGGAGCGGGAGGTGCAGATTGCCGGCATCCATGCCCTCAAGGATGAACTGCTCAAAAGCGCGAGCCTGGCGATGCGCAAGGTGATTTTTGGCGAAGCCACTTATGGCTTGGACCCGCTCGGCACAGAAGCCGTGGTGGCTAAAGTCACCAGCGAGGAAGTGCGGGCGTTTCATGCGCAACTGGCCCGACCGAATAATTGTGTGCTGGCGATTTACGGCGATATCAACCCCGCCGAAGTGCGGGCGGCCGTGGATCATTATTTTGCCGATTGGCAACCCTCCGCCAACCGGCCGGTCTTTGCCCACCTCGCCCCACCCTTGAAAGGATTCAAACGCGTGCGGGAGACCCGGGAAAAGAAACAAGCGGTGCTGGTGGTCGGGTTTCCCGGCACCACCATGAGCAGTGAGGACCGCTTTGCGCTGGAATTGATTCAGGAATCTTGCAGTGATTTGGGCTCCCGGTTATTCCTGCGCATCCGCGAGGAACTAGGTCTGGCGTATTATGTAGGAGCCCAGAATTTTGCCGGCGTGGTGCCCGGTTACTTCGCCTTTTACACCGGCACGGAACCGGCGAAGGCGCAACAAGTCGAACAGGAATTACTGCGCGAGGCGATGCTACTGAGGAATGAGGGACTGACAGCGGAAGAACTCAAGCGCGCCAAGGCCAAAATCATTGGCCAGAAAAAAATTGCCCGGCAGGATTTGGGGCACCTGGCGGCCTCCACTGCGCTGGATGAGTTATACGGTCTGGGGTATGGCCGGGCGGAACTGGATGATGCGAAATATGAGGCGGTGACCCTGGAACAGATCAAGCTGGTCGCGCAAAAATATCTGAAAACCGACGCCTTGGTGGTGGCGATTGTCAGCCCAGAGACATAAGCCAGTCACATTGGTGGTCGCATCTCAAAAGCGCACTAAAGATCTTTTAGGCGAACAACTCCGCCCCATTTTGGGTGCCAATCATTTGGCCAAAGCGGTCGTTAAGGCAAAAAGGTTGTCGGGACACCTATGGCACGGATGTTGGCAGTTTACCTTGGATGCAGCAGGGACCAACTTTGGTTTCACGACTCTGGCATAGTTCACCGGGGCTGCTGATGCGTCCGGAGGAACCCGGCTTAATCCAACAAACGTCGTAAAATGGTGTTTACCATCCCAAAGCGGGAAATGGACAC
>CAIZWI010000192.1 GCA_903936645.1 uncultured Verrucomicrobia subdivision 3 bacterium
AAACAGCGCGTGAGCATCGCCCGCGCCCTGTTGAAAAATGCGCCCATTCTGTTGCTGGACGAAGCCACCGCCAGCGTGGACACCGCCACCGAGAAACTCATTCAGGAATCCTTGGAACACCTCATGACCAACCGCACCAGTTTTGTGATCGCCCACCGGCTGAGCACGATTCGCAACGCCGACCAAATTCTGGTGCTCAGCCAGGGGCGGATTGTCGAACGCGGCACCCATGCCGAACTCCTCCACCAAGCCGGCGTCTACGCCCGCCTGGTTAAGATTCAAAGCAACGCCTTGATCGAGGAGACCCTGGCCGCGGTTGCCGAGCCGGCCTAAGCCGCGAATAATGAACTTGGCAGATGGGAGTTTCCGCCATGCCCCAAACGCTTCACATTGACAACCGCGCGTTGCTGCCACACTCTGGTGACATGGCGAAACCTGCTTTGGGGCGTGGTCTCGGCGCATTGTTGGGTGGCAGCCCTACTGTCGGTCAACCCGCGCCGGTGGCATCCCCGCAAATCACAGCACCGGCACCAGCTCCCGATCTCCGGGAACGGGTGCAGCGGGTGCCCTTGAACCGCATCCAGGCCTCCGCGCTGCAACCGCGCAAGGATTTTTCCGCGGATTCCCTCCGCGAGCTGGCCGATTCCATTCGGGAGCAGGGCATCGTGCAACCGCTCATCGTGCGCGAGCGCAACGGCTTTTTCGAATTGATCGCCGGGGAGCGCCGCTGGCGCGCCGCCCAGTTGCTGCAACTGCCCGAAGTGCCGATTATCTGCCGCGAGGCCGATGACCGCACCGTGCTGGAGCTGGCCCTCATCGAGAATCTGCAACGTGAGAATCTCAATGCGGTCGAAGAGGCCCTCGGTTACGCCCAACTCGCCGATCAGTTTCAACTCACCCAGGAGGAAGTGGCCCTCAAAGTCGGCAAGAGCCGCACCGCCGTGGCCAACGCCACCCGTTTGCTCAAATTGCCCGCCCCGGTGCTGGGTTATATCCGGGATGGCCGGCTGTCCGTCGGTCACGCCAAGGTGATCCTTGGCCTGGCGGATGAAAGCTTGCGTCTGCCCGCCGCCGAACGCGTCCTGAAAGAGGGCTTGAACGTGCGCCAAACCGAAGGCTTGGTGGCCAAATGGCAGCGGCCGGCCGACCCCAAAAGTCGGACCGTGGAAACCATCGCCCCGGTGGCCGGGGACCCGCACGTGGCGCGCCTGGAAGATAAACTGCGCGAACGTTTTGGCACCAAAATCAATCTCCGGTATAGTCAGGGCAGGGGGGCGGTGGAAATTGCCTTCTTCACCGATGACGACCTTGAACGCATTTTACAACTGCTTAATGTGCAGGTTGACTGAAGCCCCCCACATTCCATGATCCTCCCCATTGTTAAATACGGCCATCCGGTCTTGCGCAAAAAAGGTGCGCGGATTGAAAGCATCACCCCGGAAATCCTGACCCTCATTCAGGACATGTTTGAAACCATGGAAGCCAACCACGGTGTGGGCCTGGCCGCCCAGCAAGTGGGCCATGCCCTCCAATTAACCGTGATTGATGTCACCGGCATCACCGACCGCCCCTCCACCCTGGAACTCCATGGCCAGCCCACAGATGTTTCCGCCCTCATGCCTTTGGTGTTAATCAATCCCGAGGTCGCCCCGGCCGGCGAAATTGCCAAGGGCGGCGAGGGCTGCCTGAGCTTCCCCGAAATCTACGCGGACATCGAGCGCCCCGGCATCGTGGATGTCAAAGCACTGAATCAAAAAGGCCAGCTCCTTGAATTCCGCTGCGGCGGCCTCCTGGCCCGCGCCGTGCAGCACGAAACCGACCACTTGAACGGCCTCTTGTTCATCGATCGCATGGACAAACAAACCAAGGCCGACCTGAAACCCGAATTGGACGATTTGCAGGTGCAAACCAAGGCGGAATTGAAATCGGCCAGGAAGTAATTCGGTGCGTTCCTGCCTCTGCCGATAATCGTGGTAACGGCTGCGTTGCCCGCCGGTTCATTTAGGCTGGTATTCGAGGTTTCCAACGGAAACCGTTGAGCCAAATCAGCATTTGGCATTGCCCGGAGCGGGCTGGAAACCGACCGGAAAAACTCAATAAACTTTGCGCAGATTGGAGGGGAGAATATTCAGCTCGGTGCGATATTTGGCCACCGTCCGCCGGGCAATCACAATGCCCTTTTCCGCCACCATTTTAACGACGTCCTGGTCGGACAGCGGATGGGAGAGGTCCTCCGCTTTGAAAATATCCGCGATCATATCCTTCACGCTGGTGTTGGAAATATTTTCGCCCGAGGAGGACTGAAGCCCGCTCGTGAAAAAATACTTCATCTCAAAGATGCCCTGGGGAGTTTGCATGTACTTGCCCGAGACCGCCCGGCTGACCGTGGTCTCATGCACCCCCACAACCTCCGCAACCTGCACCATCGTCAGTGGCTTGAGATGAGCCACCCCTTTTTCCATAAAGTCATGCTGCCGTTTCACAATCTCGCGGCCAATATTCAAAATCGTCTGCTGGCGTTGATGCAGGCTCTTAATCAAAAAATTCCCGGCCCGGATCTTTTCACGAATGTAGTTTTTAACCTCAGCCGCATTCTCCCCCTGAGACATGAGGTCCTTGTAAACATTGCTGATCCGCAAATGGGGGATTTGTTCATCATTGGTCGTGACAACGAATTCGTCGCCAGACTTTTGCACAAACACTTCGGGGAGGACAAACTGCTGGGTGTCGGGCAGGAAAGCACGTCCCGGGCGCGGCTCCAGCCGGCCAATCCGGGCCAGGGATTCCTGAACATCCTCAATTTCCTGGTCGGTCCCGCGGGCGATATCGGGGATTTTGCGTCTGCCCAGCGCCTCCATGAAATCGCGGACAATGCGATATTCCAGGGTGTCCTGCAACCCGGCGCGCTCCAACTGCAACATCAAGCACTCCCGCAAATCCCGCGCCCCCACGCCCACCGGGTCGAACGTTTGAATCAGTTTAAGCAGCCCGGCCAGTTGCTCCACCGGCGCATTACCCATGGTTGCCAGTTCCTCCAGCGTGGCTTTCAGATAACCAAAATCATCAATATTCCCAATGATCAATTCCCCCAATTCCCGCTGCTTGGCATTCAGATTCGCCTCGCGCAACTGGTCCATGAGGTACTCGGCCAGGGACGTGCCCGCTGTGAGCGAGTCGAACATGAATTGCCGGCGTTCCTCATCTTCCGCGGACTGCCGAATGGGGATGTTGGTCTGCGCAAAATGATCGCGCCAGTCTTGATCCATTTGGATCAGCTTTTCAAATTCCGCCTGAAAATCATCCACCGGTCCCTCGGCGGAAACATCCACGGCCGGATCGAGAATCACATCTTGCGGCGGTTCCGCCGCATCCGGGGCCGCGGCAATTTCATCCGAATCTCGCTCGGATTTTTCGCGCAGGTCGCCATCCTCATGAGAAACTTCCTCGAGGACAGGATTTTGCTGCAGCTCTTGTTCCACCAAGGCTTTGAGTTCCAGGGTTGGAGCTTGCAGCAAGGCGAGCGATTGCTGCATTTGCGGCGACAAAACCAGTGACTGGCTCAGTCGCTGTGATAATTGTAAACCAGGTCCCACGGGCCTAAAAAGTAGCAAAATGAATCCCCAGCTCCAAGAAAATTGGCATGATTTTCGCTCTGTTGGCAAATTTTGAAGGAAAAACTGGATTTTGCTTTGGCTCGCTAGCATCTTGAAGCCATGAAACTGATTCTCTCCACACACAATGTGACGCTAACCCAGGCAATTGAGGACCACGTCATCGGCCGGATAGAAAAGCTCGAACATTTTGACAAGCGCGCCATTGATGCGCGTGTGACTCTGGAGCATGATCATACCAAGGTTTCTACGAAGCAATTTAGTTGCTCCATCCGGTTGAGCATGCGCGGACCGGACCTGTATGCCGAAGACACCGAAAGCGACCTTTACGCAGCGATTGACCGGGTGACAAAGAAAATTCAAACCCAAATCCGCACCCGCCACAGCAAGGTCAAGGCCGACAAGCACAAAGTGGCTGCCAAGCTGAAGAAAACCAAACAAGAAGCCGAAGAGTGATTAACGGAGCTGCCTGGTGATCATTCGAGCCCGTGCGGTAGTTTGCCTTTCCCGCCCACCCATCGAGGATGGCGCGGTTTTGCTGGCCGGAAATCGCATTCGCGCCGTGGGTACCTGGCGCGAATTGAAGTCCCTTGCCACCCGTCGCCGACTGGTGGATTTAAAGGACGTTATTTTGCTGCCTGGGCTCGTTAACGCCCATTGCCATCTCGATTACACCGACATGGGCGGGCAATTGCCCCCGCCCAAGACCTTCCTCGATTGGATTCCGCTGATCACAGCGGCCAAAGCCAGTTGGAGCTACTCCGATTACGCTGCCTCCTGGCTGAATGGTGCCCACATGCTGCTGAAAAGTGGCACCACCACCGTGGCCGATATTGAGGCGATGCCTGATTTGCTGCCGGAGGTCTGGGATGCCACTCCTCTGCGGGTCTTTTCCTTCCTGGAAATGACCGGCATCAAAGCCCGCCGGGAGCCCTCAGAAATATTGCAGGAAGCA
>CAIZWI010000193.1 GCA_903936645.1 uncultured Verrucomicrobia subdivision 3 bacterium
TGGGATGGCGGTGTGCAATTCAACCTGGCCCCTGATCCCGATGCCAGCGGCGACATCGCCAAAGGCTTGATTCAAGACACTGATCAAATTAAAGCGATTCTGGCCAAAGTGCGTGCCGACCGCCCTTTCCCCATGGCTCCGATCAGCCTCCAGACCGCCGCCGAGGCCTATGACTCCGTGCTGGCTGGTGCGGGGGCCACGCTGCCCCGGCGCGACGCGGTCGACACGCGTGTGGTCGAATGCGTAAAGACGGGCAAAGTTTGGGCCGCCGGCCAGCTTATTACGCCACCTTCGATCAAAGGTCTGGCCAAAAATAACATCGGCACCGCTGGCAACGGCATCATCACCGACCCTTCGCAAGTGGGTGGCTATCCCAACTACCAGGGCGAGCCCCACCCGGACTTGGGACCGGATGGCATCCCCCTGTGGTGGAAGCACAAATATCACCTGGACCCCGCCGATGCCGGGCTCGCCGCCAAAGATTTGCAAGGCGATGGCTACACCGTCCTGGACAAATATTTAAATGGTCTGGATCCCACTCTCAAAGTGGACTGGAGCCTTCCGCAAAGTAATCGCAACACCCTGACGGCGCAGAATTTCCAACCATGAAAATCAAAGGGGCTCCATTTATCGGCTCGGTTAGCCTTGTCGCTTGCCTCCTGGCTCCCGCCACCACCCTGGCGCTGCAACTGGATCGCGAAATCGGCCGCCTGCCCGCCGATCAGCGCCCTACGCCGGAACAAATCCAGGCGGCCAAGGCCACTCATGCCCGGTGGGATGCCTACCAGGACCAGCTCCTGAAAAAACTGGAGCCTGAACTCAAGGCCTGGGCCAAAAAGGGCAAACCGTATTTGCCCCGCTCCATTTTCCCCACGGATTTACCCCAGGCCGCCGTGCCCGCATTTCCCGGGGCGGAAGGTGGTGGCAAATTTTCCTTTGGCGGTCGCGGTGGCCAGGTCTTTGTCGTCACCAATCTGAACGATGCCGGACCAGGCAGCTTTCGTGATGCCGTTGAGGCCGCCGGCCCGCGCATCGTGGTCTTCAATGTCGCCGGGATCATCCACCTCCAGCAACCCCTCCACATCCTCGCGCCTTACATAACCATTGATGGCCACACGGCCCCGGGCGATGGCGTGTGTGTCGCGGGTTTTAGCACCTTGGTCGACACGCACGATGTGGTCATCCGTTATATGCGTTTTCGGCGCGGCGCCACTAATTTGTTCGACCGCGACGACTGTCTCGGTGGCGAACCCATTGGCAATATTATCATCGACCATTGCTCCTGCAGCTGGGGTCTGGATGAAAATTTGTCCATGTACCGGCACGTGTACCAGCCCAAGGACAGCAAAGAATTCCTGAAATATCCCACCCTTAACCTCACCTTGCAATGGAACATCTCCAGTGAGGGGCTCGACACTTACGGCCATGCCTTCGGCGGCACTTGGGGGGGCTACAACACCAGCTTCCACCACAACCTCTTCTCCTGCAATACGGGGCGCAACCCCAGCATTGGCATGAGCTATGACTTCAATTTCGTGGACAATGTTATTTTTAACTGGCGGCATCGCTCCCTGGATGGTGGCGATCAAGGCAGCCGGGTGAATTGCCTCAATAATTATTTTAAACCCGGACCCGCCACTCAGGCGAATGTCAGTTCGCGTATTGGCCTGCCTCAGCCCTCTACTTTTCATCCCGACTTGACCATTCGTTACGGTCATTGGTACGTGAGCGGCAACATCGTGGCGGGAAATCCCGCCGTCTCTGCGGATAACTGGAATGGGGGCATCCAGTTCAAAAGCAGCGGCACGATTGAGTCCCCAGGGCTGGCCACTGGCGATGAACTCCAGGCCCTCATTCGGAGTGTCCGGGTGAATGAACCGTTTCCCATGCCCGCGCTTAACAGCCAACCCGCCGCGCAGGCATATCCGCTGGTGCTGGCCAATGCCGGCGCACTCTTGCCCAAGCGTGATTCCGTGGACCAGCGTGCCGTGCGGGAGGCCCAAACCGGCGAGGTGGATTATTTGGCCGGCCACGGGATCATCACCAATGTCTCCCAGGTTGGCGGTTATCCCGAATACCAAGGCTCACCCAATCCCGCGGTCGGCGCCGATGGCCTGCCGCTGGCGTGGAAAAAGCAATACCGGTTGGACCTCAATGATCCCGCCCTGGCCCAACGGGATTTGCAAGGCGACGGTTACACCGTCATGGACAAATACCTGGCCGGGCTGGATCCCACGAAGAAGATTGACTGGGGCCAGCCCCAGAGCAACCTGAACACCCTGCGGTGAGTCTGGCATTTAAAAATATTCCGGCTTATTCCTGGATGGTCGTCGGCCTGCTCTGGCCGGTGGCGCTTTTGAATTACATGGACCGGCAGATGCTTGCCGCCATCCGCCCCGCCATCCGTGCGGATATTCCGAGCATAGCCAATGACCAGGATTTTGGCACCCTGATGGCCGTCTTTATGTGGGTCTATGCCTTCCTGAGTCCGCTCGGCGGTTTCGTCGCCGACCGGTTTAACCGTCGCTGGACCTTGATTGGCAGCCTCTTCATCTGGTCCGCAGTCACCTGGCTGACGGGCCATCTGCACACTTATTCGCAACTGTTATGGTGCCGGGCGGCCATGGGCATCAGCGAGGCCTTTTACATGCCCGCCGCGCTCGCCTTTATCGTGGATTTTCATCCGGGCCCCACCCACTCCCGGGCGGTGGGTTTCCATCAAAGCGGTATCTATACCGGCATGGCCCTGGGCGGGGTCAGCGGTTACATCGCGCAAACCACATCCTGGCGGGATTGTTTTACTTGGTTTGGCTGGATTGGCGTGGCCTATGCCGTGGTGTTGATGATGACGTTGCGCAATCCTCCCCGCGAGCCGGGCACCGTGAAGTCCGCCTCGCCGGTTAAGGTCATGGCCACCTGCCGGGCTCTCTGGACCGCGCCAGCCTTCGCTCTGTTGGTCGCCTATTTTACGTTGCCCGCCATCGCTGGCTGGATGATGAAAAACTGGCTGCCCACGTTTCTTGCCGATAGGTTCCACCTCCCTCCGGGGCCAGCGGGACTGTCCGCCTCTGGTTATATTCAAATCGCCTCCCTGGCGGGTGTTTTGCTGGGCGGCGTGGTGGCGGACTTTTGGCTCCGTCATCAGGTGCGCGGCCGCATCTTCACCAGTGTTTCGGGAGTGCTCCTGCTGGCGGCGGCCATGATTGGGGTGGGCCATGCCGGGAGCTTTGCCGTGGCCGTCGTTTTTATGATTTTATTCGGTCTGGGCTGGGGCTTCTTTGATTGCAACAGCATGCCTATTCTTTGCCAGATTGTGCGCCCGGAACACCGTGCCACCGGTTACGGCTTTATGAATCTGGTGAGCATCAGCCTCGGTGCTGGAGCCACCGTGCTGCTCGGCTGGATGCGTGACCATAACCTCCGCTTCACCCTGGCCTTCACCCTCGCCGCCGGCCTGGCGGTTCTGGGCGTGCTGCTGATTTTGCAAGTTAAACCCCGCCTGCCCGTGCCCCAACCCATTTAACATGAACTCCCGACTTACTGGTATTGTGCCTCCCCTGATCACGCCGTTGTTGGATCGTGACACCCTTGATGTGGCCGGTCTGGAACGCCTGCTGGAACACGTCCTGGCCGGCGGTGTCAACGGCCTGTTTATTTTGGGCACCACCGGGGAAGGTCCCAGCCTGAGCTACCGGCTCCGCTTGGAATTGATCGAACGGGTCTGCTGTCAGGTGGCCGGCCGGGTACCCGTGCTGGTCGGCATTACCGACACCGCGTTTGTGGAATCCGTGCGGGTGGCTAATTGTGCCGCCGCCTCCGGCGCGAGTGCCCTGGTTCTCGCCCCGCCTTACTACCTGCCCGAGGCCCAGCCGGAGTTGCAGGAATATCTGGATCATCTGGTGCCGGAACTGGCGCTCCCCCTCTTCCTCTACAATATGCCGGCCCTCACCAAGGTCCATTTCGAATTGGACACCATCCGCCGGGCACTCCAAGAACCGCGTATCATCGGTTTCAAAGACAGCTCCGGCGACCTCGACTATTTTCAGTCCGTGGCAGAATTAATCCAGGCGCGTCCCGATTGGTCCCTTCTGATCGGTCCTGAGGAAAAGTTGTTTGCCTCCTTGCAGCGGGGCGGCCAGGGCGGGGTAAGTGGCGGGGCCAATTTATTTCCGCGGCTCTATGTCAAAGTTGTGGCTGCCTATCAAGCCGGCGATCTGGCCGGGGCCGCCGCCTGGCAGCAGGTGATCCAGCAAGTCAGCGATTCTTTTTATCGCATTGGCAAATACTCCTCCTCCATTATCAAGGGCATCAAGTGCGCGCTGGCTTGCCAGGGCATTTGTGATGATTTTATGGCCGAGCCCTTTCACCGTTTTCGGGCGCCTGAGCGCGAACTGGTCCAGCTCCGGCTCCGGCAAATTGCCGCCGCCTTGGACCGGCTCAACTAGTCCCTTAACGATGAAACCGCTTGCCTTCATCCCCTGGTCCGTGGCTGTCCTGGCCGCGGTGTGGATGGGGTGTGCCTCCGGTTGGGCGCAAACCCGGGCGGTGCTCAAACCTGAACCCTTCGCCCATTACGTTGCTCAATTCAACGTCATGGCGCCTGAAACCATCACCAATGCCGTGCCCGACGCGGCCGCCTGGGACTGGTTGCAACGGGAGATCCCCTTGTTCTCCTGCCCGGATTCGGAAGTCGAGGCAATCTACTACTTTCGCTGGTGGTCGTTTCGCAAACATCTCGTGTCGACCACCAACGGCATGGTCATCACGGAATTTCTCACCCCCGTGCGCCACGCGGGTGCGTTTAACACGATTAGTTGCGCCGCCGGTTTTCACCTTGCCGAGGGGCGCTGGTTGCAGGATGCAAGCCTTCTGGATGATTACATTCACTTTTGGTTGCGTGGCCAGGCCGGCCAGCCCGAGCCGCACTTTCACAAGTTCAGCAGTTGGTTCGCCGCCGCCGTGTATGATCGTTATTTGGTCACCGGTGACCGTGGTTTCACCACCAACCTGCTGGCCGACCTCGTCGCGGATTATGCCGCTTGGGACCGGGAACACCTCACTACAAATGGCCTGTACTGGCAGTTTGATGTCCGCGACGGCATGGAGGAATCCATCAGCGGTTCGCGCACCGTGAAAAATCTCCGGCCCACCATCAACAGTTACATGTATGGCAATGCCCGGGCCATTGCCCAGATCGCCCGCCTGGCTGGAAAGCCGGCGGTGGCCAGTGACTTCACCGCCCGGGCCGCGAAGCTCAAACAGTTGGTCGAGGAAAACCTGTGGAATCCCGATGCGCACTTTTTCGAAGTCCGGCGGCCCGACGGGACATTTTCCAACGCCCGCGAGGCCATTGGTTTTGTGCCCTGGATGTTTGAACTTCCCTCCGACACCTCCGCCTCCCTGGTCGCCTGGCAGCAATTGCAAGACGCCCAAGGTTTCGCCGCTCCCGGCTGCATCACTACCGCTGAGCGTCGTCACCCCCAATTTCGCACGCATGGCTTTGGCAAATGTGAATGGGACGGCGCGGTCTGGCCTTTTGCCACCTCGCAAACCTTGATCGCCCTGGCCAATGTCCTGCGGGATTATCACCAGCCCGTCCTGACCCGGCAGGATTACTTTGATAATTTCCTGACTTACGTTCACAGCCAGCACGCGGATGGCCAGCCGTATATCGGCGAATATGCCGACGAAACCACCGGCCAATGGTTCAATGGTGTCAACGATCGCAGCCGCTACTATAACCACTCCACGTTTGCTGATTTGCTGATTACCGGCGTCCTTGGTTTGTGCCCGCGTGCCGATCATCAGGTGACGATTGATCCCCTGCTCCCCGCCCGGGTTTGGAACTGGTTTTGTCTGGATGGCGTCAAATACCATGGCCATCAACTCACCCTTGTTTGGGATCGCACTGGCCAGCATTTTGGTCGCGGTACTGGGCTGGTTTTATGGGTGGATGGCCGGGTAGTCGCCCATCGTGCCGAACTGGGGCCCTTGACGGGCATGTTGCCATGAAATCACTTTTCAACCTAATACGCGTCCGTTTCTCCCGGCGATCAAAGCTCCCCAGCGCCACCGGTCCGGCGACCCTGGCGCTATTGTGCCTGCTGGCTTTCTCCACTTCCGCCGCGCCCAAAAAACTCGCCCCAATCATTGCCACCGGGGTCGATGGCCGGCTGGTTTATGATGTGGATGCCTCCGGGGATCGCGTACCCGATTTCTCCAGCTGCGGTTACGCCGGTCAGGACCGTCCGTTGCCTGATGTTCCGGTGCGGGTGGTGGTTGCTCCTGCCGCCGGGGATGAAACGGTCCAAATCCAAAAAGCCCTCGATTATGTGGGCCATTTGCCAGCCGACACCAACGGCCTGCGCGGCGCCGTCTTGCTCCTCGCGGGTGAACATCCCGTTCTGGGCGGACTGCGGATTTCCCAATCCGGAGTGGTCTTGCGTGGCCAAGGCATGGGGCCGGGCGGCACGACCTTGCGGGCCACGGGCTTGGACCGCCGCACGTTGATCCGATTTTTCGGTGCCAACGACCGCACGACGCTGTCCAATGTCAGCTGGACCATCAGTGCATCGCGTGTACCGGTTGGCTCCCGGCAGTTGCCCGTGGGCAACCCCGCTGGCTTGCAAGCCGGCGATCGGATTGAAGTGATCCGCCCCAGCACCAAAGAATGGATCAATTTCCTCGGCATGACCGAGTTTGGCGGTGGCATGGGCGACTGGCGCTTGGTCTGGAAGCCTGGCAGCCGGGATTTAATCTGGACGCGCGTTATTCAGAAAATTGAAACCAACGTGCTCACACTGGACGCCCCCCTCACGACGGCCCTGGATACCAACTTTGGCGGGGGATATGTGCGCTCGCTGGCGTGGCCCGGCCAGTTGCATGATGTGGGAATTGAATGCCTGCGGCTGGTCTCTGCCGTTGATTCGCAAAATCCCAAGGATGAAAACCACTCCTGGTTTGCGGTTACGTTCGAAAACACACGGGATGCTTGGGTGCGGCAGGTGGCTTTTGAACACTTTGCCGGTTCCGCTGTGGCCATTTACGAAAGTTGCCAGCGGGTGACGGTGGCGGATTGCCTTTCCACCGCCCCGGTTTCTGAAGATGCCGGCTGGCGGCGCAACACGTTTTATACCGCAGGCCAGCAAACCTTGTTCCTCCGCTGCCTCGCCGGGCAGGGACGCCACGATTTTGCCCTGGGTCACGCCGCCGCCGGGCCCAATGCCTTTGTGGAGTGTGCCGCCGATCAACCCGCTGCTGATAGCGGGGCCATTGGCAGTTGGTCCAGCGGCACGCTGTTCGACAACGTGCGGATTGATGGTGGTGGGTTGAGTCTCGGTAACCGCGGTATCGCGGGCGAGGGGGCCGGCTGGTCCGCCGCCAATTCCGTGCTCTGGCAGTGCAGCGCCTCGGCCATCACCTGCGAAAACCCACCCGGCGCGCGCAATTTTGCGTTTGGCTGCTGGGGCGAATTCGCTGGCAATGGGGTTTGGCGTAATGCCAACGCTTCCGTCCGTCCGGTGAGTCTTTTCGTGAAACAAGTTGCTGATCGCCTCGGCAATGCCGCCGCCAGCCGGCTGGTCTTGCTGCCGCGCTCGTTGGACGAATATAGTAATCCCACGCCGGAGCAGGCCGCTAAACTGATTGCCGATGCCCGGCAGCCAGCGCCTTCGTTAAAAGATTTCATCCTTGGCGCTGCCACCCGGGAACCCCTGTCCACCAACGTTGCGGGTGCCATCGCTGTCGCGGAAATTCCGGATGCCCCCGCCGCCCCCGCCGCCCGTCATTTACCCATCGCGATTACCAATGGCTGGCTGACCTGTGATGGGCGGTTGCTAACCGGCACCGCCCTCGGCATCAATTGGTGGCGCGGCAACATGCTGCCGAGCGACGCCCCCAATTATGGCGTGGATTTGACCCGTTTTGCGCCCGGTCGGACCGGGCCGGGGTTTACCGATGATTTGGGGGCTGTGGCGGACGCACTACAGGCCGGTCACTTCGCCGCCCTGGACCATCATTATGGACTCTGGTACGACCGCCGTCGCGAAGACCACGAGCGGGTGCGGCGCATCAATGGCGATGTGTGGGCCCCGTTTTACGAGCAGCCCTTCGCCCGCAGCGGGCAGGGCGCCGCTTGGGACGGCTTGAGCAAATATGATCTCACCCGCTTCAATCCCTGGTACTGGTCCCGTTTGAGCCAGTTTGCCGAAATCTGCGATCAACGCGGCCTCGTCCTCTTCAACGAACATTACTTCCAGCACAATATCATCGAGGCGGGAGCCCACTGGGTGGATTGCCCCTGGCGCACGGCGAATAATATCAACACCACTGGCTTTCCTGAACCACCGCCCTTTGCCGGCGACAAGCGGATCTTCATGGCCGAACAATTCTATGACGTCACCGATCCGGTGCGGCGCGAACTCCATCGCCAGTTCATCCGGAAGAATCTTGAACTTTCCGCCACGCACGTAAACGTCATTCAATTCACCAGCGCCGAATTCACCGGCCCGCTGCCCTTCATGCAATTCTGGCTGGATACTGTCGGGACTTGGGCGGCCGAAACCGGCCGTCAGCCACTGGTGGCTTTGAGTGCCCCGAAAAATGTTCAAGATGCCATTCTCGCCGATGACCGTCGCCGGGCGGTTGTGCAGATAATTTGTTTCCGCTATTGGTGGCAGACGGAAGCGGACTTGTTTGCGCCGGCCGGTGGCCAAAACCTGTCCCCCCGCCAGTTTGAGCGCCAATGGCACGGCGGTGTGCCCACCGACGAAGATCTCGCCGGCATGGCTGCGGAGTATCGCTCGAAGTATGCGGATAAAGCGGTCATGGCCTCGGGGGAGGACGCCAATCTCAGTCACGGCACCTGGGCCTACCTCTGCGCGGGCGGTTCATTGCCGAATCTGCCGGGCACCACCGACCTTGCTTTACTAGCCGCCATTCCGCAGATGCGCCCGTGGTCCGCCACCAAAGCGGTTAACCAACATGTCCTCTGCCAGCCGGGCCGGCAATTTTTGGTCGATATCTCCGGGAGCCGCCCCGCCACTGTGGATTTATCCGCTGAGTCCGGCGCCTACTCGGTATGCGCGGTCAATCGCGAAACCGGGCAGGTCACCCGATTGCCCGAACCCATAACGGCGGGGACCCCGGTTCAGCTGCCACCCGGCGTTTTCTGGCTAAAACATTTATGAGAATTTTCCCAAGATCGCTTTGCCTGCTCTTGTTGCTGGCCGTCTGCTCCTTGCGCGCCGGGGATGCCCCGGTGGAGCAATGGTCCGTTTTCGAACTCAAACTCACCGGCCCCGCCACGGGTAATCCGTTTGTGGATGTCCAATTGTCCGCGCGGTTTACGCATGCCGAAACCACGGTAACGGTAAATGGATTTTACGATGGTGACGGCACCTATCGCCTTCGCTTCATGCCCGGCCAGCCCGGTAATTGGCATTATCAAACCACCTGTAATATCCCTTCGCTGGATGGTGTAGCCGGGAGCCTTTCCGTGCAGCCGCCTCGCCCCGGCAATCACGGACCAGTGAGCGTGGCTCACACGTATCACTTCGCTTATGCCGATGGCACCCCCTACCAACCAATCGGCACCACCTGTTATGCCTGGACCCAGCAGGGGCCCGTACTGGAAGCCACCACCCTCGCCACCCTCGCGGCCTCGCCCTTTAATAAACTCCGCATGTGCGTATTTCCCAAGCGTTATGATTGGAACACCAATGAACCGCCCCTTTATCCCTTTGTCGGTCACCCGACCAACCACTGGGATTTTACCCGCTTCAACCCCGCCTATTTCCAGCACTTGGAACAACGGATTCAGGATTTGCAGCGCCTGGGCATCGAGGCGGATGTAATCTTGTTCCACCCGTATGACGGCGGTCACTGGGGCTTTGACCGCATGCCCGCCCCCGCCGATGATCTTTATTTGCATTACGTCACCGCCCGGCTCGCCTCCCTGCGCAATGTCTGGTGGTCCCTGGCCAATGAATACGATTTCATGAAGGAGAAAACGGAGTCGGACTTTGTGCGTTTCGGCGAACTTGTCTCCCGCGATGATCCTTACCATCACCTGATCTCCATTCACAATGGCCAGCTCATGTTCAACCACACCTTGCCTTGGATCACGCATGTAAGCATTCAAAATGGCTCCGCCGTGGAGGATGCCGGACGTGCCGAATTATTTCGCGATGTCTACCGTAAACCGGTGGTGTTTGACGAGGTCAAATACGAGGGCGATCTGCCACGGCGCTGGGGCAATTTATCCGCGGAGGAGCTGGTGTTTCGCTTTTGGCAAGGCACCGTGGCCGGTACCTACGTGGGCCACGGGGAAACGTATTTGAGTCCGGACAACATTATCTGGTGGGCCAAAGGCGGCGTGCTCAAGGGCCGGAGCCCAGCCCGCCTGGCGTTCCTTAAAAAAGTGTTGGACGACAGCCCCGCGGCCGGGCTGGATCCCATTGATAAATGGCAGAACCCTTCCATTGCCGGCCAGGCTTCCGCGTACTATTTGATTTATCTTGGCAAACAAACGCCCAAGTCATGGGAGTTCCTCCTGCCCAAACCTCCCCTGGCCACCAATCAGGTGCCCGTTGAAGGCATGCACTTCACGGCAGATGTGCTCGACACGTGGAATATGACCATAAAACCCGTGCCGGGTCATTTTACCCTGCATAAAAAGGACAATTACACCTACGCCGATCAGGCCGGTCGCGCCATCAGTCTGCCCGGTCGCCCCTATATGGCCATTCGCTTAAAACGCGTGAACGATTAAAATCCAATGAGCCTTCGCCGTCACTCTCGTTGCCTTGCCTTCCTCTGGCTGTCCGCCCTGTTAATGGCCGGCTTCAGCCTGCACGCCGGCTCGGTGGCCATTGTCGCCGACCAGGCCTCCCCCCGTGTGGCGCTCGGGGTGGAACGGCTGGCGGATGCCCTCAAATCCATCGGCCACACCGTGGTGCCGGGGGGGCAAATGGATGCCCAGTTCCGGATTACCCTGCTCGTCAATGCCTCCCCGGGTAAAGAAGGCTTTACGCTCGCCACCCGGTCGCCCCACGAAATCACCCTTGCCGGCGGCAACGACTCCGGTTTGCTCTATGGCTGTCTCGAACTGGCGGATCGCATCCGCCAGGCGGGGAGCCTGCCCCGGGACTTGGCCTTCACCGACCATCCGGCCATGACCCTGCGTGGGACCTGCATTGGTATGCAAAAGACTTTCATCCTGCCGGGACGCAAGGTGTACGAATATCCTTACACCCCGCAACTGTTCCCCTGGTTTTACGACAAGGCTTTATGGTCCCAGTATCTGGACTTCCTTTTGAAAAACCGCATGAACACGCTCTATCTCTGGAGCGGCCATCCCTTCGCCTCCCTGGTGCGTTTGCCCGATTATCCTTACGCCGTCGAGGTGCCCCCGGATATTTTTCAACAAAACACGGAAATGTATCACTGGCTGGCGGAGGAATGCGACCGGCGCGGTATCTGGCTGGTGCAGATGTTTTATAACATCCTGGTTTCCCAGCCGTTTGCCGCCACCAATGGCCTGCCCACCCAAATGTCCGCGCCCACCCCCTTGGTCGCGGATTATACGCGCAAATCTCTGGCGGAATTTGTCCGGCAATACCCCCACGTCGGACTCATGGTGTGTCTGGGTGAGGCCTTGCAAGGCACGTCGAACCAGCTCGATTGGTGCACCCACACGATTCTGCCCGGCATTCTGGACGGGATGCGGACCGCTGGCTTGTCGGAAGAACCCCCGGTCGTCATCCGCACCCACGCCATGGATGCCTATGCCATCCTGCCCCCGGCCTACCAGATTTATACGAATATTTACACCGAATCCAAATACAACGGTGAATCGCTCACCACCTGGGAGCCGCGCGGCAAGGATGCCGCCATTCACCTCGCCATGAGCCGGCTCGGGCCGCATATGGTAAATATCCATATTCTATCAAATTTGGAACCCTTTCGCTATGGCGACCAGCAATTCATTCAAAAATGCGTCCAGGCCTCGCGCGATCGTCTGGGTGCCACGGGCGTGCATCTCTATCCGTTGTCCTACTGGAACTGGCCCGATTCGCCGGACCTGGTGGATGCGCCCCTCCTGCAATGGGACCGCGACTGGATTTGGTACACCGCCTGGGCGCGTTACTCCTGGAATCCCGATGTGCCGGCCGCGGCGGATCGCGCCTACTGGATTGACCGGCTTGCCGAAATTTACGGCAACACCAATGCTGCGGCTCAAATCCTCGACGCCTATAATTTTTCCGGCGAAGTTGCGCCCGCCTTGATCCGCCGCTTCGGCATCACCGAGGGCAACCGCCAGACCCTGGCTCTCGGCATGACTCTGGAACAACTCGTGCACCCGGAAAAGTACGGTGCCATTGAGGACCTGTGGTTGTCCCAAGCCCCGCCGGGCGAGCGGTTGGATGAATACGTTCGCAAACAATGGCTGCACCAGCCGCACGCGGGGGAAACCCCGGAAAGTGTGCTTCAAAATGCCTTGGCTTCCTCCCGCCTGGCCGTGGCGGCCATCGCCGCTGCTGCGCCCTTGGTAACAACTAATCAGGCGGAATTTCGGCGCCTGGCCAATGACGTGCGCTGCATTCAAAAAATGGGCGACTTCTACGCCGCCAAAGTGCGTGCCGCTGCGGGCGTGCTGCGTTATGACTTCAGCCATGACCGCGCGGATATGCAGCAGGCCGAAACGAATCTGGCCGCCAGTGTGCAGGCCTACCAGGGCCTCGTGGCCTTGACGGCCGCCACGTATCGGTATGCCAATAGCATGCAAACTTCCCAGCGGAAAATTCCCGTGCCCGGTGGGGTGCATGGGCATGGTACAAACTACCTTTGGTCCCACCTCCTGCCGCTCTATCAAGCCGAGTTGGCGGCCTTTCACACCCAGGTCGCCGCTCTGGCCCCCGGCCCGTCGGCGCAAGTGGCTGTTTCTGGGGTCAAAGCCTCCCCCTGGCCAGCGGCCGCCTTTCAACTCATCAGCACCAATGCCGAGACCTATGCCGTGCAATTGGGCGCCCGGGTGTTTACCGACCGCCCGTTTGTCATTTCCCGGCTCGCCGGCGAATTATCCGGCCTGACCGGCATACGCTTTTCGCATGCGCTGGCCAAGCAAGGCCGCTACCAGCCCGTGGAGCTGGAATTCAACCAGCCCGTCCGCGTGCTCGTGGGCTTTTTCCAAAGCGGTGCCAAAGCCTGGCTCCCCGCGCCCCAATTGGAATTCGATGCCAATGCGGACGAGCGCGGCGGGGTGGAAACCGTCCTCCAAAACGCCGCCACGATTTCCACCTGTCCCGGCCTGGACCTGCATGCCTTTGCCTATGCCGCCGGCCGGCAAAAACTGGAATTTTCCGGCCGGGGCAGTTTCGTGATTCTCGGCATCGTGCCGCAATCCTTTGAATTAAAGAGCCGCAATGCCCACGGCGGGGAGCAACCTTGATGAAATTGGCCACCTTTCAGTTGGTAACGGTGCTTTTCCTCGCCTTCGGCTTGCTGTTTGCCCGGGGTGCCGGTCAGCCCCTCGTGGACGACACCCGCAGCCCCTTCGCCCACGTGCATGCCATCGGCCTGTCCGAGGCCCGCTGGACCGGCGGATTCTGGGGGGATCGTTATGAATTATGCCGTACCATCATGATTCCCAGCCTCCAGCGCCTCATGAAAGGCACGAATTTCACGCAATTTTACGTAAATTTTCAAATTGCCGCCGGCCTGCAACCGGGCCGTTCCCACGGTGCCTCCTTTAATGACGGTGAATTTTACAAACTCCTGGAGGCCGTCAGCGCCACCCTGGCAGTGACCAATGATCCGATCCTGCATGAGGAATTGGATGCGGAAATTGCCGTCATCGGGCAAGCTCAGCGCACCAACGGTTATCTGGATACCTGGGTGCAACTTCACGCCCGCGATGCCCATAACGCCGCCGTGCCGTTTCGCGACCGGAATAATTTTGAAGTCTACAACCTCGGCCAGCTGTTTACCTCCGCCGTGGTCAATTATCGCGCCACCGGGCAAACAAATTTCCTGGCGATTGCCTGTCGCGCCGCCGATTGTCTGGCCACCACCTTCGAAAATCCCACCACTGCCCTCGCGGTTAATGTGGTTTGCCCCGCCCATTATATGGGCCTGGTCGAATTGTATCGGGCCACGGGCGAGCCGAAATACCTCGCCCTGGCCAAAAAATTCCTCGCCATGCGTGCCTTGGATCCCGACGGTGGCAGTGATAATCAAGAGCGGGTCGCCCTGGCCGATCAATTGGAGGCCGAGGGCCACGCTGTGCGCGCCAATTATTTTTATGCCGGCGTGGCGGATGTCTTCTTGGAAACGGGCGACCCCGGCTGGTTCCAGCCCGTCCTGCGCGTCTGGACCAATGTCGTCACCAAAAAAATGTACATCACCGGTGGTTGCGGCGCGCTCTATGATGGGGCCGCTCCGGACGGCGGCCAGGATCAAAAGAATATTACCCGCGTGCATCAGGCCTACGGCCGGAATTTCCAACTGCCTAATCTAACCGCGCACAATGAAACCTGCGCCAACATTGGCAACGCTTTGTGGAACTGGCGCATGTTCCTCGCCACCGGCGAAGCCAGATACATGGACGTGGTGGAACTGGAATTTTACAATAGTGTGCTCTCCGGGGTGGCGCTCGACGGCACCAATTTCTTTTACACCAATCCCCTGCGGGTGGTCGACCCTCTGCCGGTCTCCCTCCGCTGGCCGCGTCAACGCGTGCCCTTCGTCTCTTCATTTTGCTGTCCGCCTAACTTGGTCCGGACCATTGCCGAGTCGGCCAATTACGCCTATGCCAAATCGGACTCCACACTGTGGGTCAACCTTTACGGCAAGAGTTCTCTGGTCACCGAGATTGCGGGTGGGCAACTGCAACTCACCCAAGAGACCGATTATCCCTGGAATGGCCGTGTGCGCATTAAGATCGCCTCCGCTGGCCCCCAACCGTTCGCCCTAAAATTGCGCATTCCCGGTTGGGCGTCCGCTGCGCGTGTCCGCCTGAATCTTGCCCCCGCCGACAATTACGGCCCGCCCGGAAGTTATCTGGAGCTTCGTCGCATCTGGCAGGCCGGCGATGTGGTGGATTTGGACCTCCCCATGCCGGTCCGTCTCATGGCCGCCAATCCCAATGTCGAGGAGGACATCAATCAACTCGCGGTCCAGCGCGGCCCCGTCGTCTACTGTCTGGAATCACCGGACTTGCCACCCGGCGTCAAAATTTCGGATGTCCTGCTGCCGGCCAATGGATCTTGGACCGTTCGCTACGATCCGCATCTTCTCGGCGGAGTGGTCGTCCTGCAAGGCAGCCTGCTGACCCGGCCCCGGCAGCCTTGGTCGGGTCAGTTATACCAGCCTTACGAGCCTGCGCAACCCAAGCCCGTCCCGGCCAGACTGATTCCGTATTCGGTGTGGCAAAATCGCGGCCCCTCGGAAATGTCGGTCTGGCTGCCCCGGGCGGATTAATATGAAATTATTTTCCCCCAACACCCTTTCCCGGCTGGCCTGGCTGCTGTTGCTTGGCTGGCTATCGGTCCGCCCGGTTACCGCCGCCCCCGCCGGGCCCTTTTTATTCACCTCCTTTCACGACGCCGACCAAAAATTCCTTCGCTACCTTTATAGTTATGACGGTTATCACTGGACCAATGTTCCTGGCACCTTCCTGGCCGCCACCGTGGGTGCGAAGCGACAATTCCGGGATCCCAGCCTCTCCCAAGGGCCCGATGGCGTATTTCACCTGGTATGGACCTCGGGCTGGCATGGCGACCAGGGTTTCGGCTGCGCCAGTTCCCGGGATTTGATCCACTGGTCCCCCCAGCAATTTGTCCCCGTGATGACTAATACACCCACCACGGTCAATGTCTGGGCCCCCGAATTATTTCGCGATGACCAGGCCGGGGATTACCTCATCGCCTGGGCCTCCACCATTCCTGGCCGCTATCCCGACGGCTTGGAAAAGCATGACAACAATCACCGGCTGTTTTACACCCGTACCCGCGATTTTCAAATCTTTGCCCCTGCTCGTGAATTCTACGATCCCGGCTTCAGCGTGATCGACCCTTTTTTAGTCCAGGCTGGTGGGCGCTACGTCTTGGTGTGCAAAGACAACTCCCGCCCCAACCTCAATCTGCGGGTCGCCTTTGGTGCCACCCCCACCGGCCCTTGGACCGGTCTTTCGGCTCCCCTCACGGAAAAATTTACCGAGGGTCCCGGTGCCTTGAAAGTCGGCGACGACTGGCTGATTTACTTTGACGCCTATCGCGGCAAACATTTTGGCGCACTGCGCACGCATGATTTTAAAAGCTTCACCGATATCAGCCAGGAAGTTTCCTTTCCGCCCGGCCATAAACATGGCACGGCCATCAAAATCACCACCCCAATCCTGGATGCTCTGCTTGAATCTACCCATATAACCACTCCCTATCAGCCATGAAAAAACTCCGCTCCCTCCTGACGCTCGCCCTGCTGGCTGCCACTGCGGCCCTGGCCCAAGACCCTGCCGCCGGGGATACCAACCTGTCCGCCGGCGAATCCCTGGCCAATTACAACCAAGCCATCGAACTGCGCACCGACGATATTTTGAAATTGCTCCCGCTCACCGATGCGGCCAAACGTGGCCGGGTCCATGACGTCATCGTCACGCAATACCACCAGTTAAAAGCGTGGCACTCGGCCAATGACGCCAAGTTGAAATCCGTAGGCAAAGACACCAATGCCGTGGCTGAAATCCGCGCCACCCTCAAAACCATCCACAACGATTATCTCGCCAAACTGTCCGCTGAATTGACGCCCGCGCAGGTGGACATCGTCAAAGATAAAATGGTGTACAACAAAGTGCAGGTCACCTACAACGCCTACTGCAGCATTATCCCGGTCCTCACCGATGTGCAGAAGGCGCACATCCTGGCCGTGCTCCAGGAAGCGCGGGAAGAAGCCATGGATGGCGGTAGCGTGAACGAAAAATCTGCCATTTTTAAAAAATACAAGGGCCGCATTGCCAATTACCTTGCCAAAGAGGGCATCAATGAAACCCAATTTCGCAAGGCATGGTTCCAAAAATACCAAGCCCAAAAGGGCACGAATGCCGCGCCGGCCCAATAACGAATTATCCATGAAAAGACTCGGACTCGGCGTATTGGGGTTGGGCGAAGGGCGCAGCATCATCTCCGGTGCCCTTAACAGCGAATTTTGGGAGGTCGTTCAACTTTGTGATCTCAACGAGGCAGTTGGGCGCGAACGCTGCCACGAATTCAACCTGGACTGCTTCACCACCTCCCTGGCTGAATTGCTGGCCAATCCCCGGGTGGAGGTCGTCGGCATTTACACCCCCGATCATTTGCACGCCGAGCACGTGGTCCGTGCGCTCAATGCCGGCAAGCATGTCATATGCACCAAGCCTTTTTTTGATGACCTTGCCCAGGCCAAATCAATTCTGGCGGCGCAGCAGGCCAGTGGCAAAGCCGTGATGGTCGGCCAGAGCTCCCGCTTCTTTGCCCCCTTTGCCCGTCAGCGAAAACACTTTGAAACCGGGGCCTTCGGCGACATCATTACCGTGGAGGCGTATTACAACGCCGATCACCGTTGGTTCCTGAGCAAGCCCTGGGCGAAAAAGGACGCTTTCAAGTGGTTGTACGGGGGGTTGAGTCATCCCGTGGACTTGGTGCGTTGGTACCTCCCGGATATCGCCGAAGTCATGGGCTATTCGAGCCTCAGTAAGAACGGTCGTGAACTCGGCTTGAAAAATGCCGACACCTTTCAATTCATCTATAAATCGGCCAGCGGCATTCCGGCCCGGGTCAGTGGCACCTACACCAGCCCCGTGATTCCACTGGAGCGCGATAGTAACATGAGCTGCATTCTCCGCTGCGCCAATGGTGCCAGCCAGGGGGATTATTATGACCTGCGGTATGCCTGGAAACTCGGCGGCCAATCCGTGGTGGAAACGTTCGAGGATGCCGACGATTATTTCTTTCGCTTCGGCGGCCATTCCCATCACGCCGGGGAATACCAGAATTACATCGAATATTTCGCCCGGTGTTTGGCGCGGCAGGAGGCGCCGCAGCCGGGGGTGCGCGAAGGGATCATCACCGTGGCTCTCATGCAGGCCATGGAAGAATCCTGCGCCACCGGGCAACCTGTGAAACTGGCCGGCCTCCTCGCCCGCCACGGTCTGGAACATTTGCTCACCGAAGGCGCATGACCTGCCTCAAACGCCTGAGTTACGCCGCCAGTGATACCGCCGGCCAGCTGGTGTTCTGTGTCATCTCCTTTTATCTGCTCAAGTTTTACACGGATGTCTATGGCATCCCGGCCGCCACGGCGGGCACTATTCTGCTCGTCGCCCGGCTGGTCGATGCCGTGGATGCCCCCGTCTGGGGCATCCTCTTTGACAAAACCCACAGTCGCTGGGGTAAGAGCCGGCCATGGTTTTTATGGTTATGCGGACCGTTCGCCATCTTTGGCGTCCTGACGTTTCTTACGCCCAACCTGGGCTCCACCGGCAAGATTCTCTACGCGGCGGGTACCTATATCATTTGCAGCGTCTTATATACCGGCATCAACACGCCCGTCACCTCCATTCTCTCCGCGCTCACCGGCGATCCCCGCGAACGCGTCACCCTGACCTGTTTCCGCATGTTCGGCTCCAAACTCGGCGTGCTTATCGTCAACCTCACCGTGCTTCGCCTGGTCGAATGGCTGGGACACGGGGATGACCGCCGGGGATTCATGCTGGTCATGCCTTTGTATGCCACCGGGGCGGTGCTTCTATACCTGCTGGCCTTCCGCAATCTGACGGAGGTCATCCCGGAACGGCGCCGCACCATGACCATCCGGGACAGCCTCGGTGCGCTCCGGGGCAACTGGCCCTGGTTCATTATCTTTGCCAGCAGCTTGATGTTTTGGATCGGTTTCATCGCGCGCATTTGCATGGCCCCCTATTTCTTCCAATACACGTTGGGCCGCAAAGACCTTACCGCCGTGGCCAACAGCCTGGATTTTATTTCCCTCGCCACCGTGCTCGCCCTGCCGTTCTTGTGCCGTTGGACTTCCAAACGCAACCTCTGGCTGGCCGGCCTCCTCGGCATGGTGCTCGGCCAGCTCCTGCTTTATGCGGGGATCCGTTCGGGCAACTCCCTGCCGCTCATCATGGCTGGCTGGAGTGTGGGCTTTCTGGCAAGTGGCATCGCCATGGCCATGCCCTTTAGTTTGTTGTCCGACAGCGTGGACTATGGCGAATGGAAAACCGGCATTCGCGCCGCCGGCTTCCTCACCGCCATTGGCGCCGCCTTTTGCCTGAAAGCCGGCAGCGGACTCGGCGGCGCTTTGCCCGCGTGGATCTTGGACGCCCACGGCTACGTGGCCAACGTCCCGCAAAGTGCCAGTTCGCTGCGCGGCATCGAACTCGGCTTTGTCTGGGTGCCAGCCATCTGCCTGGTAATGAGCCTGATTCCCGTCCTGTTTTACGGCCGTTTTGAGCGCCTGGAGTCGCGCATCCGGGCCGAGCTTGAAGCGCGCCGGCTTTAATTGGCTCCGGCCGGCCATGCCCCTTTAATGATCGGCCTGAACCCTAACTTGGTCGGATCCACCACCACATGCTTGATCCGGCGGCGTTCCCACGTATAGGTAATGTGCACCAACCCATCCTGCGTTTGAATCACCGCTGGATACGCAAACCCATTCGGCGCTTCGGGCGCGTTTTCCAGCACCAGGGCCGCCGACCACTGTTTGCCATCGGCGGACACCGCCACATTCAACGGACTCCGGCCTTTATTGTGGGAACCTGTGCGGACATTGTGATTGTAAACCAGAAGTTGCCGGCCATCCCTGAGGGTCACCGCGTCTGTGCCGGAATCAGGATTGGGCAGGTCCATCAGGCTCATTGGCCCCCAAGTCCGGCCACCGTCGGTGGACCATGTTTCAAACAACCGGCGATTGTCGGTGCGACCCACGGCCTGCAATCGCCCCGCCGGATGGCATAGGATGCTCGGCTGAATGGCCCGGATCGTTTGGCCATCGTTCACCGGTTCAGTGGCACTCCAGGATGTCCCAAAGTCGGGCGTCCGTTCAAAATGCACCCGCCAGCCACCGTCGCCCTCGGTGCTGCTGCCGCATAAAATGGTCCCATCGGCCAGCTGCACCGGCTTGTTTTTGATCGGTCCCAAAATGCCCTCGGGCAGCCGCCGGGCGGGTGACCAGGATTGACCGTTGTTGGTCGAGGTGGTCAGCATGCCCCACCACGCCGACGGCTTGGGGCCGACTTTGTAAAATAACAGCAGCGGCCCGTGCGCCGGTTGAAACAGCACCGGATTCCACGTGGGCAGGCGGTTGGTGGCAAAACCCACGCCATCGGCCACCGCCACTGGTGGTGTCCATGCCCCGTTGAGTTGCCGGGAAACGTATATGCACACGTCCGGATTCCGCTCCGCGGTGCCGCCAAACCATGCGGCCACAAGCCCCGAGGGCGTTTCCACCAGCGTGGAGGCATGGCAGGAAGGGAAAGGGGCCGTTTCAAAAATGAACTCCGATTTCACCACCGCCGGGTCACTGACCTTCTCCGGCGCTGCGGTGACCAGCATGGCCATGAGGATCCCGGCCGCGGCGAACGTGCTTCTCCAATTCATGTTATTTTGCGTTAAAATGATAATGACCGCTGCCCACTTCAAAGACCGCCCGGCCATTTTCAAATTTAGTCTGGCTCACTCCCTCTGCCGTGACCGTGTCGGGCCGGCTTGCAGGAACATAAATCGTCGCTGTGGTATTGGCCGGAATCTCAATTCGCCAGTCAAACGCCGTCCCGGACCGGTGCCATTCGCTGGTAATCAAACCATAGGGTGAGCGGTGCGATGCCTGGACAAATGTCAAATCTCCCACCGGCCGGGGGCGCATGATAATGTGCTTGAAACCCGGTTGCGCATCATCCGGGGCGATGCCCGCCAGGTCTTCATAAAGCCAGACCACCAGGTCGCCAATCAACATCACGTGATTCCCCGAGTTCATTGTCGGATCAGCCGAGTTGCCGTTCCACAATTCCCAAATCGTCGTCGCCCCGTGTTCCACCATGTAACCCCAGCTTGGATACGTCTTCTGACCCGCCATGCGGTAAGCCAGATCGGCCCGGCCATTGTCCGACAGCACCCGGTTCAGATATTGCCCGCCAATCAGTCCGGTGCCAATATGATCCTGCGTTTCATTTTTAATTTTCGCCACCAAATGCGCAAATATGCCCGCCCGCATTTCCTCCGGAACCAGCCCGAATGCCAGTGGCAGTACATCCGAGGTTTGGGTGCCATTCGAATACTGGCCCTTCGTCCGATCCAGAAATTTATCGTTGAAAGCCGTCTTGAAACGCGCGGCCAATTCCCACCAGCGGGTGGCCTCGGTCGGTTGGCCAAGTTCCGCGGCGTAGTGGGCCATGAGCTTCAGATCATAATAAAAATAGGCCGTGGCCAGCAGCGCCTTTTCCGTTTGTCGCGCCGGGTCCTTGGAGTGAATCAAAGTGGCCTCTTCCGGCGGCACGCACCAATCCCCATAATTGTCCTTGCTAAGAATATAATGATCGGCCTCACCCAGCATGTGCTCCATCCAGCGTGCCGCGTCCGTGTAATGCTTCGCCGCAACCCCGCGATCCCCAAAATATCGTTCCAGCGCACTCGGGATAATGATGGCGCTGCTCGGCCACGTCACATTGTCCGAGTAAATCGGCCAGTACGCCGGGGCAATGTCCGGCAGCACGC
The DNA here is from genome assembly GCA_903936645.1 of uncultured Verrucomicrobia subdivision 3 bacterium. Taxonomy (GTDB): domain Bacteria; phylum Verrucomicrobiota; class Verrucomicrobiia; order Limisphaerales; family UBA11358; genus UBA11358. The sequence goes on from CAIZWI010000193.1 coordinate 21,750, forward strand.
CGTTGGGTCGCTGGGCATCCGCCATGTCCTGCCGCCATTTGGCGTAAAGCGGTGCAATATCAAACAGGTACGCTTCCCCTTTGCACTCTTCCGAACGGTCGCCCAGCCAGCCCTGTCTTTCGTCGCGCTGCGGACAGTCGGACGGCATCGAACGGTAATTCCCCCGCGTGCCCCAGACGATGTTGGTGTAAATGCGGTTGACCAGCTCATTCGAGCAAAGAAACTGTCCCGCCACCGGCAAATCATCATTCACCACCCGGCCTTCCAGTGCGTGCAAATCGGGCTTGCCCGGCCAGCCAGTGACCTCCACATAGCGAAAGCCATGCGTGGTGAAGCGCGGTTCCCATGTTTCCTGCCCCTGGCCGTTTAAGGTATAGGTATCCGTGGCCTCGGCCCCGCGCAAGTTGGCCCGATACAACGTGCCGTCCGGGCGCAGCGTCTCCGCGTGCCGCAGGGTCACTGGCGTGCCCGCCGGGCCCCGCACATGCAGCCGGCACCAGCCCGCAATATTCTGCCCCAGGTCAAAGATGAAAACCCCGGGATGGATTTCCGTCACCGAAACCGGGGTTATCGTGCCGGTCACGCGGATGGGTTCCATCAATTGGGCGGTTAACCGGCCGGTGGGCGCGGCCACGATTTGGGCCGGCTGCCATGATTGCCCGGCCTTGGACAACCCCGGAAGGCTCCAGTTGCTCAACTCCTTCCGCGCATCGTAATCCTCCCCGTCGAAATCATTGTTCGCCAGAATCGGACCGTCCAAGGTCAATTGCCAGGTCCCGTCGCTGACCACCTCAGCCGCCGTGCCATCCGTATAGTCCACACGCAAATTCAGCAATAATTTGGGATAACCAAAGGAAACCGTCCCCGCATATACTTTGCTGCGATCCGCGTAAAACCGGCCATTGCCCAGGATCACCCCCAGGGTGTTGCTGCCCGCCTGCAACTGGTGGGTCACATCGTAAGTCACGTAATAAACCCGCTGGTCATATTGGGCAAAAGCGGGGGACAGCACAGCGTCGCCGACCTTGCGCCCATTCAGCCATAATTCCGAAAGCCCCAGCCCGGCCAGCGAGACCACGGCCCGGGCCACGGGTTTGTTCGCCACGAATTCCTTTCGCAAATACCGTGCCGCCAGCCGCCGGTCTTCGGGGACATGCGGACTCCCCCACGGAGCCATCCCCGCCGGCCCCAGCACAGTCGCCGCCGCCCAATTCGTGTCATCAAATGGAGTGGTGTTCCAGCCGGCCGGTGCCTCCGCTGCCATCCGCCAGCGTTCGTCCGTGGGGATCACTAGCGGCGGCCCCTCGGTAAATTCAATCGTCAGCAAACCAATCACCCCAGCCGCCTGGTTCGTCACTGCGCATCGGCCAGTCAGTCCAAAGACATAGGTGTGCCCCGCATCCAGCCGCGAGGAAATTTTGTTCCACTTGACAGTTTTGTAATTATTTCGGGCTCCCAGATCAAATGTATCCAGCCAGCCCCGGCATTCGTTGTCCCCCGTGTACTCAAACACCGCCGTTTTAATCACCCGGTCACCCGGAATGGTAACCACGCGGCGAAAATAATTGGTTTCCTCGCTGGCCCCCGGCGCCGGCGTGCGGCTGGCGGACCAAATCCACGCCGCCCCCGTGAGCTGATTTGTCGCCGCCACGCCGTCCTGCCCGATCCATTGGGCGTGCCAGTCCGCCGGCTGGAGCAGCCCCATTGTCCAGGCCGCTGGCGCGCTCCAGTCCGAGACGTTCCCCTGACCATCCCAAACCCGTACTTTCCAAAAGCACTGGGTCCCGGAGGGCAGTCGCTGGCCCCCATAAGGCACCAGCACCGAGGCGTTCGTGGCCAGCTTGCCGCTATCCCATAAATCTGCCACCCCCGCCTGCAATTTTGCTGCGCTGGAGGCCGCCATGATTTGGCAGGCCGATTGCAGCAGATGCCGGTCCGGCGACGCCAGCGTCCAACTCAGCCGCGGCGGCCAGACATCAAGGTTGAGGGGGTTTGCCAGATGCTCGCAACGCAGTTCACCCACCGTGATGGTTCCCGCCTGCCCCTTGCCCCCCAGAAGAATCAACGCCGCCACTAGGTACAGTCGCCACATAGTATTTTGCTTGGTGAAAATGGCCTTAAAGCTGCCGCAGGCCATCTAAAAATACGAGTGGCGATTCTATAATTAATGATAATATTTTTGTGAAAAATGCCTTTGCCGCCTCCCGTTCCGCACCTGGAAAGGCCCCCGGCAATATTCTCCAATTGATGGTCCCCCCCAGCCAAGTCTCGGCTTGACCGTGGCGGGGTTGCTCCCCGGGGCTTCCGTCGGACTCGGAACCCCTCCCGCTCCGCCGCCCCGCGCCCGGAGCCCCTGAAAAACCTGCTCGACAGGGGCCACCCTTGCCCTAACTTTGTCCGCCATGAAATCCGCGCCCGGGGCGTTGCTCCCGCTGCTGAAACAGTATTTCGGCTTCACGTCTTTCCGGCCTTTGCAGGAAGACATTATTTGTGATGCGCTCGCGGGGCGGGATGTGTTTGCCCTGCTCCCCACCGGTGGCGGCAAATCCTTGTGTTTTCAGCTCCCCGCCCTCGCCCGCGACGGGCTAACGGTGGTGGTGTCCCCGCTCATCGCCCTCATGAAAGACCAGGTGGATGCCCTGCAAGCCGCCGGGGTGGCCGCCACTTATTTAAATTCATCCCTCGTCCCGGAGGAATCCCGCCGGCGCTTGCGCGGTCTGCATCAGGGCGAGTACCGGTTGCTGTACGCCGCGCCGGAACGCCTCATGCTGTCTGGTTTCCTGGCCGATCTGCAGCGGTGGAATGTGCGGCTCATCGCCATCGATGAGGCCCATTGCATCAGCGAATGGGGCCATGACTTCCGGCCGGAATACCGCCAGATCGCCGAGTTGCGCACCCATTTTCCGCAGGTGCCCTTCATGGCCCTCACGGCCACTGCCACGGAACGGGTGCGCGAGGACATCGTCAGCCATCTCAAACTGCGCGATCCCCGTCGCTACGTCGCGAGCTTCAACCGCCCCAACCTCACCTACCGGGTGCTCGCCAAAAACAAACCCTACGACCAGTTACTGGGTTTCTTGCGCGCGCGCCGCCGGGAAAGCGGCATTGTCTACTGCTCCTCGCGCAAGGCCGTCGAACGGCTGGCCGCCAATCTCACCGAGGATGGCGTGAAAGCCCAGCCCTACCATGCCGGGCTCACCCCGGCCCAGCGCGCCACTCACCAGGAACAATTCTTGCGGGATGATGTGCGGGTCATTTGCGCCACCATCGCCTTCGGCATGGGCATCAACAAGCCCAATGTGCGGTTTGTCGTCCATTACGATTTGCCCAAGAACATTGAGGGCTATTATCAGGAAACCGGCCGCGCCGGGCGGGACGGCCTGCCCGGGGAATGTGTCCTGCTCTTCAGTCCGGGCGATGCCATCAAGCAAACCCAGTTCATCGAGGAAAAGACCGACCCGCAGGAACAACAGATTGCCCGCGAACAATTGCAGCAAATGGTGCATTACGCGGAGACCGCTGCCTGTCGCCGCGTCGAATTACTGCGCTATTTTGGCGAGACATTTCCCGTGGAATCCTGCGGCGCTTGCGACAACTGTCTCGCTCCGCGCGCGACCTTCAATGGCACCCTGGCCGCGCAGAAACTGCTCTCCTGCGTTTATCGCATCCGGGAAAAATCCGCCTTTGGCGTCGGGTTGAACCATGTCGTTGAGGTGCTCACCGGGGCGGATACGGAAAAAATTCGCAAATGGGGGCATGAGCAGTTGTCCACCTACGGCATCGGCAAGGAACACGGCCGGCCGGAATGGGCCGCGATTGGCCGGGAATTGGTCCGGCTGGGCTTTCTCCGCCAGACCTCGGAAAAGTTCAGTGTGCTGGAAATCACCCGCGAGGGCCTGGCCATGCTCAAGTCGCGCCAGACCGTCATGCTCACCAAACCCGTGGTGGCGGCGCCAAAGGAATCCCAGCGCGTTGGCGACATTGCCTGCGACGAGGCGCTGTTTGACCGGTTGCGCGAATTGCGCAAGCGGCTGGCCGACCAGCTCAATGTGCCCGCATATATTGTGTTCTCCGATGTTGCCCTCCGCCAGATGGCGCGCACGTATCCCACCAGCCAGTCCGAATTTGCCCGCATTAGCGGGGTGGGCGAGAAAAAGTTGCGCGAATTTGGCGCGGCCTTTCTCGGGGAAATTGCCTTTCATTTGCAGGAAAATCCCCGGCAAATCTTTGCCGACGATTCCTTTGTCGCCCCGCCTGCCGCCCCGGCTCGGGCCAGTCTGGGGGATTCTGCCCGCGAAACCTTGCGGCAATTCCGGTTCGGTGCCACCGTGGCGGAAATCGCCCGGGCGCGCGACGTCACCACCAGCACCATTTACGGCCACCTCGCCGAGGCCATCGAACGTGGCGAACCGCTGGCGGCGGACCAGTTTTTCACCGTCGCTGAACTGGCCGAGGTCGCCGGCGCCTTCAACCGCCACGGATTCGGCGCCTTGGGCCCCGTTTTTGAAGCCCTGGGTGCCAAGGTGGACTACGGACGGTTGCGGGTGTTTCGCGCCATTATGAACGCGCGGGCCCGGGAATCATGAACCTTCCGCCCGCCGGTCCCGTGGCCACTCCTCACCGATCCAAACTTGACTTGCCCGCCCAGCGCGCCAAAATCTTTCGTCGTTCCTAAGCAAAGCCATGGCCCACACCATTTTAATCACCGGTTCCAATCGCGGCATTGGTCTCGCCCTGACCCGGGAACTGTTACAGCGCGGACACCGGGTGATTGCCACCTGTCGTGACGTCGCCGGGGCCATGGAATTACAGCAACTGGCCGCCGCCGGCTCCCCGTTGCTGGATCTCCAGCCCCTGGACATCACGTGCCCGGCCTCGGTTCAGGACCTGGCCGCGCATCTGACCGCCAAATACACCGCCCTGGATGTGCTGGTCAACAACGCCGGCGTCTTAAACGACGGGGACAATCGCTCCATTCTCACCCTGGATTTTGCCCGCCTCACCGCCGCCTTCGATATTAATGTGGTCGGTACGGCCCGGATTACCCAAGCCGTCTGGCCCTTGCTCGCCCGGGGAAACCGCCCGCGCGTCGTCAACCTGGCCTCCGGTGCCGGCTTGATTTCCACCAAACGAAACTCAAATTTCTTTGCCTACTCCATTTCCAAGGCCGCGCTCAACATGCTCACCCGAATGCTCGAAATCGAGGGCCGGAAACAGGGCATCTGCGTCGTGGGGGTCATTCCCGGCCGGGTGCAAACCCGCATGACCAACATGGACGCCCCCCTCACCGCCCCGGAAGTCGCCGCCAACCTCGCCGTCACGCTCGAAAACCTCCAACTCACCGCGAGTGGGGCGGTGCTCGATCGTCACGGCCAGCCCTGTTTTACCGGCACCTTTACCGATAGCACCGGCCAGCCCTGTCCCGTGGGCTGGTAAGGGAAGGCCCGGTCGCCGCCCAGCGACCTGCCGGTGTGCCAAAGCCGTGACTCCTGGCAATTCTGCCAGCCGTTTTGCCTTGTCATCCGGCACCCTGCATTTTAACTTGCCTTCTCATTTCATTCATGGAAAGCAACTTTGATGTTGGTCAGATTGAGCAAGTCTTGTCGCCTTGGGTAACCTTGGTGACCCGGCGGGTGCAATTTCCTAATGAAAAGCAGGTTCAAGAGTTCCATTCCTTAAAACTGGCCGATTATGCTGCCGTGTTGGCGGTCACGACGGATGGCAAAATTCCCTTGGTTCGTCAATATCGCCCCGCCCAGCGCCGCCACACCTTGGAGTTGCCTTCGGGCTTGCTCGATCCCACCGAACCTCCGGCCGAGGCCGCCGTTCGGGAATTCTGGGAAGAAACCGGCCTGCGGGCGGGGCCAAAAGTTGAGCCTTTGGGCAGCCTGTTGCCGGATTCCGGACGCCTCGAAAACCGCATCTGGGGATTCTTTTTGCCGGACGTCACTCCCGATGAACCCGCACACTGGCAGCCCGAACCCGGCTTGGAAAACCTGCAAGTGACCCGGTCAGAACTCCGGGCGTTGATTTTGGACGGGCAGTTTGACCATGCCTTGCATGTGGCGGTGATTGGTCTCGCCCTTGCCCGCGGTTGCTTCACCTTTGGTCCCGGCCCAAGCTAAATTTTTAATTTCATGAACTACGACATTGTAATTATTGGTGGTCTGGGCCACGTGGGTTTGCCCCTCGGCCTCGTGTGGGCCGATGCCGGTCTGACCGTGGGTGCCTATGATTTGGACAAGGCCAAAGGCAAGGAAATCAGTGCCGGCCGCATGCCCTTCTTGGAACACGGCTCCGAACCCATCCTGCAACGCGTGTATGGGAAGACCTTTTTCCTGGTCGACGACGTGGCGGAAATTGCCAATGCCAAATGCGTGCTCATCACCATTGGCACCCCCGTGGATGAATATTTGACCCCGCAACTCATGGTGGTCACCCGCCTCGCCGATCAACTCGCCCCGTATTTGCGCAATGGCCAGCATATCATTTTGCGCAGCACCGTGTTCCCCGGCACCACCCGCCGGCTGCAGGATTATTTCGCCGCCAAGGGCCTGAGCCTCCATCTGTCCTTCTGCCCGGAACGCATTGTGCAAGGCCATGCCGTGAAGGAATTGCGCGAACTGCCGCATATTATTTCCAGCTTTTCCGAGGAAGGCCGCACCTACTGCAAAGCGATTTTCAAGGTGCTCTGCGACAAGATTGTCGAAGTGGGCGTCGAAGAGGCCGAGCTCGCCAAGCTCTACACCAACACCTGGCGCTACATCACCTTTGCCGTGGCCAACCAGTTTTACATGATGACCGAGAAGTGCGGGGCCAGTGTGCGCGAAGTGCATCGGGCCATGACCGAGGGCTATGAGCGCGGTCGCAATATCCCGCGCCCCGGTTTTACGGCTGGCCCCTGCCTCCTCAAGGACACCATGCAGCTCAGTGCCTTCTACACCAATAATTTCAACCTCGGTTACGCCGCCATGCAGGTGAATGAAGGGCTGCCCGCCTTTTGCATCGAGCAAATCCGGCAGAATCATGATCTCAAAGGCAAGAAGGTGGGCTTGCTTGGGATGGCGTTCAAGGCGGATGTGGACGATGTGCGCGACTCCCTTTCCTTCAAATTGCGCAAGCTGCTCACCTTCCACGGGGCCGAGGTCATGTGCACCGATGAGCATATCCAGGCGCACGACTTTTTCCCATTGGAACAAGTCTTAAATGAAGCCGCCATGTTCATTGTGGGCGTGCCCCATGAACGTTATCGCACCCTGGTATTTCCCGCCGGCAAACCGGCCTTTAACATCTGGAACATGGATTCCGTGCGAGATATTTAACCAGCCATCCCGTGAAAGCCATTCAAGGTCGGAAATATTGTGTCACCGGCGGTTCCGGTTTCATCGGCGGCGCTTTGGTGCGCCGCCTGGTTGCCGAAGGGGCCCACGTGCGGGTGCTGGACAATTACCTGCGCGGCACGCCGCGGCAACTGGCATCCGTCGCGGACCAGGTTGAAATGGTCCAGGGCGATGTGCGCGACCTCCCCACCGTGGTCAAAGCCGCCCAGGGCTGCGATGCCTTTCTGCACCTGGCCTACTTGAATGGCACCGAGTATTTCTACACCAAACCCGAGCTGGTGTTGGAAATCGCCGTCAAAGGCACCATGAATGCCATTGAGGCGGCCATCCAAAATGGCATCAAGGATTTTGTGTTTGCCTCCAGCTCGGAGGTGTACCAAACCCCGCCCCAGATTCCCACCCCGGAATCCGTTCCTTTGATTGTGCCGGACGTGCTGAACCCCCGCTATTCCTATGGCGGTGGCAAAATTATCGGCGAGCTGCTGTGCATCAATTACGGGCGCCAGCACTTCGACCGCATGACGATTTTCCGGCCCCATAACGTTTATGGCCCCGACATGGGGGGCGAACACGTCCTGCCCCAGTTCATCCTGCGTGCCAAGGCGGCCGTGGAAAAAACCCCCGCCGGCCCCGTGCCATTTGCCATTCAAGGGCAGGGTAATGAGACGCGGTCCTTCATTTATATTGATGATTTCACGGATGGTTTGATGCTGGTCATTGCGCAGGGCCGGCACCAGGAGATCTATCATATTGGCACCCAGGACGAAATTTCCATGCGGGATCTCGCCACTCAGGTGGTTCAGTTTTACGGGCGCGTCCCCGAACTCCAGCACCTGCCCTTGCCGGCCGGTGGCACCTTGCGCCGCTGCCCGGATATCACCAAATTGCGGGGGCTTGGATTTGTGTCCAAAACCTCCCTGGCCGAGGGGATGAAAAAGACCTTCGACTGGTACACCTCTCACGCGGACCTCTACACGGCCCCGCGCAAATTGTAAGTTATGTTTCGCACCCACTGTATCTGCTGCGGGTCCGCCCGGCTCCACGAAGTCATTAACCTGGGCCTGCATCCCATGGCGGATTCCTTCATCCCCCCGGAACGCTTGTCCGAACCGGACCAGGTTTTTCCCCTGGCCTGTGATTTCTGCGCGGACTGCGGGCAGATTCAAAACCGCACCGTCACCGCCCCGGAAGAGCGTTATGCGGCCGTGGATTATTCCTACACCTCCTCCAATTCCAAGACCTCGCGCGACCACTGGCAGGCCTATGCCCGGCGGGTGGCCGGCCAGGTCGGCCTGGGGGCGGGGGACACCGTGGTGGAGGTCGGTTCCAATGACGGGTATTTAAGCGCCTGCTTCGCGGAAACCGGGGCCCAGGTCCTCGGCGTGGATGCCGCCCCGGTGATGGCCCGCCTGGCGCAGGAGCGCGGGGTGAAGACCATCAACGCCTTTTTCAAAGCCGACACGCTTCCCCAAATCCGCGCCGCCTTGCCCCGCGCGCCCAAATTAATCGTCGCCAACAACGTGTACAACCACGCCGATGACCCGCTGGGTTTTACACAAACGGTGAAGGCCCTGCTGGCCCCCGGCGGCACCTTCGTGTTTGAACTGCCTTACTGGGCCGTGTCTGTGCGGGAACTCAAGTTCGACATGATCTACCACGAACATGTGAACTGGTTCACCGTGACTTACGCCCAGAATCTGGTTGCCCGCGCCGGCCTCCAGGTCGTGCACGTTGAAGAGGTCGATTATCACGGCGGCTCCCTCCGCGTGTTTGTCCAGCATCCCGACAGCCTCGCGGCGAATTTCGCCGGCCTTCCGCCCTGGCAGGCGTATCTCGCCCAGGAACTGGCCCTGGGACTGTTCGATCCTGTCACTTACCAGGCCTATGCCCGGCGGGTGCGCCAGCGGCGCGATCGCTTTCTGGCCCATCTCTACCAGCTCAAGACCCAGGGTGCGGCCATCGTCTGCGTGGGGGCCGCCGCCAAGGGCAACACCTTCCTGAATTATTATAATTTGGACGCATCCGTCATCGATTACGTCACGGATTCCTCGCCCGCCAAGATCGGCAAGGCCACCCCGCGCACCCGCATCCCCATCGTCCCCGATGACGCCCTGGCCAAATATGAAAATGTCCACGCCATCATCACCTCCTGGAACTTGTCCGGCCCGCTCCAGAACATTTTGTTGAAGGTCAATCCCCGCATCCAGTTTTTAAACCCCTACGCCACCGAATATGATTCTTAAAAAAATTGTGCCTGCGACCAGTGATGAACGGGGCAGCATCTCCGACATTTTCTACCAAACCTCCATCCAACACGCCGCCATCATCGAGTCCCTGCAGGCCGGCGTGGTTCGCGGCAACCATTACCACAAACAAACCACGCAGTCGGTGTTTGTGATCAAAGGCAGGTTCCGTTATTGGTGGCAGCCCGTGGATCGCAGCCAGCCCCCGCAATCCGTGCTCGTGGAGGCCAATGACCTGATCACTTCCCCGCCCAACGAGATTCATACCATGGAAATGCTCGAGCCGAACACGTTCATCGTCTTCAGCAGCGGCCCCCGCGGCGGCCAGGATTATGAGAGCGACACCTTCCGGGTGCCCTCCATTGTCCCGCCGCAGGGTTGAGGCGGCCTCGCGGTCTAGCTGCCAATCTGGAGTTGCAGCTCCGCCATGATTTGTTTGGTCCAGTGCTGCAAGGCGGCTTGATCGCGACCCTCCACGAGCAGCCGAATCTTCGGTTCGGTGCCCGAGTAGCGCAGCAGCAGTCGTCCGCCCTGCGCTTGCAGGGCCGTTTCCGCGGCATTCACCAGCCGGTTCACCGCGCTGAGTTCCGCCAGGGGGCGCTTCTCCCGCACCTTGAGGTTCGTCACCAGTTGCGGAAACCGGGTCCAGCATTGGGCCAGTTGCGAAAGCGGCAGTTGCCGGGCCTTCATGATCCGCAGGATTTGCAAGGCAGCCACCAGGCCGTCCCCCGTGCTGCTATAATCTTTGAAGATTAAATGGCCGCTTTGCTCGCCCCCAAAGTTATAGCCGCCCCGCAACATTTCATCGATCACATGCTTGTCACCCACCGGGGTGCGCAGCATCGTGCCCCCGGCCTGTTTGATGGCCTCTTCCAGTCCGGCGTTACTCATCACGGTACTGACCAGCGTGTCGTGTGCCAGGGTCTTTTCCTTGAGCATGTCCAGTGCCGCGATGGCCATGATGTCGTCGCCATCAATCAACCGGCCGTTTTCATCGCACAGGATCACCCGGTCGGCATCCCCGTCGTGGGCGATGCCCACATGCGCCCCGTGCGCCACCACGCTCTGGCACATCGCCTCGGGAAACAGTGAGCCGCAGTGTTCATTGATGTTTTTCCCGTCGGGCTTGTTCCCCGTCACGATGATGTCGGCCCCCAGCTCACGCAGCACGGCAGGCGTGGATTTGTAGGCCGCCCCGTTCCCACAATCCACCACAATGCGCATGCCTTCCAGCGTGAGGGCGCGCGGAAAACTGGCTTTTGCGTATTCGATGTAACGGCCCAGGGCGTCGTCAATCCGCACCGCTTTGCCGATCTCCGGGGCCTTGGGCGGGATGGATTCAATCTCGCCACTGAATACCAGTTGTTCAATGCGGCTTTCCACCTGGTCATCCAGTTTGAAACCATCCGCCCGGAAAAATTTGATGCCATTATCGGTGTACGGATTGTGGGACGCCGTAATGACTATGCCCGCATCCGCCCGCAGGCTGCGGGTAATGTAGGCGACCCCGGGGGTCGGCAGCGGGCCGATGAAAAGCACGTCCACCCCACTGGAGAGAATGCCCGAGGAAATGGCATTTTCGAGCATGTATCCGGAAAGCCGGGTGTCCTTCCCCAGCACAATGCGGTGGGGGCCGTGGCCCCGGGCCTGCCGCTGGCGGGTTTTGAAAACATGGGCCGCGGCACGCCCCAGCTTGAGGGCGGTTTCCGCGGTCACCGGTTCAATGTTCGCGGTGCCCCGCACGCCGTCGGTGCCGAAGATTTTGTGGTTGGATTGCTTCATGAGTTGAAATTATTGGGGAGCGGTGGGCAGGCTGAACTTACCGCTTGGGCGGCAGGATCACGCCCACTTTGGCCGGGGTGACCGAAATTAACGTCACCCCCGCCGGCGTGGAAACGTCCACGCGGCGGTTCAAATCTTTCACGTCGCCAATCTCCGTCAGGTCCACCATCGGGCGCACCTGACTGGCTTGCAAGCCCGCCATGATTTCCGGTGGCCCGCTCACCTTGATGGATACTGTGCTGGGGATGACCCGAAAAAATCTCACGTCCGATGCGGTGGAAACAATGAGCACGGGCAGGCTTTCAAAAGTCACGACACTGCCCGCCAGCGGCACCTCCGGGGTTTGTGCCTCGCGGTAGATGCGGTCCACCGTGAGCCACAGCACCAACGCCAGAAACAGGGAAAATAATTTCCACGGCAGATCTTTGACGAGTAAATCCCTCATGCGTTCATGCTCATTTATTGCCGGGGCGCGCGGGCTGGCGCGGGCTTTGCTTGGTAATTACGGCCGGGCCGGTGGCCGGCCGGTCGGCAAAACGCTGCCGGAACCAGGCCGCCGCCCCCCGGGCGTGCGCCGGCCGGACAATGACGGAAGTCAGGAAGGACCGCAATTCTTCTGGGGTCACCCCGCGCACCAACTGGCCCTTGTAAGCATGGGAAATCATCCCCGTTTCCTCGGATACCACCACGACAACTGCATCCGTTTCCTCGCTCAGCCCGATGGCCGCCCGGTGGCGGGTGCCCAGGGTTTTGTTCAAATCCTTGCGCTGGGTCAGTGGAAAAATACAGGCCGCGTAGGCGATGCGGTCCCCCTTGATGATCACCCCGCCGTCGTGAATGGCATTATTCGGGAAGAAAATCGTCTCCAGCATCTCGGGCGTGGCATCACAATCCACCCGGATCCCCGATTCCACCGCCTCCTGCAACTGGATGGATTGCTCCACCGCAATCAGGGCGCCAATGCGAATGTCCGCCAGTCGTTCCACCGTCTGGATGATCACCTCAATGCTTTCCCGCTGCTCGCTGGTGCTGGCAAACAGGGGCAGGCTGCCCAGCTCCGCCAGCATGCGCCGCAGCTCCGGTTGAAAGATCACCAGCACCGCCACCGCGAAGAAGGCTGAAAAGGTGCCCAGCAACAAGCGCAAGATCTTTAAATCCAGCGCCGTGGTGACCAGCGTGAGGGCCAGCAGCACCAGGACAAAGCCAATCACCACCGGCCAGCCCCGGGTGCCCCGCAAAAAGCGAAAGGCATAGTAAATCGTGACCGCGAGGATCAGGATTTCCAACGCCGGCCGCCATATGATTTGCAAGTACATCCCCATTATTTTCGGTGAGCCAGGATGGCCTCAGTCATGCGCACCGCCTGCACCGTGGCCGCAACATCATGGGTGCGAATGAATTGGACGCCCGCCGCTATCGCCATGCTGGCGCAAGCCAGCGAAGCGGGCAAGCGTTCATTTAGCGCGGTGTTCAATAATTTATGAATGAAGGATTTGCGGGATACACCCAGCAAGGTGGGCCGTTTAAACCGGGCGAACTCCCCCAGTCCAGCCAGTAATTGCAAATTGTGTTCCAGGGTTTTGCCAAACCCAATGCCCACGTCCAAAACGATGTGCTCGGCGGGCACCCCCGCCCGCTCAATTTGGTCCAGTCGGTCCGCAAAAAAAGCCGCCACCTCCCGGACCACATCGTGGTAAGCCGGCGCGGTCTGCATGGTGGCCGGCGGCCCCTGGGCGTGCATGCAAATATAACCCGCCCCCGCCTCGGCGACCACTTTCCAGAGGCTGTCATCACGGCGGTGGGCGGCGACATCATTGACGATGCATGCCCCGGCGGCCAGCGCGGCCCGGGCCACGGCGGGTTTGGTGGTGTCAATGGACAGCGCCACCCTGGTTTGGGCCGCCAGTGCCGCGATGACCGGAATCACCCGGGCGAGCTCCTCGTCCTCCGTTGCCGGTGCGGCCCCCGGGCGCGATGAGTCCCCGCCAATATCCAGAATTTCTGCCCCCTCCGCCACCAGTTCCAATCCGTGGGCGACCGCCGCCGCCGGATCCAAAAATCGGCCGCCATCATAGAACGAATCCGGCGTCACATTGACAATCCCCATCACCACCGCCGCACGCGGAAAACTCCATTCAAACTGGCGGGCGCGAAAAATCATGATGGCAAAACCGAACCGGGGGCACCAACCGGCAAATTTACTTGGCCCCCGTGCCCCGTACCACGGCGGGGATGGTCATTAACAGGATTTTGAAATCCAAGCCCAGGGACCAGTTGTCAATATACTCGAGATCCAGCCGAACCCATTCGCGGAAATCATTAATTTGGTTGCGCCCTTTCACCTGCCACAGGCACGTCAGACCCGGTTTTACGCTCAGGCGCCGCCGGTGGGAAAGGTTTTCAAACCGTTTGACTTCATCCACCGGCAGTGGCCGCGGGCCTACCAGGCTCATTTCTCCCCGCAGCACATTGAAGATTTGCGGCAGTTCATCCAGACTCCACTTGCGCAAAAATTTCCCGGCCGGGGTGATGCGCGGATCATTGGTTACCTTGAACACCGGCCCCGTCATTTCGTTCATCGCCGAGAGTTCATGCTGGAACTGTTCCGCATTGGTCACCATCGTGCGAAACTTAAAAATGGTGAAGGGCCGGCCGTTCAAACCCGACCGCTGCTGCCGAAACAGGATCGGCCCCGGGGAGGTCAGCTTGATCAGGATGGCCACTATTACAAAGACCCACGACAAGACGAGCAGCAGCAGCAGCGAGCCCAGCAAATCGGTGGCCTGTTTCACTACGATGCGCCAGGAAGCCTCCGGCGTGGTGCGGAAAATGAGCAGGGGACGTCCCAATAGTTCATCCAGACTCGTGCGGGAAATCTGCGTGCTGAAAAAATCCGCGACCAGCCACACTTCCACCCCCTCCAGCTCGCAGGCCCGGATGACATACTCCACCTGTTCAAAATTGGTGTGCTTGGCGCTCAAAATCACGCCATAAACCGAATGGTTATGCAGTTCCGCCACCAGTTGCTGCACCGGCGTTTCCACCAAATTAACCTCGGCCACGATGCTGACACTGTGGTCGCCCCGCTCAGTGAGTTCCTGCCGGATGCGCGCGAGTTCGCGTTCAATCCCCACCAGAATGAACCGCCGTTTGAACTGGCTCTGGGCCAGGTGGCTGCTCAAATACCACCGGATGATTTCTTCCTTGGTGAAAATCAGGGAAAAACTGATGATGCCAAAAAATGTCGGCACTGCGCGCGGAATTTGCTGGTGGAAGGCATAGATTGTGAGAATCAGCCCAAAGGTCACAATTAAAATCCCCTTCAACAGCGGCCACAGTGCCGCCCGGCGCGGTCCCATCATCGGACGGTTATAAAATCCCTGGGATTCAAGCACGAGTGGGGCGGCCGGTACCAGCGCGAAGTACAACCAGATGACATTGCTAAACGAGTCGGGCGGGATGGCCGGAAAATTAAACCATTCAATCACCACCGAATTCAGGCGCAACAAACTGGCCAGCCAAAAGCTGAAACCAAACAGGCAGGCGTCTGCCAGTTGGTGCATTTGCATGCGGATATGAAGATCGCGGCGCAGCATGAGGGGGTTTGGAGTCTGATTTAGCGGGCTTCGGCGGTCAGGGTCCCGTTGGTTCGGGGAACGAGTTGAAATTCCGGCACCGTGGCGATAATCACATTTTTCATGCGCTCATACGTGACCTCCTCCTGGCCGGGCGCGCAGATCGCAAAAAAACTAATGTAGGCAAAACGGTCCAGCACCCCGGTGGTTAAGACGTCCCGGGCCATCCACCACATGCGCTGCCAGTGGTGCGCGGTTAACTTGTCGCCATCCACAAACCAGTAAACATACACCCCGCTCAAAACCTCGGGTTTGCCATGCACTTCCGTGTGCAGGCTGGCCTCCAGGTGCATGACCGGCAATTGATACGGAAAGGGCCGGGTCATCGGCAGCATCTCCACTTTGGAGCTGGCATCCGCTATCACCCACCCTTGAGCTGTGAGGCATACTTGCGGTTTATGAATGCTGGTCCGGTCCAGCCCCATCAGGACCACGTTCGCCACGGTCTGGAAATGGTTTGTGTCGGTGTAAACACAATGGCCAAAGCTGGTGTCCAATGGCAGCGCATTCAACACCGTGTCGGGTTGGTCTGAAATGACTCCCGTGTAACCTGGCACCGCTTGCGGTATCACCACCTTCAAATTGTGCGTTCCCGGCAGGGGTTCGGTGCGCACGCCCGGTTCGCCCAGCCTCTGGTTGGACCGCGCCCGCAGCAGCAGGCTGCTCGTGACCGCGAGGAGCGCCAGAAAGACGGCCAGCATGGAGATTTTTTGGCGGTTCATGGCGTCAGTGGTTTGGCCTCCTCGGCGCGATTTATTTCCGATTTTTCCAGCCAGCGGCCCAGGAAAATCACGCAACCGATTGCCACGGCAAAAGTAATGAAACCAAAATTGGTCTCCACCGACTTGCCGGCACTCTGGCCGAACATTTCCGCCACCATGATGGTCAGGCACAGCCGCACCACATTGCCCAGCACCGCCAGGGGCAGGGCGGCCGCCACCATGACCACCCGCTTCCACGGGGTCTTTAAATTAAGGTAGCCGTAGATGATGGTCAGCGCCAGCATCGCCACCAAACTGTGAATGCCACTGCATGCCGGGGCCACTTCATAGCCAAACGTGTGCTGCGCGTCCAGCAGTTGGGTGCCCTGGCGAATCACATCCGGTGCCAGCCCCAATTGGGAAATCGTGGCCACAATCGTCGCCACCAAAATGCGCAAAGGCAGGCTGATGGGCACCGCCCATTCCCCCACCGGAATGCAAAACCCCAGCAAAAAGTAGGGAAATAAAATCGCTTTCAGCCAGTGCGGGCCCCAGGCCACACCCATGATGCCATAAAAACCGGTCAACAGGCCAAGCATGGATAACCGTGGTTGTTGAGCCACAAACCCTGCCAGGTGCATCACCAGACCGGCGGCCACGATCCCCATGCCCGGCCACCACAACCCGGTGGGTTGCGCCGCCAGTTCACGGCGTTTCCACCACACCAGCACCATCACGACAAAGGGAATGAGGATGCAATGTCCGTCATCCACCGAGGGTGCCGTGTAATCATTGAACATCGCGTAAAATAAAGAGGTGGTGCCCATGACATGAAAGGTTGAAATACCGAGGATGTCAAAGATCGGGAACCACAGCACCGCCAGCAATAGAAAAAACCCCCGGTTGGGCAGTTGCTGCCATTCCTCCCGGCACCGATACCAGAGCACCGGCCAAGCCCCCAAAAACGCCGCCCGATACAACAATTCCGGCCACGCCGCCGTGTGGATTTGTGAACAATACAAAGCCGTTACTAGCAGGCAGAGATAGGCTATTTCATGCGGCCATAATCCCTGAAATTGCCAGCTTGGTGTCTTTGGATTTTCAACAGACATAGTTTCTTTTAACTGTATAGACTATCGCGCCGGCTGCCTCAAACAAAATCGCCCGAGTTAGCCGGCCATTCCCGCCACTCGCTAACCCTTGTGCCACGGTCCTGCCACCCCGCCAGTAACCGATACTGTCCCGCTATTCACGTTAGTGGATATTTGGTGATGCGGGTGAGCTGGCCGGCGATTTTCAGCAAAAACCAAGGGTTGTTTTTCAAATAGCGCTTGGCCAGCCGCCGGGGCTCCTGGCACAAACGGTAAAACCATTCCAAACCGCTCCGTTGCATCCAGCGGGGCGATTGCCGCACCCGGCCACTATGGAAATCAAAGGCGGCCCCCACACCCACCATCAGGGTCACGTCCAGCTTGGGCAGGTATTCGGCCATGAATTTTTCCTGTTTGGGCGTGCTTAACCCCACCCACAGAATATCCGGTCGGCTGGTTTGAATAGTCTGCTGCAACGCCTGCTCCTCGCCCGGGTTGAGCGGCCGGAAAGGGGGGGTATAGCATCCCACCACCTGCAATTTGGGAAAACGTGCGGTCAGCCGGGCGCGCAATTCCTCCGCGACCCCCTCCGCACCCCCATAAAAAAAGTGTCGGCACCCGCTGCTTTCACTCCACCGGCAAATCTCCAGCATCAAATCCGGACCGTACACCCGGTCCATCGGACGGTAACCATGGATCTTCCCCATCCACACCATGGGCATGCCATCCGGCGTGCAGAGAAATGCCCCGTTCAAAATCCGGCGAAAATCCTCGTTGGTTTGCGCCTCCATCACCCCGTGCACCCCCGTCACACAAATGTAACCTTTGCGCCGCTCCCGCACCGCCGTGGCCATGCGCTCCACTGCCATGGGCAGATTCAGCTTGTGAATCCCCACGCCCAGAACGTTGATGCGGTCGCTATCCATAAAACAATACTTTCAGGTTAAACTTTGCCGGTTGAAAATAC
Source organism: uncultured Verrucomicrobia subdivision 3 bacterium (assembly GCA_903936645.1). Taxonomy (GTDB): domain Bacteria; phylum Verrucomicrobiota; class Verrucomicrobiia; order Limisphaerales; family UBA11358; genus UBA11358. Next base: position 39,509 of record CAIZWI010000193.1, read on the forward strand.
CAGCCCTTCCGGGCCTGCCCGAAAAGGCGGGCGAAAAACCTTTCCCGTCAACCGTGAAATGGTCAAAATGGCAGACGCTTTAAAAAACGTTGGTTCGTCTGGTATGCCCTAGTCATGAAGTTGCTCGTCTTTGCCCATACGCCACCGCCGCACCACGGCCAAAGTTACATGGTCGGCCTCATGCTCAATCACTTTGGGGGGGACCAGCGCCAGCGACCCGCCGGGCCCGACGCGCCCTACGGCATCGAATGTTACCATGTCAATGCCCGCTTTTCTCGTTCGCTCGAAGATGTGGGCGAGTTTCAGGGGTTCAAAATATTACTGATCTTCTGGTACTGTCTCGTGGCCATTTGGTGCCGCTTCCGCCATGGGGTGACCAATTTTTATTATGTGCCCGCCCCCGGCAAGCGCGTGGCCGTTTACCGCGACTGGCTCGTCATGTGCCTGTGCCGGCCATTTTTCAAACACCTCATCCTCCACTGGCATGCCGCTGGCCTCGCCAAATGGCTCGAAACTTCCGTCCAAATGCGCACCCGCGCCCTCACGTATCGCTGGTACAAGCATGCCGACCTGAGCATTGTCATTTCCAACTTTAACCTGGCGGATGCTCAAAAACTCCGCGCCCGCCACATTCGCGTGGTGGGCAATGGCATTCCTGACCCCTGTCCGGATTATTTGACCAGCGTTCAGCCCCGGCGCGAGGCTCGCCAGGTCGTGCGCCGGCAATTGCTTGCCGGGCTTGCGCCTGCGCCTGCCGATTTGGCCTTGGCCGGCAGCGAGCCTCAGGTGGTGCAGGTCTTGTTTATCGCCCATTGCAGTCATGAAAAAGGCGTTTTTTCCGCCGCCCACGGCGTCCGGTTGGCCAATGCCGGGCTGGCCGCCCGGCAATCCCCCCTGCGGTTTAAGCTCGTTGCCGCCGGCACTTTTGTCAGCCCGGCCGAGCAGCTGGAATTTGAACGGCTCTTGAAATTGCCTGAATTCGCCGGGGCCTTGCAGCATTTGGGCTTCATTTCCGGTTTTGAAAAAGACCGGGCCTTGCGCGAGGCGGACCTGTTTTGCTTTCCGACCCTCTATTTGGGGGAAAACCAGCCGGTCAATCTGATCGAAGCCATGGCCTATGGGCTCCCCATCATCACCACCCGCTGGCGCTCGCTGCCCGAAATGTTTTGGCCCGGTTACCCCGGCCTGGTGGACAACCAGGATCCGGCACAAGTGGCTCAAGCTTTGACCCAGCTCATGGACAGCCACGACGGTCGGCAATTACGGGAAAATTTCACAAACCATTTTACCCTCGAACACTTTCTAAAAAATCTCGCCGCCGCCATGCGGTCTGTGGAAAAACCCTGAACCCGCCGGCCCGCATCGCGGATCGCCCGCCCGCCCGCTTAATTCACAAACGACGTTTCATTCGCCTGCAGGAGCGCCTGGGCATACTCCTCCCACGAGGTCAGCGGGGCCAGCTTTTTATTCCCGTTGGCCCCCGGGCGTTTCAGTGGTTTGGGTTTCAATGGTTTGACGGTGTCGTTATTGTTGGCCAGTTCCAACACCGAGTCATCGCGCAACTGGGTTTGGCTCACAAACTCCAGCCCGAGCGCGGCTTCCTCGGCGCTCGGCGGTCGCTGGTAAATCCGTGCATACAGGAGATTTAACCGTTCGCTTTCCTCCGTCGTGTTCACAAACTCCGGCATGGCCACCAGCCGCCGCGCCAGTTGGATCACCATCGGGCTGTTCATCAAATACAAGGCTTGTTGTGGCACCGTGGTCTGGTGGCGGATGCCCGTCACCATGTCCGGTGTGGCAAAATCAAAATTGATCAGCACGTCGTCAATATTCGCCCGGTCCACCAAATGATAGACCGAACGGCGCGTGGAGTCCGGATGCTGGCGCAGGTCCACCGGCCGGCCATAGACGTTGGTGTCCAGCAAGCCGCCAATGGCCAGCAGCGAATCCCGCAGCGGCTCGTACTCCAGCCGCCGGAGGTTCGCGCGCCAGAGCAGGCGGTTGCCCGGATCGGTCTGGGCAAAGCGCGGATTGCCCAGGCTGCTCTCCTGGTAAACACTGGAGAGCATGATCAGCCGGTGAATTTTTTTGATGTTCCACCCGTTGGTCATGAAGTTCCTGGCCAGATAATCCAGCATTTCCGGATGGCTCGGCGGTTCGGACATGGTGCCCAAGTCATCCGGGGTGGGCACAATGCCCGCGCCAAAATGATGCAGCCAAATGCGGTTAATCATGACCCGCGCGGTGAGCGGATTACTCTTGCTGGCAATGGCCAGGGCCAGTTCCGCGCGCCCGCTGCCATTGGTCCAGACCGCCCGGTTGGGCCCGGAAAGCAGTTGCAGGAAGCGGCGGGGTACCGGCGCCCCTTTGTTACCGGCCTCGCCCCGGATGAACAGCGGCGAGTCATGCCCCCGCACCGTGTCTTCCAGCACCATGGCCCGCAAGGGGGCGGCCAGATTCGTAAATTCCAAATCGGCAATTTGGTGAATGGTTTCCCGCAAATCGCGTTGCGCTTTTTTGAAGGCCTCATCGTTGCCGGCCTTCCGCAGTTTGGGCAGGCTCTCCGTCAGCGCGGTTTCCTGGGCCGCCAGTTTGTTGCGCTGCCGGTAATATTCCGCGTACGCTGGCGAATCGGTGATTTTGCCCAGCACTGGCTCGGCTTTCGGTTCCACCGTGCTCGAGAATACCCCGTGGAGTGAATAATAATCTTGCTGTGGAATCGGATCAAATTTGTGGTCGTGGCAGCGTGCGCAGGTGACCGTCAGTCCGAGAAATCCTTTGCAGACCACATCGATCCGGTCATTGATGATGTCGTTTTGCATCCCAAAAAAATGATCGCCCACGGTGAGAAAGCCCAGCGCCGCCAGATTGGTGGGGTTGCGGGCGGAGGTGCTCATCCGGTCGGCCGCGATCTGTTCCTTGATAAACACATCGTAAGGCTTGTTGTCATTGAAACTGCGGATCACATAATCCCGATAACTCCAGGCAAAGGGATTCAAATTGGCCTCCGTGTTGTTGCGCGGCTGGCCTTTGGTGTCGCTGTACCGCGCCACATCCAGCCAATGCCGGCCCCAGCGCTCCCCGTAATGGGGGGAGGCCAGCAGCCGGTCCACCACTTTGGCAAAGGCATCCGGTGCCGGGTCGCTCACAAATTCATCCACCTCTTCCGGCGTCGGGGGCAGGCCGATCAAATCGAACGAAGCCCGCCGAATCAAGGCGCGTTTGTCCGCCGGCGGATTGGGCCGCAAACCGGCGGCATCCAGTTTCGCGAGAATGAAGCGGTCCACCGGGGTTTGGCACCAGCCCGGGTCGCTGACCTCGGGAATGGCCACGGCCTTGACCGGCTGCCAGGCCCAATGATTGGTTGTGCTGTCCGTATATTTCCGCCGGGAGGGCACGCGGGGATCGGGTGCCCCCATTTTAACCCATGCCGTTAGGTTTGCAATCTGCTCGTCCTCCAGCTTCTTGTCCTTGGGCATCTGCAAATCCGGATCCGTATAGCGAATGGCTTTGATCAGCAGGCTCGTTTCGGGATCCCCCGGCACGAGGGCGGGACCACTTTCCCCGCCTTTGAGCAAACCCTCGCGCGTGTCCAGCACAAGCCCGCCCTTGACCTTTTCCGCCAGGGGGCTGTGGCACTTGTAACAGCGGTCCGCCAGCACCGGCCGGATTTTATTTTCAAAAAAATCCAACTGTGCGGGCGTCAAATCGGCGGCCGATGCCGTGATCAAACCCAGGGCCCCAAACAGGCCCAGCCATGACAAACAAGGTTTCATGCCATCACCGCTTGAATGATTTCACCACTGGTTTCTGTCAGCCGGAAATCCCGGCCGTTATAACGGTAGGTCAGTTTTTTGTGATCAAAACCCAGCAAAGCCAGCAGGGTGGCGTGCAAGTCATGCACGTGCACTTTGTTCTCAATGGCGGCCGCGCCGAATTCATCCGTCGCCCCATAGGTCATCCCGCCCTTCACGCCACCCCCTGCGAGCACGGTGGTGAACGCCTTGGAATTATGATCCCGCCCCGGATTTTCCCCGCCGTTACGGTCGCGCATGGGTTTGCGGCCAAATTCGCCACCCCAGACGATCAGGGTTTCATCGAAGAGGTTGCGCTGTTTCAAATCCGTGATGAAGGCCGCGAGCGGCTGGTCAATGTCCTTCGCCCGGTCCGGTAGCTTTTCCTGCAAATCTTGATGATGATCCCACCCGCCCGCCCAAACCTGCACGAACCGCACCCCGCGCTCAATTAGGCGGCGCGCAATCAGCATTTGGTTGCCCTGCGCGGAACGCCCGTAGAGTTCGCGGATGCTCTCCGGCTCCTTGTGCAGGTCAAAAGCGTCCGTGGCTTCAGTTTGCATCTTGAACGCCATTTCAAAGGCTTGCAGGCGCGCTTCCAACTGCGCGTCTTTCTCCAGGTCCTGGGAGTGCAACTCGTTGAGTTTGTGCACCAAATCCAGCTGCCGCCGCTGTTCCACCAGGGGGGTGTTGGGGTTGCGAATGTTCTCGATCAACATGTTCAGGGTGGGCACCTTCGTGTTGATGCTCACGCCCTGGTACAGCCCGGGTAGAAAGGCCGATTGCCAGTTGGAGGTGCCCCCGGGCGGCGCCCCGCCGGGTCGCAGGGAAATGAACCCGGGCATGTTTTGGTTTTCCGTGCCCAAACCATATAACACCCAGGAGCCCACACTCGGCCGCACCAGGCGCGAGCCCGTGTTCATCAGGATCGTGGCCACTTCATGGGCGGGAATATCCGTGTACATCGAGCGGATCACGCACAAATCATCCGCCACCTCGCCCAAGTGGGGGAAAACTTCGCTCATTTCAATGCCGGACTTGCCTTTCTTGGAAAATTTGAACGGCGAGGCCATTGCCACGCCTTCCATGCCCGGGATGGCCTGGCCGTCGTACTTGGCGAGGGCCGGCTTGGGATCCCAGGTGTCCACGTGCGACGGCGCGCCTTGTGCGAAGATATGCACCACATGCTTCGCCTTGGCCGGCAGGGGTGGGGTTTTCGGGAGCAGCGAGGGCTCCGCTTCCATGGCGGAGGCCGAAGTGCCAAATAACTCCGGACCCAACAGGCTCGCCAGACTTAACGCGCCAAACCCCATACCCGCCCGCTGGAGAAACTGCCGGCGGGTCAGGAAGTGGTCCGCCAAATGTACCGAGTGCTCCGACTGGAATGTGTCGTTCGGATTCATAAATTAATATACAGGATACGACGCGATAATGCCAGTTCAGGTTTCAGTGATTTGAAATCGTGGCCGCCACCCTGGCCCAATCAGAACCCGGCAAAGCCCGTGGGCTCAGGCCCAGACTTGCTTGAGCTGGTTACTTGGAACACCGCCAGGCACACCTTCGCCCGCGCCGGGTCATTTAAGCAGATCGCCCCTTCGCGGATCCTGCCTGCCGGTTCACCGGCGAGTTGCAGTGGAAAACGTTCCGCCAGCGCCCGGGCATACGCCGGAAAATCCGCCACCCCTTCCGCCCGCAATTGGGCCTGGTTGACCAGGCGAAACCAGCCGCAACCGCCCTGGGCAACTTGCTTCATCAGCTCCACCGTTACCCGGCCCATGGTGTGGCGGGGATTGATCTCCACCACCGGTTTCAAGCGCCGCCGGCCGGCGGCATCCTGGTAAACAAACGCATCAATCCCCAACGCACCCGAAAAGCTTCGCGCGCGCAGTTCCGCCTCCAACTTGGAGAAAATGGCGGCATAAACCGCCAGCATCGCCCCGGACACATCGGCTGCCGCGTTAAATCGGGCAATCACCCGCGCGGGAATGCGTTTGTGATGATGCGTCTCCGCCCAATTCCCTTGAAACTGCCCCCGGGCATCGTTCATTAATCCGGTATAACCGCAAAGTTTCAAACCTTCCGGGCCCATTTCCAATTGCGCGGAAAAATCCATTTCCCGTTCCAGCCACGGTTCCACCACGAGCGGGTGCCCCTGGTGCAGCGCCCGTTCCAGCCAGCGTCGGTGGGTCTCCGGCAGCTCCGGTTCAAACAGCCGCAGGGCATTGCTCCCCGCCACGCCCAGCGCCTCCTTCACGATAATCTTGTGGTGACCCCGCCGCCGAATCTCCGCGATGGCGGCGAGCGCCTCCGGCAGGGAATGTACCGCGACCCCGACTTCCGCTTCACTGCACAGCATGCCAGTGTCCAGCCTCATGGCCCCCGCCTCCACGAGAAATTGCCGCAGGAAGGCCGCGCTCCAGGCTTTGGAATAAAGCTCCGCCAGCCCCGGATTAAAGCGCTGTTCCGCCGTGCGCGCTTCCCCCGTTACCCGCTCGAATAAGGGGGCCAGCAACTCCTGACTGTCCGGTCCCCACGCCCACGGTCGCAACGTCCCAAGTTTGCGTTCCCGCAACGCATGGATTTCCCCCTGCGCCACAAATTCCGGCAGCGCGAAGCCCGCCTGTTTGATCCGGCTCAAAAAATCCACCGCCGGCCGGTGCCGCACCAGGACAATGTCGTCCTGCCGCCCCAGGAATTGCGGCAGATTTTCCAGGTCCGCCACCAGTTGCGCCTGGTGCTGGTTGGCATTAAATGCTTTGCCCCCGGCAATGCGCCCCTCCGCCAGCGGATTGAACACATAAATATTGGGCGTGCGCCCCTTCGATTGCGAGTACACCTCCAGTTGCGCAATGAAGTCCGCGTCCAGCCCCGCCGCGCGCCGCCCGGCCAGGTTCAGGGTGAACCCCTTGGCCCGTTGCGGGGATAGCGGGAATTTCAAGGTCCGGCAAAAAGCTTCCCAGTCGCTCTCGTTGGGGTTTTTCCAGCGCCGAAACCACTTCAGACCATACGCCACGTGGCCGATCTCATCCTTGTAAATCTGGGCCAGCAATTGCGCCGTTTCAGTGTCTCCCACGGCGGCAAATCCCCGGGAAAAATGACCCGCAAAATCGAGGTTGGCCTGCTCAAAGGTAAGACTAAGGCTGGCGACATAATCCATCGGATTTTCCATCGGGGAAACACACCGCCAGAAGTAACCGCTCACCGGCAGTTCCCCAAACTCCAGCCCGCACGCCCGCATGCGGTCCATGTACCACCGGGTGTGTTGTTGCTCGTCCTTCAGCGTCTGCAACAATCCCTTGCGAAACGCCGGCGGCGCTTCCGGAAAACGCAAGAGCACCAGGGCCATGAGTTCCGTGGCCAGTAGTTCATGGTTGCCAAAAAAATGGAGCAACCGGCCGCGTTCCCGCGGCTTTTCCAATTGATGCAACCCGGGAAACTCGCTCTTGCCAGAACCATGCGGTTTGAATTGCAGCCCGGCCGGTCGCCCTGGCCCGGCCGGGGTGGCCAGCGCCACCCCCGGATGCTCGTCGGTAATGTTCTCCGGAGCCCGGAGTTTTTCCTCCAGGCTGGTCGAAAACAGCACCCGTTCCGCAAATTCACGCAATTCCATGCCCCCTCACCCTAGCAAAACCCCGCCGGGGCTGAAAGCCTGACCTGTCTCCACTCGGGAAGTGGCTGCGATCATGGCAGATAGGATTAATCGCCACGACTTAACCGCCAGTTCCTGGGCTCCTCCACCGGAAAATCGATTCCTTAAATACCAGCCCAGGCCCGGTGGATTGACCATGAAACAACGGCCCAAGCCCGGGCTTTATCCTTGTATCTTGAGGGCAAAATGCTAGCGTTTCGCCGACAAGTGGCTGAAAAAATATCCATCGTGGTGCCCTGCTATAACGAGGAGGCGGTTTTACCGATGCTCTTTGCGCGGTTGCACGCCGTGGCCCCCACTTGGGGCACCGATTACGAGATCATTTGTGTCGATGACGGTTCCCGCGACCTCACCTGGCAAAAGTTACAAGCCCAGTGCCAGCAGGATCCCCATTGGCGCGCTTTTTCCTTTGCCCGGAACTTTGGGCATCAAACCGCCGTCAGTGCCGGCCTGCACTTCGCCTCGGGCGACGCCGTGGTCGTCATTGATGCCGATTTGCAGGATCCGCCCGAACAAGTCGCCAGCTTGCTCGCCAAGTGGCGGGCCGGGTTCGAAGTGGTCTTCGCCACCCGCAAGCAACGCCAGGATCCCTTCGTCAAACGGGTGCTGGCCTGGGGGTTTTACCGGCTCTTACAAAAAATGACCCCGCTGCCCATGGCCCGGGATGCCGGTGATTTCTGTTTGTTGGACAAGCGGGTGGTGGCGGTTATCAATGCGCTGCCCGAGCGCAGCCGCTATTTGCGCGGTTTGCGCACCTGGTGCGGTTTCCGGCAGGCCTCCGTGGAATTCGACCGGGCCGAACGCGCCGCCGGCGTGCCCCAATACACTTTCAAGAAGTCCTTCAAACTGGCCATGGACGGATTGTTCTCCTTTTCCGCCGTCCCCCTGCGGCTGGCGACCTATCTGGGCCTCTGGGTTTCGGGTTTTGCCTTTCTCGGGGTGGTGTTTACGCTTGCCCAAAAACTGTTCGCCGCCAAATTTGCCCGCATTGGCCTGGAGCCCGGGGCGGGTTTTCCCACCATTGTCATTTCCGTGCTGTTCCTCGGCGGGGTGCAACTGATTTGCCTGGGAATTCTCGGCGAATACATCGGCCGCATCTACGACGAGGTGAAAGGCCGCCCCCTGTGGATTATCCGTGACCGCGCGGGCCTCACGCCGCCGCCCCCCCCCCCCGGTTGAATGAAAAAATTCCTGCTCCAGAAACGGCAATTCCTGCTGTATTGTGTTATTGGCCTGAGCGGCGCCAGTCTGGATTTTGGCTCCTATTCGCTGCTGGTGAACACCCGCCTGCTGGATTATCAGGCCGCCAACGGCCTTGGCTATGCCCTCGGCACCCTGCTTTCCTTTACCCTGAACGCGCGGTTCAATTTCCGGCTCACCGACCGCCTGGCGTTTCGGCTGGCAAGTTTTTTTGGCGTCGCCTTTCTGGGCTGGCTGGTCTCCGCCGCCCTGCTGCATCTCTTGATTGGCACCTATGGCGTTAACAAATACGCCGCGAAATTCGCCTCGCTCGTGATTATCGTCCTGCTGCAATACAACCTCAACCGCCTCATCTCCTTTCGCAAGGCCGCTTAATGTCCCAGCCCAAAAAGATTCTGATCGTTGGCGGTGGTTTTACCGGTCTTACCGCCGCGTTGCGTCTGGCCGCAGACGCCCAATGCGCCGTCACCCTGGTGGAAAGCTCCCCGCAATTAGGGGGCCTGGCCGCCGGCTTTCCCCTCGGCGGCACCTCCCTGGAAAAAACCTACCATCACCTGTTTTTGACCGACACCAGCATCCTGAATTTGGTCAAAGAACTGGGGCTAGCCGACAAATTAATCTGGTGCGACAGCTCGGTCGGCATTTTCCGGAACGGCCGCGTGCATGCCTTCAAAACCCCCCTGGATTTGTTGCGGTTCTCACCCTGCAGCTTCGTCGGACGGTTGCGCACCGGCCTGGCCGCGCTCTATCTCAAGCACCAGAAAAACTGGCGGGGCTTCGCGTCCGTGACCGCCCATGACTGGATGACCCGCGCCTGCGGGGCCAGTGCCATGGCCAGCATCTGGACCCCCTTGCTCAAGGGCAAATTCGACCGCCATGCCCAGCACGTCTCCATGGCCTGGTTCTGGGCGCGCATCCATATCCGCGCCAATTCACGTTCCGGCGGCGGCCAGGAAAAACTCGGCTATTTCCGCGGCGGCTTCAACGTCATCACCACTGCTTTGGAACAGGAAATCCGCCGCCGGGGTGTCACCATCCAAACCCGTGCGGCCGTGACCGCTATTAACGCCGACCGCACGGCGGTAATCAATGGCGCGACCGTGCCCTTTGATGCCTGCCTCTTCACCGGCCCTTCGCCCGCTATGGCGCGCTTGCTCCCCGCTCAGGAATCATTGCGGGATTACGCCCGGCAATTACAGAGCATTGAGTACCTGGGCGCCATCTGCCTGGTGTTTACCAGCGACCAGCCCTTGGGCGATTTTTACTGGGTCAATGTCAATGAACCCGACGCACCCTTCCTGGTGTTCATCAACCATACCCGCCTCGTTGACCCGTCAGTTTATGGCGGCAAATACGTCTACTACATCGGCGCTTACCTCGCCCCGGAAGGTGAACTCTACAATCTCCCCGACGCCGCGCTGATCGAGCGCTGGCTGGGGTATTTGAAAAAAATGTTTCCCGCGTTTGACGCCCGCCGGCTGGCCGAAAAACATCTCTTCCGCTTCCGCGCCGCCCAGCACATTGTGGATACGCGTTACGCCGCTAAAATCCCGGACTATTCCACGCCGCTGCCGGGCGTTTTTCTGGCCAACTTTTCCCAAATATTCCCCGAGGATCGCGGCACCAATTTTGCCGTCAAAGAAGGGGAAAAAATTGCGGAACTCATCCAGCAACACCTCGACCCCGCCCGTCCCCGCCCGGCGGCCCTCCCCTGATTGCGCATGACCGTCCCGACTGAAAAGCCCGTGCCGGCCAATGCGTGGTTGCCGCGGAAGGACTGGCTCTGGCTGGTTATGGTCCTGCTGGCCGGCACGCTGGCGATTTCCTCCCAGAGCTTTTGGATGGATGAGGCCTCCACCGCCACCATTGCCACCCAACCCACGCTCGCCAGTTGGTGGCAGGTCCTGTCCAACGGGCTCGGTTCGGACACCCAGATGCCCCTGTACATGATTTATAGTTGGGGCTGGGTAAAAATCTTCGGGGCGGCCGAATGGGTGCTGCGGGCCTCCAATCTGCCCTGGCTGCTCGTGGCTTTCCTGGCCTTGCCCCGCCGTCAGCCCGGCTTTGTGCTGGCCCTGGCCCTCAGCCCGTTCCTCTGGTATTACCTGAACGAAGCCCGCCCTTACGTCATGCAAATGAGTGCCAGTCTTCTGCTGGCCGGCGCTCTGGCGCGACTGTTTGCCCCGCCCGCCGCCGTTGCTGTCCCGGCCCCCCGCAGCGAAGGCCTTTGGACCACCTTGTTTTGCTGCGGACTGGTCACCCTTTCGGGGAGCAGTATGTTGGGCATGCTTTGGGCCGGGGCCATGGTCTTGGTTTTCCCCCTCTTGCTGGGTTGGTCCCGCGCCTGGCATCTGGCCCGGCGTGTCTGGCTGGTTTGCCTGCTCACCGCCCTGACCCTGGGCGGTCTCGCGGACTATTACCTGTGGACCATCCATCACGGCAATGGCGGCACCCAGGGCGCCACCGGGCTGGCGAATGTGGTTTTCATCGTTTACGAGTTATGCGGTTTCGCCGGCCTCGGGCCGGGTCGCGGGGATATGCATGGATCCGGGGTGGCGGCTTTCCATGCCGCCTACCTTCTGCCCCTGGCCCTGTACGCCCTCCTCCTGCTCGCGGTTTTGTGGTTTGGCACCGGACCCGTGCTCCGCCAGGCACCCGCGCGCGTGTGGCTCGGCTTGCTCCTGCCCGTGGCTCTCATGGCCGGGTGCATTCTCTTCCTCGCCGTCATTCGCCAAAACACCCTGCTCGGTCGCCATTTTGCGCCGGTCATTATTTTACTGATTTTGCTCCTCGGTGCGGGCCTGGAAAGGCTCCGGCAAGCCGGCGGCTGGCAGCGCGCTCTCGCGCTGGTGTTCCTCGGCCTGTCCCTGACCTCGGCGGCTTCCTTGCGCTGGTGCGAGCGTCACCACAAGGACGATTACCGTCAGGCCGCCGCCCTTGCCATCGCCGCGCAAGCCCAGGGGCAACGGCTCTGGTGGTGCGCCGATGGCACGGCCGGGGTCTATTACGGGGTCCCGCTTTCACCCGCCCGGTCGCCCGTCGCCGTCCCGGGCAAAGCCTGGCTGATCGCCGACCCCCCGGCGGCCTGGCTGGCCAGCAACACCATTCCTGACCTGGTCGTGCTTTCCAAACCAGAACTCAACGACAAACGCGGTGACTTGCGGAGCTACTTGCAAGCACATCACTTTGTCTGCCAGCAGTCCTTTTCGGTGTTCAAGGTTTGGGCTCATCCGTAAACCATTATGCTCTTCTGCGTGCGCGCTTGGATTTTACTGTCCGCCCTCCTGGTCGGCGGCGGGTGGATTTTGTCCGCCGTGCATCAATTAAACCGCCCCGGCTACCTGGGGCTGTTCTTGCTCGGCGGCCTCCTGGCCGTCTGGGCTGTGCGCCAGTCAGCCGCCGCCCCGGGCGCTTTCCCGCGGGCCGCCCGTAAAATCTGGCGCCGGTGGCGGCGGCCGCTGCCCTTCCTGTTTCTCGCGCTGGTCCTCATGTCCCTGGCCGCCGGTTGGCTGCATTGCCCCAACAATGGCGATTCCAATTCCTACCGGATTCCCCGGGTCTTTCACTGGCTGGGCCACGAACAATGGCATTGGATTCACAGTCTGGACGAACGCCTGAACATCGTCGGTTGCGGTTATGAATGGCTGGCCGCTCCCATCATGCTGTTCACCCGCAGTGATGGATATATTTTCCTCGTCAACACGCTCGCCTTTGCCCTGCTGCCGGGGTTGATCTTCAGTGTGTTCACCCGGCTCGGTGTGCCCAGCCGCGTGGCCTGGTGGTGGATGTGGCTGCTGCCCTCGGGTTGGTGTTACGCCATGCAGGCCGCCTCGGATGTGAATGATAGTTTTGCCGTGATTTATGCCCTGGCCGCCGTGGATTTGGCCCTGCGCGGCATCGCCCGCAAAAACGTGTCAGACCTCTGGCTCTCGCTGCTCGCCGCCGCCCTGTTGACCGGCACCAAACAAACCTCCATTCCCCTAGTGGTGCTCTGGGCCATCGCCATCGGACCCGGGGTCGGACTCCTGCTGCGCCGGCCCCTGGGAACTCTGCTCACGAGCCTGGCCGGTTTGCTCGTTTCCGCCCTGCCGCTGGCCATTTTCAACCTCCGCCACACCGGCGTTTGGACCGGCCTGTCGCCGAACTTGACGCCCACCTCGCCCTTGTATGGCACGCTGCCCACCTCGCCCTTTTGGTCCGTGCTGGGCAACCTCTTTTGCCTGCCGGTGCAAAATCTGAAACCCCCGGTGTTTCCCTGGACCGCCCGCTGGGGGGCCATGCTCGATCGGTTTTTACAAACCCCCTTCGGCCACCATTTTTCGTCCTTCGAAGCCTTCGGCGCCCTGAGTTCCGGCACCTCCGAAACCAACGCCGGCATTGGTTTGTCCCTTTGCGTGTTTACCCTGGTTTCGGTGCTGGCCGCCCTCGGCTGGCGCGGCCGTTATGCCCCGGTTGCCGTGACTGCACCCCGCTTCCAAATCGGGTTGTTGCGGTGGGTGCCGTTCCTGTTGCTGCTCGTGTTCATGGCCAAAGTGGTTTCATACCAGAACGCCCGCCAGTTGGGACCTTATTATGTGTTTTTCTTCCCCTGCCTGCTCGTCGCGCCCGGTCACCTGACCCTGGTGCGCCAGCAATGGTGGCGGATAATGGCCGTGCTGGTCATGCTCAGCACCGCCTTCTTGCTCGTGGTCGCGCGCAACCGTCCCTTGTTCCCCGCCCGCACGCTCATCACCCAAATCGAGGCAAAATATCCGCATGCGTCGGGCCTTACCAAAAGCCTGGACACCTTCTTCTGGATTTCCGTCGTGGAAAACACCCGGGCCTTCATCGCGCATTCCGTGCCGCCCAATGAACCCGTCATTGGCTATGCCACCGACTGGTCCACGCTCGAACCTGCCATGTGGCTGCCCTTCGGCCAGCGCCGGGTGGAACGCGTGCTCCCCACCGATTCTCCCGCGGAATTGCGCCGGCAGAACATCCATTATGTGTATGTGGATTTTACCGCCCTCCACCTGCCCGGGCAGCCGCCCGAAACCATTGAACACTGGATGGCCCAGCGCGCCGGCCGCCTCGTGGATCAAATGGATTTAAGTGCCGATCCGGTCAATCACCGGCTCATGGTGGGCAGTGACACCGTGGCCGAAGCCGTGCGCCTTTATCTGGTCCAGTTGCCCGGCGCGACTGGCAGCCCATAAGCCCGCCCGGGCTTGCTTACAACCGGTTCCACCAAACCGCCGTCGGTTTCGCCACGTCGAAGCGCGTCCGCTGGCCGGGGTTTTTTAGGGTGTAAATCTCGTAGCTCATGGGCTTGAGCGAAAAATGGCCGCTCGCCAGCCGGCGCACACGGTGATGCACGACCCACAGTGGCTTGAATAATTTCACCCAGCCGGGGATCATGTTGTCGGTCTCGGCTTTTTCCCGGATGGCATTGGGCCGTAAATTCATATTCTCCCCAGTGTCCGCGAAACTGGACGTGAGGTGGTTGGACGCCGCTATCGAAATCCCGTTATTCATCAATGACCGCACCCAGTGAAAGTCGCCCAAATCCCGCCACTTCGTGTCAAAATAAAGTCCGCGCTCATGGATCACCCGGCGGCGGATAAAGATCGAGCTCGTCAGCACCGGAAACCGGTACCACACATGCCACGGATGCGGCACCATCGAATGCCGGTGGCAAATGTATTTGCCCTCGCCATCCACCACCAGCGAACCCGCCAGCAGCACGTCCACCTCCGGATGCTGCGCAAAATAGTCATGAACGAATTGGAGTGCGCCCGGCAGGTATTGCTCGTCGCAATTCAAATACGCCAGGATGTCGCCCGTCGCCCGGCGATACCCCCGGTTCACCGCGTCGTACATGCCCTTGTCTTTTTCGATGAACGCCTTCACCCGCGTGTCCTGCGCCAGCCACTCCGGCGTGCCGTCGTCGGAACAGGAATCCTGAACAATGTGTTCGACTTGCACCCCGGTCTGATCCGCCACGGAGGCAATGCAGAGCTTGAGCCAGGCGGAATTGCGAAAACTGGGGGTGATGATGGAAATAAGCATGGGGCAATGGCGGTTAACCGAGCGCAATCATGGCCGCCCGGCGGTGGCTCCGGACCAGCGATAAGATGTGGCAACGCAACATAGATTTAATTCGAGCCGTCTATCATTCGATTTTACGCTCCAAAATTCAACCCTAGAATTATCTGCCGCCCGGTTCAAACCGGTGCCGGTGCCCCATTTGGAGGCACCGGCTTTCCAAATACTTCCACGAGATGGTTGCCGCGCCCGCCGTGGCCACCAGCGACAACGTCACCGCTCCCACCGCCGTCCAGCTAACCACCGGATAATAAACCTGGGCCCGATGGTAAA